>NZ_JCBANT010000007.1:0-172931 GCF_059816125.1 Arthrobacter sp. 001422645 | reverse complement strand
CAAATTCAACCAATTCAATACAATAAATTGGTATCAACAAACTTGGCACACTATTGAGTTCTCAAACAACAGACACACCCGGCACCACCACAACCAATCGGTCGCGGATCGCTCCGGAGCAACTTTTCAAACTTACCGGGCCGCTTCACCCTTGTCAAATCCGCGTTCCGACTCAGTCTCGCCGTGAGGCATCTGGGTCGTGGTGGCGGATCAACTCCGGGGAGCAGCGCGGAAATAAACTCTACCACCACATTGCCCTGGTGACAAAGGGGCGCCGGCGGGCCCTCCGGTCGAGCGCTGGAAAGCCCGGAATCACGGGGATTCCGGGCTCTTCAGCGACACCCAGGCCAGCGCCCGCAGGGACCGCGGGCCGGCGTCAGCTCACCGGCTTGAAGAACGCGGCTCCCAGGGGAGGCAGCGTGACGGCAAGGGTCGCGGGCTGGCCGTCGGTGCCATCCTCCGTGGCCGTCAGCGTGCCCCCGTTCAGGACACCGGAGCCACCGTACGTGTCGGCGTCGGTGTTCAGCACTTCCTGCCATTCCCCCGCCACCGGGACGCCGAGGCGGAAGTCGGCGTGCGGTCCCCCGGAGAAGTTGAAGGTGCACACCAGCGGGTTTCCCGCGGCATCCCGGCGGATGAAGGTCAGGACGTTGCGGTCCGAGTCCCCGCCGTTGATCCACTGGAAGCCGGCGGGGTCGTTGTCTTGTTCGTAGAGCGCCGGGGTGGCGCTGTACAGCTCATTGAGGTCCTTGGTCAGGAGCTGCATTCCGCGGTGCGCGGGGATTTCGGCCAGCCACCAGTCCAGACCGTGCTGCTCGGACCATTCGGCTTCCTGGCCGAATTCGGTGCCCATGAAGATCAGCTGCTTGCCCGGGTGGGCCCACTGGTAGCCCAGGAAGGCGCGCAGGTTGGCCAGCTGCTGCCAGCGGTCACCGGGCATCTTGCGAAGCATCGAACCCTTGCCGTGCACTACTTCGTCGTGGCTGATCGGCAACAGGAAGTTCTCCGTGTAGGCGTAGACCATGGAGAACGTGATGGTGCCGTGGTGCCAGCGGCGGTTGAACGGGTCCTCGGAAATGTACTTGAGCGAATCGTGCATCCAGCCCATGTTCCATTTGATCCCGAAGCCCAGGCCGCCCTGGCTCGTGGGTGCGGTGACACCCGGGAACGCGGTTGATTCCTCGGCGATCATGACCGCTCCGGGGTGGGTCTTGTAGACCGTGGCGTTGACTTCCTGCAGGAAGGAGATCGCCTCAAGGTTTTCCCGTCCGCCGAAACGGTTCGGCTGCCACTGCCCTTCCTCGCGGGAGTAGTCGAGGTAGAGCATCGAGGCGACGGCGTCCACTCGCAGGCCGTCGATGTGGAATTCGTCGAGCCAGTACAGCGCGTTGGCGACGAGGAAGTTCCGGACTTCGCTGCGGCCGAAGTCGAAGATCAGCGTTCCCCAGTCCGGGTGTTCGCCGAGGTTCGGGTCGGCATGCTCGTACAAGGCTTCGCCGTCGAACCGGGCGAGCGCCCATTCATCCTTGGGGAAGTGCGCCGGGACCCAGTCCAGCAGCACGCCGATGCCGGCCTGGTGGAGTTCGTCCACGAGGTACCGGAATTCGTCGGGATGGCCGAAGCGTGATGTCGGGGCGAAGTACGACGTGACCTGGTAGCCCCAGGATCCGCCGAAGGGGTGCTCGGCCACCGGCATGAACTCCACGTGCGTGAAACCGAGCCACTTGACGTAGGCCACCAGCTCCTTGGCCAGTTCCCGGTAGCTGAGGCCTACCCGCCACGAGCCGAGGTGCACTTCGTAGACGCTCATCGGCGAGTTGTGCGGATCCCGTCCGGCCCGGGCCTCCATCCACTCCGCGTCCTTGAAGGCGTAGGAGGGTTCGACGACGCGCGACGCCGTCAGCGGCGGAACCTCGGTGCCGAAGGCCATCGGATCCGCTTTCTCCACCCAGTAGCCGTCCCGGGTCCGGATTTCAAATTTGTAGCACGCCCCTGCTAGAACGCCAGGGAGGAAGAGTTCCCAGACCCCGGAGGAGCCGAGGGACCGCATGGAGTGCTGCCGTCCGTCCCAGCCGTTGAAGTCGCCCTTGACCCGGACCGCCTGGGCGTTCGGGGCCCACACGGCGAAGGACACACCGTCGACGTCGCCCATGCCGGACTTGTAGTGCTGGACGTGCGCGCCGAGCACATCCCAGAGACGCTCGTGGCGGCCTTCACCGATCAAATGCAGGTCGAGCTCGCCAATAGTGGGCAGGTAACGGTAGGGGTCATCGGCCGGCTGCGGCGCCTGGCCCTCGTACGTCACTTCCAGCCGGTAGTCCGGCACATGGCCCTGCTCCAGCGGTTCCAGCACGGCAACCCACACGCCGCCGAACTCATGTGTCATCGGGAAGGTGCCGGCAGCGGTCACAACAGCGACGGCTTCGGCGAGGTGCTTGACCGTGCGGATGGTGACATGCCCGTGGTCATCGAGGTGCGCGCCCAAGACCGAGTGGGGGGCGTGGTGCTCGCCGGCGGCGACCCTCGCCAGGGTCTCCGCATCCACCTGGAGTGGACTTCCGGGACGATCGATACGTGCTGAACCTGTCATTTTGATACCTTCCGCTGCGGCCTCGGCCGGAACGCCGGAGCCTGTACTGCCGAGGAGACGACGTGATGCGTTGACCGGAATGGAGAGCCAGTCCGGCCTGTTCCGTAGTTCGTAGATGACTTCGTAGAGTGCCTTGTCGAGCCACAGTGCCACGAAAAGAGGCGAATCGCGGTCGATACTGCCGGGAATGACGTCCGCGTAGCCGGCCAGGAAGGCCTCGGCGCAGTCGTCGACCCAGGTTTCCGGGACGTCTGCGTCCGGGTGCTCGCGGACGGCCGCGCCGGCGGCGTAGTCAAAGGACCGCAGCATTCCGACGACGTCACGCAGTGGGACGTCCGGGAAATTCCGTTCCGAAATCGGCCGGAGCGGCTCCCCCTCAAAATCGAGGATGGCCCAGCGGGGCGACTTCCCGCGGCCACCCGGAACCTGGAGGATCTGGCCCAGGTGGAGGTCACCGTGGATCCGTTGCAGGGAACCGGCGCCGCTGCCCTCAAGCCGCAGGAGGAGACGGTCCAGCGCGTCGTCGTAGGGGCCGACGGCGGCCCCGGCCTGGGCCCAGGACTGCCGCACCCTCTGGGCGACGCCGGGCGCGATGTCACTTCCCGGGGCGGATTCGGACGCGACGCCAAGCGCCTCGGCCAAGCGGCGGTGCACCGTCGCGGTGGCGGCGCCGAGTGCGTGTGCCTCGGCGGTGAAATCCTGGCCGCGGCTCGCCGCGTTGACGGCCAGCCGCCAGGCGTCCAGTCCGCCGGCGAGGAACTCGTGCGCCACGGCCAGTTCACCGCGAGCGGGGCGGTCGCGTTGTTCCCCGGCCGGCGCGTCCCACTCCCCGGTGACCCACCCCAGGGTTGCCGGCACTTCAAAGGTGCGCCCGGCGGTCAGGGCTGCGCCGATTTCCACTTCCGGGTTTTGGCCCTCGGAGAGCACCCGGAAGAACTTCAGGATCGCGGCCGACTGGCCGTCTTCGACGATCACCGAACTGTTGGACTGCTCGCCGGAGAGGACCTTCACGACGCCGGTGGCCCGTGGCAGGATGTAGCCGGACTCAACGAGGTGGCCTGAGGCGTTCCCGGTCGGAATGGTGCCGCCGAGGCGCATCAGCTCCAGCCACGCGGCGATGAACTCGGGGTCGTGGACGCCGTCGTAAATCCACCGGGCGTCGGGCGCCCCCACGGCGTCGGGCGCCCCGGCGGCCCCGGCGGGGCCCGGTACGGATATCCGCCCGATCAGCCCTGCTTCCGCCCCGCCCAGCGGGGAACGCCGAATGCTGAGCGGGACCTGGACGACGTCGGTACGGGAGCCGTCCGGCGTCGGGTAGCTCACGGCCAGCAGCAGCACCTCGAGTCCGGCCGCAGCTGGTGCGCCGCCGGGTTCGCCGGCCAGGCTCAGGCGCCCGGCCGGCTCGAAGCTGAACGCCGCGCTTTTGACGGGGAACCATCGCTGGCGCGGGAGCCAGCCGCCGAGCAGTCCGCTCAGGGCAGGGGTAAGAGTGGGTCGGGTCATCTCAGCCTTCGATGGACAGGATCGGCATGGCCTGCGTGTAGGGCGACGCCGGGTTGGAGGCGGCCGAGCGGATCCGCAGCCAGAAGAAGTCGTGGCTGCCCAGGGTCAGCGTCAGGGTTCCGTCGTCGGAGATCCCCGGGAACGCCTGGCCGCCGAACACGTCCCGGAGGCCCCGGCCGGCGAACCTCGGTACCCGCAGGGTGGTGGCCACGGGGTGCTGGGACAGATTGAAGGCGCACAGGATGGTCTCACTGTCCTCGCCGGCTGAGTTGCCTTCCTTCAGTTCCCGAAGGTAAGCGAGGACGACGTCGTGGTCTGCTTCGACGTGCTCGAAGCCACCCAGGCCGAAGGCCGGGTGGTTCTTGCGGACACTGAGGATCTGGCGCGTCCAGCGCAGCAGCGAACCGGAATGGGCTGCTTCAGCTTCGACGTTGGCCATGCTGTAGTTGTAGACCAGCGACTGGATCACCGGGAGGTACAGCTTGCCGGGATCCGCATGGGAGAACCCGGCGTTGCGGTCCGGGTTCCACTGCATGGGCGTGCGGACGGCATCGCGGTCCTCGAGCCAGATGTTGTCCCCCATGCCGATCTCGTCCCCGTAGTACAGGAACGGGCTGCCGGGCAGGGAGAGCAGCAGGGCATTGATGAGCTCGATCTCGGAGCGGGAGTTGTCCAACAGCGGCGCCAGCCGGCGCCGGATGCCGATGTTGGCGCGCATACGCGGGTCCGGCGCGTACCAGCCGAGCATGGCGGCGCGCTCGTCGGCGGTGACCATTTCCAGGGTCAGCTCGTCATGGTTCCGCAGGAAAGTGCCCCACTGGGCGCCGTCCGGAATGTCCGGAGTGTCCTTCATCGTCTCGATGATGGGCGCAGCCTTCTGGTCGCGCAGCGCGTAGTACAGCCGCGGCATGATCGGGAAGTGGAAGGCCATGTGGCATTCCGGTTCCTCCTGCGTGCCGAAGTACTCGACGACTTCAGCGGGCGGCTGGTTGGCCTCGGCGATGATCACGCGGCCCGGGTAGCTTTCGTCGACCATCTTGCGCAGCTTGCGCAGGAATTCGTGGGTCTGGGGCAGGTTCTCGCAGTTGGTGCCCTCTTCCTCGAAGAGGTACGGGATGGCGTCCGCACGGAAGCCGTCAATGCCCTGGTCCAGCCAGAAACGCACGACGTCGAAGAGCGCGTCGATGACTTTGGGGTTCTCAAAGTTGAGATCCGGCTGGTGGCTGAAGAAGCGGTGCCAGAAGAACTGGCGCCGGATCGGGTCGAAGGTCCAGTTGGATTCCTCGGTGTCCACGAAGATGATGCGGGCGTCTTCGTACTTCTCGTCCGTGTCGCTCCAGACGTAGAAGTCGCCGAAGGGTCCGTCCGGATCCTTGCGCGATTCCTGGAACCAGGGGTGCTGATCCGAGGTGTGGTTCAGCGGAAGGTCAATAATCACGCGCACGCCACGGGCGTGGGCCTCCGCGACCAGGCGCTTGAAATCGCTGATGGTGCCGAATTCGTCAAGCACGGAGTTGTAGTCCGAGATGTCGTAGCCGCCGTCCCGGAGCGGCGACTGGAAGAACGGCGGGAGCCAGAGGCAGTCGACGCCGAGCCACTGCAGGTAATCCAGCTTGTCGATCAGCCCGTGGAAATCGCCGGAGCCGTCACCGTTTCCGTCGGCAAACCCCCGGACCAGCACCTCGTAGAACACCGCCTTGCGGTACCAGTGCGGATCATGCTGGAGGCCGGGCGCGTTCAGTTCAAAGGTCCCCTTCGGGCTGAAGTGCTGGTTGGGGTTCGTCGGGCCGAAACTCACTCGTTCTACCTCCGGATGCTAAGAATGTGTGCGGGTTCTACATGGGCGTCCAGTCGAACGTAGTTGTACTCCCCCCATTCCCAGCTCTCGCCGGTCAGCAGATCATCCACCATAAAACGGCCATTGTGCGTCAGGTTCTCCGGATCCAGCTCGAGCGCTGCCAGGTCCAGGGTCACCGTGCTCTCACGGATGCCGTGCGGGTCCACGTTGACGACGATGATCAGGGTGTCCTTTGTGCCGTCGGGAAGGGTCTTGTGCTTCGAGAAGACCACCGTGGCGTTGTCCGTGCTTGCGTGCACCGTCAGGTTCTGCAGGTCCCCCAGGGCGGGGTGGGCGCGGCGGATCGCGTTGAGCCGGGTCAGGTACGGGGCCAGGCTGCGGCCGGATTCGGCCGCGGCGTCCCAGTCGCGGGCCTTGTACTCGAACTTTTCGTTGTCGATGTACTCCTCGGCGCCGGGCCGGGCCACATGCTCGTAGAGTTCGAAGCCGGCGTAGACGCCCCAGATGGGACTCGCCGTGGCAGCCAGCGCCGCCCGGATCTTGAACGCGGGCGGCCCGCCATACTGCAGGAACTCGGTCAGGATGTCGGGGGTGTTGACGAAGAAGTTCGGCCGGAAGAAAGCCGGCGACTCGTGGCTGACCTCCTGGAAGTACTCCTCCAGTTCCTCCTTGGTGTTCCGCCAGGTGAAGTACGTGTAGGACTGCTGGAAGCCGGCGCGTCCCAGTGCGTGCATCATGGCCGGGCGGGTGAACGCCTCGGCGAGGAAGACGACGTCGGGGTGCTTCTTGTTGACCTTGGCGATCAGCCATTCCCAGAACCACACCGGTTTGGTGTGCGGGTTGTCGACGCGGAAGATCTTGACGCCGTGGCTTACCCAGAGGAGGACGATGCGCAGGATCTCGTTGGACAGGCCTGCGGGATCGTTGTCGAAGTTGAGCGGGAAGATGTCCTGGTACTTCTTCGGCGGGTTCTCCGCGTAGGCGATGCTGCCGTCGACCCGGGTGGTGAACCACTCGGGGTGGCTCGCGACCCACGGGTGGTCCGGCGCAGCCTGCAGCGCCAGGTCGAGGGCGACTTCCAGCCCCAGCTCCCCGGCCCGCGCCACAAAGGCGTCGAAGTCCTCAAAGGTGCCGAGGTCCGGATGGATGGCGTCATGGCCGCCCTCCTTGGCGCCGATGGCCCACGGGGAACCGGGATCGTGCGGTCCGGCCAGCAGGGTGTTGTTCGGGCCCTTGCGGTGCTGGATGCCGATCGGGTGGATCGGAGGCATGTAGATGATGTCGAAGCCCATGGCTGCGACGGCGTCGAGCCGCCTGGCAGCGGTGCGGAAGGTGCCGGAGGTCCACTCGCCGGTGGCGTGATCCTGGACGGCACCCTCGGACCGGGGGAAGAATTCGTACCAGGAGCCCCGGCCTGCGAGCTCGCGCTCCACCAGCAGGGGGTAATTTTCGGAGACGGTGACCAGTTCGCGGATCGGCTGGCGGTCGACGACGGCGGCCACCTCCGGGCTGAAACCGGCGGCGAGCCGCTCCTCGGGCGTCTTGCCGGCATCGTTGAGCCCGACGACGGCCATCCGCAGCGTTCGCCGGTCGGCGGACGGGCGCGAGGAGTCCTCGGACGCTTCGGTGAGCAGTGCGGCGCCTTCGGCCAGCATGAGTTCTACGTCGATGCCGGCTTCCACCTTGACCTCGGCGTTGTGGTGCCAGGTGCCGTAGCGGTCGTGCCAGGCTTCGATCACGAAGGACCAGTTGCCCGTGGTGGTCGGGGTCAGCAGACCTTCCCAGCGGTCGGTTCCCTTGCCTCGGTCGCCGCGGGGCGGGGCGAGACGGACGCGCTGGCGTTCCTTGCCGCGGGGATCCAGGAGGACGGCGCTGACGCCGAGCAGGTCGTGGCCTTCGCGGAAGGCGGTGGCGCCCACCACCAGGGTTTCTCCCACAACGGCTTTGGCGGGGAATTTCCCGCCGTCAACCGCCGGCTGTACGGCGGTGATCGGAAAACGGCCAAAGCGAAGGCCGTCCGTGATCAGGGCCTTCGGCTTTTGCTTGGACACGGCACTGGTTCGCGAGTTAGTCACAGGCTCGACGTTATCGACAAATCGGCCAGATTGCTAAGGCTGCTCCGTTTTTCCAATGGTTTTCCGGAAGCCTGTCCGTCATTTATACAAAAGAAACTTAAACCGGTTCCGGGCCTCCGACTTGTCCGTTAGTGTTTCGCAGGTGAAGGCAATCCGCAGATTTACCGTCCGAACCGTTCTTCCCGAGCCGATCCGGCCGCTTGCTCGCCTCGCCACCAATCTCCGGTGGTCCTGGCACCGGCCCACCCGGCAGCTGTTCGAGAGCCTGAATCCGAAGATCTGGGCCGAAAGCTCGCACGATCCGGTGAGCTTCCTCGGCCTTGTCAGCCGGGAGGAACTGCAACGCCTCGCCGCGGACCAGGACGTGGTGCGCCGGGTCCATGCTGCCGCCGAAGACCTCGACCGGTACCTCGAGCAGCCCCGCTGGTACCAGAGCCTTGGCGACGGGGCACCGGCGTGCATCGCCTACTTCTCCCCCGAGTTCGGCATCACCGAGGTGCTGCCGCAGTACTCCGGCGGCCTCGGCATCCTGGCCGGCGATCACCTGAAGGCAGCATCGGACCTGGGCGTGCCGCTGATCGGCGTCGGGCTGCTCTACCAGGCCGGCTATTTCAAGCAGTCACTGTCCCGTGACGCCTGGCAGCAGGAAACCTATCCCGTCCTTGATCCGGACGGGCTGCCGCTGACCCTCCTGCGCGAGGCCTCCGCGGACGGCAACGGCAAGCCCCTCCAGATCTCGCTTCCGCTCCCCCACGGCCGCCGGCTGCTGGCGCACATCTGGCGCGCCGACGTCGGGCGTGTCCCGCTCCTGCTCCTGGACTCCAACGTTCCCGGCAACGACGAAGCCGCGCGCGGCATCACCGACCGTCTGTACGGCGGCGGCGGCGACCACCGCCTCCAGCAGGAACTCCTGCTGGGCATGGGAGGCGTCAAGGCGCTGCGCGCCTTCCAGAAGCTCACCGGCAGCCCCGCGCCTGAGGTGTTCCACACCAACGAGGGACACGCCGGTTTCCTGGGAGTGGAACGCATCCAGGAATTGATGTCCGGGGAGAGTCCGCTGAGCTGGGACGAAGCACTGGCCGCCGGGCGCGCCTCCACCGTATTCACCACCCACACGCCGGTCCCTGCCGGCATCGACCGCTTTGAGGTCTCGCAGATCCAGCACTTCTTCGACGCCGGCCTGGCTCCGGACGTGCCGGTGGCCAAGATCCTGAACCTGGGCCGCGAGGACTACACCGACGGCAATCCGTTCGTTTTCAACATGGCCGTTATGGGCCTGCGGCTGGCACAGCGCGCCAACGGGGTGGCCAAGCTGCACGGCGTGGTGTCCCGCGGAATGTTCTCCGCGTTGTGGCCCGGATTCGACCACTCCGAGGTTCCCATCACGTCGGTCACCAACGGCGTGCATGTGCCCACGTGGGTTGACCCGCGCGTTTCCGCCCTGGCCCGTGACCAGTTCGGCTCCGACGCCGAAGAGCCGGGCCGCTGGGACCTCACCTACAACGTCAGCGACGAGGACGTCTGGGCCCTCCGCCGCGAGCTGCGCGTGTCCCTCGTGGAGGACGTCCGGCGCCGGCTCCGGGCCGCCTGGAAGAAGCGCGGCGCGGCCGACGCCGAGCTCGCCTGGACGGATTCCGTGCTGGACCCGGACATCCTGACCATCGGCTTCGCCCGGCGGGTGCCCACCTACAAGCGGCTCACCCTTATGCTCCGCGAGCCCGAACGGCTCAAGGCCCTGCTGCTGCACAAGACCCACCCGATCCAGCTGGTCATCGCGGGCAAGTCGCACCCGGCCGACGACGCGGGCAAGAAGATGATCCAGGACCTCGTCCGGTTCACCGACGACCCGGCCGTTCGGCACCGGATCGCGTTCCTGCCGAACTACGACATCGCCATGGCCCGGACCCTGTTCCCGGGCTGCGATGTGTGGCTGAACAACCCGCTGCGTCCGCTTGAGGCGTGCGGCACCTCCGGCATGAAGGCCGCCCTGAACGGCTCGCTCAACCTCTCCGTCCTGGACGGCTGGTGGGACGAGATGTACGACGGCGAGAACGGCTGGGCGATTCCGACCGCCAACAATGGAGCATCCCCAGAGGAACGCGACGACATCGAGGCTGCGGCGCTGTACGAGCTGCTGGAGACGCAGGTGGCACCGCGCTTCTACGGCCTGACGGTGTCCGACGGCGCCGGCGCCGCCGGACCTTCGCAGCCCGGGCCGCAGGCTGTCCCCACGCATTGGGTCTCGATGATCAAGCACACCATGTCCCACTTGGGTCCGGCAGTCTCCGCAGACCGGATGCTCAAGGATTACGTCAACGTCCTGTACCGGCCGGCCGCCGTCGCCGGCCGGCGGGCCGTGGCGGAAGATTTTGCCGAGGCCAAAGCCCTGGCGTCGTGGACTTCCGCGGTCCGGGCCGCGTGGCCCCAAGTTCAGGTGGAGCATGTGGACTCGGTGGGTGTGTCGGAGGACCCGCAGATCGGCGACATGCTCCAGGTAAACGCCTACGTGGCCCTGCACGACCTCACCCCGGATGATGTGTCCGTCGAGGTGGCGTACGGCAAGGCTGAAGACAGCGACGAGCTGGCCGATGTCACGGTGGCGGAGCTGAAGGCGATTGAAGACCTCGGCAAGGGCCGGCACCTTTTCAGCGGAACCGTCGTGATCGACCGGTCCGGTTCCTTCGGCTACACGGTCCGGGTGCTCCCGAAGCACACGGCCCTCGCGTCGAAAGCCGAACTGGGCCTGATCGTGAACGCCTAGGGGCCGCCGTTCCGCTAGAGGCAGACGGCGGTGACGGCCAGGTTCTCTCCGGCGTAGCGCTCGGCGTCCTGCAGGACTTCGCAGATCACGCCGAAGGAACGGTCGGCCCGGAAGGCGGCCGGGACCTCCCAAATGAAGGTGAGGGGGGCCTGGCCGTCGTCGGCGACGGCATCAGCGAAGTCGTGCAGGGTGTCGTTGAGCGCGTCGAAGTCCACGCCGTAGTCCTCCGGGAAGTCCAGCGTCTCCGCGAACGTCTCCAGGAGGGCCCGCTTGGTATCGGCGGCTGGGACCAGCAGAGTCCGCCGGCCGGCGTCGGCCGCCAAGGCCTGCAGCTCCTCGATGGTCCAGGTGTCTGCGGAGTAGATCTTCATGGGTTCCTTTGTTTTGCCTGTTCCGCGTGCCTGGGTGAGCACCGCCGGACTACGTGCGGTAGATGTTGATGGAATTGGCCTGCACCACGTCCCGCTCCCCGGAAGCGACGCGAACGCCCTGGCGCCGGTCGTGGAGCCCGGAGGTGGTCAGACGGAGTTCGAAGATCCGGTTGCCGGTCCCGTCCTCATTGCTCAGCTGCGGCAGCGTGACCTTGATGTCCTTGGCGCCGCCGTTGACCACCACGAGTCCGTCCACGTGGCCGTCGTCGGAACCGAGCAGGAGCTGCACCACCCGGTGTCCCGGATCCTGCCAGCGGTCCCCGGCCATGGGCTCGCCGCGCTCGTCGAACCAATGGAAGTAGGACTGCTTTTCGCGCGTCGGGTAGTCATGCGGCTGCCCGGCAAGAAACTCCTTCCGGAGCCGTATGACGCGCTTGGTGGTGCGCAGCATCGAGTGCGACTCGGGAGTGCTGGTCCAATCGATCCAGGTGATGGGGTTGTCCTGGCAGTAGGCGTTGTTGTTGCCCTGCTGGGTGCGGCCGATCTCGTCGCCGGCGGTGATCATGGGCACGCCCTGGGAGATCATGAGCGAAGCCATCAGGTTGCGGCTGGACTGGGCCCGCCGGGCGAGGATGTCCTCGTCCTCCGTGGGACCCTCGAAGCCGTGGTTGTAGCTGCGGTTGTCGCCGTGGCCGTCACGGTTCTGTTCACCGTTGGCCTCGTTGTGCTTGCGGTCGTAGGACACAAGGTCGGCCAGGGTGAAACCGTCATGGGCGGTGACGAGGTTGACGGAGGCGAGCCGGGACCTGCCGGACGGCTCAAACAGGCTTGCGGAGCCGGAGAGGGCGTCCGCGAGGCGGGCCACCGAACCGCCCTGCCCGCCGGCGTCGATCGAGGCGCGGTCTGCGAGCCAGAAGGTGCGGACGGCGTCGCGGAAGTGGTCGTTCCAGTCCACCCATCCGGCGGGGAAACGGCCCGTCTGCCAGCCCCCGTAGCCGATATCCCACGGCTCGGCGATGAGCTTCGTGGCGGACAGTACCGGGTCGGCGCCGATCGCGACCAGGAACGGGTGCCGGGGATCGAACTCGTTGGCGGCGTTGCGGGCCAGTGTCACCGCGAGGTCGAAGCGGAAGCCGTCGACGTGGAACTCGGTCACCCAGTAACGCAGAGAATCCAGCACGAGCTGGATCACGCGGGGCTCGCCGAAGTTCAGGCTGTTGCCGCAGCCGGTGGTGTCCACGTATCTGCCGTGGCCGTCATTTCGGTAGTAGGTCATCTCGCCCAGGCCGCGGAAGCTGAGCGTCCGGCCGTCCGGGCCGCCCTCCGCGGTGTGGTTGTAGACGACGTCGAGGATGACCTCAAGGCCCGCGGCATGCAGCAGCTTGACCATGCCCTTGAACTCATCCTGGACGGCCTGCGCGCCCTTGGCCTGCGCCGCCTCGGTGGCATAGCCGGGGTGCGGGGCGAAGAACGCGGCCGTGTTGTAACCCCAGTAGTTCGTCATGCCGAGGTTCTGCAGGTGCGGTTCGTCCACGTGGAAGTGCACCGGGAGCAGCTGCACGGAGGTGATCCCCAGCGCAATCAAGTGCTCGATCATGGCCGGGTGCGCCAGTCCGGCGTAGGTGCCCTGGAGGTCTTCGGGGACGTCGGGGTGCAGCTTGGTCTGGCCGCGGACGTGCGCTTCGTAGATGATGGTGTTGCGCCACGGAATCCTTGGACCGCGGTCGGCACCCCAATCGAAGTCGCTCTCCATCCGGACGCTCGTGATGAAATCCTCGCGCTCGTCCACCGCCCGGCCGTAGGGGTCCAGCAGCAGCGGCTGCACGCTGCCGGCGTCGAAATCCGTGGCGGGCATGGACAGCGGGAGCGCCTCGTGGTCCGGCGTCGCCCGGAAGCCGTACCGCGAACCGGCCGGCATGCCTTCAACGATGCCGTGGTGCACGCCGTCGGTCACGTTCGGCAGGGTTTTCACTTGCCAGACACCCCCGGGCGCCTGGTAGGCGATCTCCAGTGTGGTCACGCCGGGCGCGTAAACAGCCACATTCGCGAAGGCACCCCGAGGATCGTCCGTTGCCGGCGACCCGGTGACCGGAACGCTGATTCCCAGCGGAAACGCACGCGAGGCGTCTACGGTGGAAGCTGTGTCTACGTAGGGCATAACCATTGCTTCAAGTTTAGCCGGGCCGAACAAATAGCCCCGGATTCTGATTTCCTGACGAAGTGCAGTGTACGGAATAGCGGCGTTGCATACTGGAACAAGCGCCGAAAATGGAGGTAATAGTGCGGATTGCACTCGCTCAAATCATCACCGGACGCGATCTGGCCGGAAATCTGGACCTCGTCGCGGACTATGCGGCCCGGGCAAAATCAGGCGGCGCCGAGCTTGTGGTGTTTCCCGAGGCCACCATGCGCTCCTTCGGCAACTCGCTGCTGGACATCGCGGAGCCGCTGGACGGCCCCTGGGCATCGGCGGTGCGCGCCATCGCGGCGGAGCAGGACATCGTGATCGTTGCGGGGATGTTCACCCCGGGAACGGCGGACGACGGCGGCAAAGTGCGCAACACCCTGCTGGTCACCGGCCGCGGCATCGAGACCAGCTACGACAAGATCCACCTGTTCGACGCCTTCGGCTTCGCGGAATCGGATACCGTCGACGCCGGCACCACGCCCGTCACGTTCGAGTTCGACGGCGTGACGTTCGGCCTGGCCACCTGCTACGACATCCGGTTCCCGGGCCTGTTTACCGAGAACGCCGACCGCGGCGCCGAGGTCAATATTGTGTGCGCCTCCTGGGGTTCCGGTCCCGGCAAGGCCGAGCAGTGGAAGCTCCTCGCCCGGGCTCGCGCCGCGGATTCCACCACCCTGGTCCTCGCCTGCGGCCAGGGCAATCCGGCCAGCCAGGGCATCGAGCCGAAGGGTGCGGCGCCCACCGGCGTCGGGCACTCCGCCGTCGTCTCCCCCTTTGGCGAAGTCCTCGAAGAGCTCGACGGCGCCCCCGGCCTGCTGTTCGCCGACCTGGACCCCGCCGTCGTCAAAGAAGCCCGAACCAAGCTCCCGGTGCTAGCCAACCGCCACAAGTTCTAGGTTGCTCCGGTCGTTTCGTTCGCGGTCACCTTCGCCGAGGTCACCGTCCGCGGTCAGCGGCGCCTTGCCGTCGCTTAGCGGTCTGCCCCTTCCCAAACTTCGCAAGCTCAGTTCGGGGCCCTCGGGGCTTTCCTTCCTCCCGACGCTTCCTCCGGCCGCGGGCGGCCTGCGAAAGCTCTGGTCGGCGATGCGCTCCTAGCAAAACCCCGCCGCCCGCTCGTATTCAGCCCACCCCGCATCGAGGTACTGCAAAGAAACGACGCTCCCTCACCTTTCGCGATTTATCCGGCAACGCTTCCTCACCTTTCGGCGTTTAAAGGCAACGCTCCCTCACGAGACGTGAGGGAGCGTTGCCGTAATTTCACCGTAGGCGAGGGAGCGCTTGCCCAATCACCGCAAAAGGTGAGGGAGCGTTGGCTATCCACCCGTTAAAGGTGCGGGAGCGTCAGAGCCGGTACCGGAGTTTTGCAAGGAGCGCATCGCCGACCAGAGCGGAGTGAGGCCGTCCGCGGCCGACCGGAGCGTCGGGAGGAAGGGGCTGACCGCTAAGCGACGGCAAGGCTCCGGTTCCGGCGGACCCAGCCACAACTAAGCGACGGCAAAGCTCCGGTTCCGGCGGAACCTAACCACAACTCAGGTGACGGCAACCCGAACCGCCACCTGAAGCGAAGTTTACTTGGCGGCGCGCTGGCGGGAGATCTCGTAGAGGGAGATGCCGACGGCCATGGAGGCGTTGAGCGATTCCATCGCCGAGTCGATCGGGATGGAGACGATCTGGTCGCAGTTTTCGCGGACCAGGCGGCTGAGGCCCTTGCCCTCGGAACCCACGACGATGCAGACCGGCTCGGTGGCCAGGGCGAGATCGGGCAACGAGACGTCGCCGTCGCCGTCGAGCCCCAGAACATAGATGCCCATGTTCTTGAACGCCTTCAGCGTGTTGTTCAGGTTGGCCGCGCGGGCCACCGGGACGCGGACGGCTGCGCCGGCGCTGGTCTTCCAGGCCGAGGCGGTCACGCCGACTGAGCGGCGCTCCGGGACGATGACGCCGTGGCCGCTGAAGGCCGAGACCGAGCGGATGATCGCGCCGAGGTTGCGCGGATCGGTGATGCCGTCGAGCGCGACGAAGAGCGGCGCGTTGGAGACGTGGCCCCTCTTCCAGGCTTCGAGGGTTTCTTCGGCCAGTTCGTAGGCGTCCTGGTACTCGTACGGCGGGATCTGCAGCACGAGGCCCTGGTGGATGGCGTCGTCCGTCATGCGGTCCAGCTCGGGCTTGCCGGTTTCGAGCAGCGGGATGCCGCGCTCGGCCGCCAGCTTGAGCGACTCCTTGACACGATCGTCCATCTCGATGCGGATGGCAACGTGCAGGGCCTTGGCGGGAATGCCGGCGCGCAGTGCCTCGACGACGGAGTTGCGTCCGGTGACGACTTCCTCCGTGGCACGGCCCTTGGGGCCGGAGCGGGCACCGGCGTTGCGCGGGGCGCCCGGCCGCTTGGCTGCGGAGCGTTCCGCGAGCTGCTTGTTTTTGTGGGCCTTGTGGTAGGGGCGGTCCTCCGCCTTCGGCGTGGGGCCCTTGCCCTCAAGTGCCTTGCGGCCGTGACCGCCGGTTCCGACGGAGGGGCCCTTCTTCAATTTGACCGAGCGGCGACCGTTGTTGGCCATGAGTTTCACCCTTTAAATACGCGATTCGTTGATAAGTCTGACCTCCAGTCTACTGACTCGAGGTAAATCCTCGACCGGAGGAGACGACGGCGGCCCGCTTCACCGGCCGCCGTCAACGAGGTTCAGCCGCGCTTCAGGCTCCAGGTCGCACCGTCCGGGCCGTCTTCGACGACGACGCCGGCGGTGGCCAGGGTGTCCCGGATGGCGTCGGACGCCGCCCAGTCCTTGGCGGCCCGAGCCTGTGCCCGCGCCTCCAGTTGCGCATCGACCAAGACCCCCAGGGCCGTGGTGGAGCGCTCGTCGGCTGCTGGGGCCGCGGTGTCGTTGAGACCAAGGACACGCAGCATGTCCGTGACGCTGGCCAGTGCCTGCCGGGCGTCGTCGAGCTGGCCGTCGGTGAGCGCGGTGTTACCGGCGCGGACGGTGTCGTGCAGGACGGCGAGGGCCTGCGGGACGTTGAGGTCATCGTCCATGGCCGCCGCGAAGGCATCCGGAACTGTGCCGTGGCTGAAGAAGCCGACGGTGCCGTCATGCGTCATTGTGCTCCGAAGTGCCCGGCTGATGAACCCGTCAATGCGTTCGACGGCGGCGGCCGCTTCCGCCAGGGACGTCGGCTGGTAGTCCAGGACCGAGCGGTACTGCGCCTGCCCCAGGTAGTAGCGGACGACGCGGGCCGGGGCGAGTTCGAGCATGTCGGCCGGGCTGACGGTGTTGCCAATGGACTTGGACATCTTCTCGCCGGCGTAGGTGACCATGCCGTTGTGCATCCAGAAGTTGGCGAAGCCGTGGCCTGCCGCCTGGGACTGCGCCATTTCGTTTTCGTGGTGCGGGAAGCGCAGGTCCAGCCCGCCGCCGTGGATGTCGAACTCGGTGCCGAGGTACTTGGTGACCATCGCGGAGCATTCGAGGTGCCAGCCCGGACGGCCGGTGCCCCACGGCGAGGCCCAGCCCGCCGTCGTCGGCTCCCCCTCCTTGTGGCCCTTCCAGAGCGCGAAGTCGCGCGGGTCCTTCTTCCCCCGGGGGTCGGCGTCGGGAGCCCCCTGCATGTCATCGATCTTCTGCCGGGTCAGGGAGCCGTACTTGGCCCAGGAGCGCACGTCGAAGTACACGTCGCCGGAGTCGTCCAGGGCCGGGTACGCGTGGCCGCGGTCGATCAGTTGCTGGATGAGGGCGTGCATTTCCGGGATGTGGCCGGTGGCGCGCGGCTCATAGGTGGGGCGGGAGACGCCGAGGGTGTCGTAGGCCTTGAGGAATTCCTGCTCATAGCGGTAGGCCAGTGCCCACCATTCCTCGTCGCGCAGGGCCCCGGGCTCGTCTTCAAAGTCAGGCCCAAAGGACGCGGCGGACTTGGCGAGGATCTTGTCGTCGATGTCGGTGACGTTGCGGACCGCGGTGACGCGGAAGCCGCGGTACTGCAGCCAGCGGGTCAGCTGGTCAAACGCGATGGCCGAACGGATGTGCCCGACGTGCGGCATGCCCTGCACGGTGGCTCCGCAGTAGTACAGGCTCACCTTGCCCGGAACCAGGGGGACGAAGTCGCGGACTTCGGCGGATGCAGTGTCATAGAAGCGCAGGGTCACCGCTCCAGATTAGCCGATGGGGTCCGGCCCGGGCGCGCGGACCGGTGCGGGCGCCTACTTGCAGTACTCGCCGATCTTGTTCATCTGTTCTGCGAGCTGTTTGGTCTGTTCGTCGCTCTTGGCGCCCAGGGAGGAGCCGGAGACGTCTTCCATGACGTCGGCCATCTTCTGGATGGGGGCTGCCACCTCCGGAGCCACCTTGTCCGCGACCTCCTGGTAATGCTTGGCGATCTGTTCCGCCTGTTGCTGCTGGTTGCCGGTGGGGACAAAGGTGTCCTGGTTGAGGAACGCGCAGCTGTCCGGGACGCTCATTTTCGGCGTCCCGGCACAGCCGGCCAGCAGCAGTCCGGCCACAAGTACGACGGCGGGCAGCAGCTTTTTCACGGGGAGTCTCCTGGTGTTTCGCGGGAAGGGATCTGCGTTAAGCCTAGGCGACGGGCTCCGGCGACGCGGATGGGACGGGGTAGACGAGGGCCGTCGCCGTGGCCGAAATGCCTTCGCCGCGGCCGGTGAAACCCAGGCCGTCACTCGTGGTGGCCGAGACGCTAACGGGAGCGCCTGCTGCCTCGCTCAAGACCCGCTGGGATTCCTCCCGGCGGGGGCCGAACTTGGGCCGGTTGGCCACAAACTGCACAGCAATGTTCCCGATCTCGAAGCCCGCGGCACGGACGATCCGCGCGGCCTCGGCCAGCAGCGTCACGCCGGAGGCGCCGGCGTACTCCGGACGGTCGGTGCCGAAATGCGTCCCGAGGTCTCCGACGCCGCAGGCGGAGAACAGGGCGTCGGCGGCAGCATGGGCTACCGGGTCGCCGTCGGAGTGGCCGGACAGTCCGCGCTCCCCGTCCCAGAACAGCCCTCCAAGCCAGAGCGGCTGGGGCGCGTCCTCGGGAGCGTAGGCGTGGACGTCAATCCCAATTCCGGTCCGCGGGATGACGGGCAGATGCGCGTGCTGGGGTCCGGACATGCTCAGCCTTCCACCCAGCGGGCACCCAGCGGACCTTCGAGGAGCCCCTCGGCGATGATCAGGTCCAGCGGCGTGGTGATCTTCAGTGATTGGCTGGCGCCGCGGACCGCGTGGACGGGGACGCCGAGGAGTTCCACCAGCATGGCGTCGTCCGTGACGGCGGCCGCCTGGCCGGCGTCGAACGCGGCAGCGGCCTCGTGGGCACGGCGGAGGGTGGCAAGGTCGAATCCCTGCGGGGTCTGCACGGCCCGGAGGGTCTCCCGGGCCGCGGTGCCGGTGACGATCTCGGGGGCGATCGCGGCGCCGTCGCCAGTGGACGGTTCCACCGTTTTGACCGTGTCCACCACTGGGATCACCGGGATGACAGCCAGGGCGCCGGCCGTGAGGGCGTGGGCGACACGGTGGAAGACGGCCTCCGGCGCCAGGGCGCGGGCGGCGTCGTGGACCAGGACGGCCTCCGTGGCCGGCAGGAGCGCTGCCAGCGCGGCGCGGACCGACTCGGCCCGGCTGGCACCGCCGTCGACAATGGTCACGACCGGGGGCTGTCCGCCGCCCGTGGCAGGCATGCGGAGATGCTCCGCCTTGAGGTCCCGCGCGAAGGCGTCGCAGAGGGCATGGAGCTCCGTGTCCCCGGGAGGAACGGCGACGCAGATCTGCTGCGCTATACCTGCCGCCGCGACGCCCCGCAGCGCGTGGGTGAGGATGGTGTCGCCGCCCAGCGGAACCTTGGCCTTCGGCATGCCGTAGCCCAGGCGCTGGCCGGAGCCGGCAGCCACGACGATGACGGCCACGACGGGACCGGCCGGTGACGTGTTCGTCGGTGCAGTATCCATGCGGACAAGACTACGTCCCTGCGCCCGCAGCATCCCAGTGAGCTATCAGTTTTGATGCTTCCGGGGCGCTGTTAGGGACCATATGTGATAGTGCAACCCCGGGTGCGGGGGAAGCGGGCAAGAAGAAACCCCGGCAGCCTGAGGCCACCGGGGTTCGATTCTTGTCTGTTCGACGTGTTGCTTAGGAAGCCAGGACCTCGTCGAGAACGCTTGCAGCCTTCTCTTCATCAGTCTTCTCAGCCAGCGCCAGTTCTGAAATCAGAATCTGGCGGGCCTTGGCCAGCATGCGCTTCTCCCCTGCGGAGAGACCCCGGTCGTGATCGCGGCGCCACAGGTCGCGGACGACCTCTGCCACCTTGATGACGTCACCGGAAGCAAGCTTTTCCAGGTTTGCCTTGTATCGACGTGACCAGTTGGTGGGTTCTTCAGTGAACTCGGCCCGCAGCACTTCAAACACGTGCTCCAGACCTTCTTTGCCCACTACGTCCCGGACCCCAACTAGGTCAACGTTTTCTGCTGGAACTTCAATGGTCAGATCACCCTGAGCCACCTTGAGCTTGAGATACATCTTCTCTTCGCCCTTGACAGTGCGCATCTTGATTTCTTCAATTTTGGCTGCACCGTGGTGAGGGTAAACTACTGTCTCGCCGACCTCAAAAACCATGTGGACATTCCCCTTTCCCGCAGACCAGTTTATCACGTTTAAGGCATACGACTGCCATGGAACGCACCCAAGAACCGCATGAATACGCGGAAAATGGCCCCAAACGGCCCTTCAAACCCCTTGACGAATGCGGATATTAGTGCATCACCCCGCCTTTGCCAAGGGCCGGCGGCATCCCTTCGAGCGGCCTGCCGGGTCCGCATCCGAGGGGCAATATGTGCGACCCGAATCATCGTTTGGGACGGATTGCCGATAGGCTATGGCTGAATACTGTTCCAAGACTCTCAAGGAGTGCGTGACGTGGGTTTCACTGCGATGAACCGGGGCCAGCGCGGCAAGCTGGCAATGGCAACGGCGGCTCTGGGCATCGCCCTGCTGTCTGTAACGGGCTGCGGCTACATCAACCCCCAGTCGACCGGCGCGGAGTACGCGGCGTCGGACGGAACGCAGGCCAACGTGGGTCCGCTGCAGCTGCGCAACATGATGATCATCTCCGCCGGTGAGGACAAGCCCGGCCGAGTGATCGGCGCTGTCTACAACACGTCCGGCGAGGACGTAACTCTGACCATCCTCGGTACCGCCGGCTCCCAGACCCAGGTCCCGGTCAAGCCGAACTCCTACACGATGCTCAACGATTCCACGGACGAGGCCATCCTGAGCACCACCGGCGGCGCTCCGGGATCCCTCGTAGAGGTCAGCATCAGCGAGGACGGCACGAACCAGGACACGAAGTTCAAGGTTCCGGTACTGGACGGGACGATCGCCGACTACCAGCAGTACCTGCCGGCAGGCAGCGAGCCCACCGGCACCGCCACGCCGACCCCGTCGCCGACGAGCACCACAGACCACTAGCTTCCACACAGAAGGTAGGGGCACCCGCACTGAGCGTTTAGTGCGGGTGCCCTTCCTTTTCTGCGCTATGCGCGGGCGGGCTGGCGGCCCGGAGCTGGTTTAGGGGTCGAACTTGTAACCCAGGCCGCGGACTGTGATCAGGTGTCGCGGCGCGGAGGGATCCGGCTCGACCTTGCTGCGCAGCCGTTTGACGTGAACGTCCAAGGTCTTGGTGTCCCCCACGTAGTCCGAGCCCCACACCCGGTCAATCAGCTGCCCCCGGGTGAGGACCCGGCCGGAGTTCCGCAAGAGCATCTCCAGCAGCTCGAATTCCTTCAAGGGGAGCGAGACCTGCTCGCCGCTGACGGTGACCACATGCCGCTCAATGTCCATGCGCACCGGTCCTGCCTGCACCGTGCTGGAGACCAGCTCCTCGGGTTCGCCCTGGCGGCGCAACACAGCCCGGACACGGGCTACCAGTTCCCGGGATGAGTAGGGCTTGGTGACGTAGTCATCGGCGCCGAGTTCCAGACCCACGACCTTGTCGATCTCCGCGTCCTTCGCCGTCAACATGATGACCGGGACGGACGAGCGCTGCCGCAGCTGCCGGCAGACCTCAGTGCCGGACTGTCCGGGCAGCTGCAGGTCCAGCAGCACCAGATCGGCTCCGTTGCGGTCGAATTCGATGATGGCGTCAAGTCCGTTGTCCACCACCTCCACTTCGAACCCTTCCTTGCCCAACAGATAGGACAGAGGGTCGCTGAACGACTCTTCGTCCTCGACAACTAGAATCCTGCTCAAGCGGTAGCTCCTTGCTCATGGGCGCCTGCGGCGTCACGTCGTACGGGTCTTGGGTTCTGGGACGAGCCGTGCGCCGCGGACTCCGTGGCCGCGCGGGCCGAGGGGTCGCGCTCCCCGGCAGCGGCGTCATTGTCCTGGCCCTCCAGTTCCGGAAGGCGGATGGTGAAGGTGGAGCCCTGGCCGGGCTGTGACCAGAGAGTCACCTCACCGCCATGGTTGGCGACCACGTGCTTGACGATGCTCAGGCCAAGGCCCGTGCCGCCGGTATGGCGGGACCGTGCCGCGTCCACGCGGTAGAAGCGTTCAAAGACGCGCTCCTGGTCCTCGGGGCTGAGCCCCTCGCCCTGGTCCGTCACGGACACAGCCACCAGGCCGTCCTTGGACCGGATGCCGATCCCGACGCGGGTATTTTCCGGGGAGTAACGGATGGCGTTGTCGATCAGGTTGCGCAGCGCCGTCACCAGCTGGTCCTGGTCGCCGTAAACCATCGCGTCCGCATGCCCGCCGACCACGAGTTCGATGTTCCTGCTCTCTGCCGGCAGCTGCGAGCGGTCCACCGCCTCGGCGACCACGGTGTTGATGTCCACCGCCCGCCCCTGCTGCGCGACGTTGGTGCCCTGCAGCCGGGAGAGTTCGATGATGTCCTGCACCAGGGCGGCCAGCCGGGCGGATTCCTTGTGCGTGCGCCGGGCGAAGCGCCGCACGGCTTCCGGGTCATCCGCGGAGGACTCAAGCGCTTCGGCCAGCAGCGAGATGGCCCCGACCGGCGTCTTCAGTTCGTGGGAGACGTTGGCGACGAAGTCGTTGCGGACTTCCTCGGTGCGGGTGACCTCGGTCCTGTCGTCGGCCAGCAGGAGGATATATTCCTCCGCGATCACGGCCGCCCGCACCTGGACCACGATGGTTCCCTGGCCCAGCGGACCTCGCGGGAGTTCCAGGAGCCGTTCGAGGATGACGCCGTCGCGCCGGACTTTGGCCGTCATTTCCAGCAGCTGCTCGTGGACCAAGGTGTGGCCGCGCACCAGGCCGTAAGCGTACGCGGCGGGGCTGGCACGGACGACGCCGTCGATCGCGTCCACCACCACGAACGCCCGTCCGACGGCGGCCAGCACCTCGGCGGCGCCCTCGGGAAGCGAGGGGTCCTCGAACTCGACGTCCACCAGCTTGCGCTGCCGCTCGCTGACCCGGAACGCGTGCACTCCGAAGACGCCAAGCGCCAGGCCGATCAGGCCGGCGATCACGCCGATAAGCATTGGATCCACGGCTCCAGCTTATGCTCTGCCCCGCGTCGGAAACTGTAATCTCCCGCTATTGCCGCTCCGGTTCAGCTAACGTTCACCTATTGGGGCGTAACAGTTCACCGGATGCTGGAACACTTGACAGTTGGAGCGCCGCGAGGTGACCGAAATGGGCCCGCCACTGTTGGTGGCCGGCAATATTTCCGAGGAAAGGATGCACACGTGCGCAAGGTTTTTCAGGAAGAGCTCGCCCAAGTGGGGGAACAGCTCGTCGAAATCTCAAAGCTGGTCAGTGAGGCCATCGAGAAAGCCACGACTGCCTTCGACGGCGCCGACATCGATCTTGCCGAGGACGTCATCGCGGCCGATGCGCGGATCGACTTCCTGCAGAACAGCCTCGACGAGCGCGCCATCGATATCCTCGCCCTGCAGGGCCCCGTGGCCAGTGACCTGCGGATGATTGTGGGATCCCTCCGGATGAGCGCCTCCCTGGAGCGCATGGGTGACCTCGCCCGGCACCTCGCCCAGCTCGCCCGCCTGCGCTATCCCGCGACCGTGGTTCCCGCCCAGCTGCGGGAAACGTTCAAGAGCTTCGCCGAACACGATCTGCTGATCGCTGAGAAGCTCACGGTGCTGCTGGAAACCCGGGACCTCGAAGTGGCACGGGACATCATGAAGGCCAACTCGGCCGTGAACGACCTGCACCTGAGCGTTTTCAAGGCGATCGCACGCAGCGACTGGCAGGAGTCCCCGGCCACAACCGTCGACGTCGCACTGGCCAGCCGCTACTTCGAACGTTTCGCGGACCACGGCGTCTCCGTGGCGCAGAAGGTCACCTACCTGGTCACCGGTGCGTGGCAGCCGAACAGCATCGAGCACAGCTAGCCCTCCCCGGGTCGGGAGAATATTGTCCGGACTCCAGCGCCGGACCGCACATCGTACGACGCCGGCCGGTCACCTTCAGAGGTGACCGGCCGGCGTCGTACGTTCAGTGGTTGCGTGAGCCGAGGGCGCTACTTCTTGCCCTGGTTGGCGACGGCCTGGATGGCTTCGGCCGCGGCCTCGGGATCGAGGTACGTGCCGCCCGGATTGAGCGGCTGGAAGTTCTCGTCCAGTTCGTAGACCAGCGGGATGCCCGTGGGGATGTTCAATCCGGCGATGGCCTCGTCGCTGATGCCGTCAAGGTGCTTGACGAGGGCGCGCAGGGAGTTGCCGTGGGCAGTGACCAGGACGGTCTTGCCGGCCTTAAGGTCTTCCTTGATGTCCGATTCCCAGTAGGGCATCAGGCGGACCAGGACGTCTTTGAGGCACTCGGTGCGGGGCAGGTCGTCACCGAGGTCCGCATAGCGCGGATCGTGGGCCTGGGAGAACTCGGAGTCGTCGGCCAGGGGCGGCGGCGGGGTGTCGTAGGACCGGCGCCAGGTCATGAACTGCTCTTCACCGTATTCGGCGAGGGTCTGGGCCTTGTCCTTGCCCTGCAGGGCGCCGTAGTGACGCTCGTTGAGCCGCCAGTCGCGCTTGACCGGAATCCAGCCGCGGTCGGCCTTGTCGAGGGTCATGTTGGCGGTGTTGATGGCCCGCTTCAGCAGGGACGTGTAGACGACGTCCGGGAGGATGTTGTTCTCCACGAGAAGCTCGCCGCCGCGGATCGCCTCGGCCCGGCCCTGGTCGTTGAGGTCAACGTCCACCCAGCCGGTGAACAGGTTCTTGGCGTTCCATTCGCTGTGGCCGTGGCGCAGCAGAATCAGCTTATAAGTCATGGTTTTCATCCTAGCGGAGCGGCCGCGGGCAGTGCCGTGCATTACATCTCCCCCGCCACAACGCAACGCGGGGTCAGTCCGCGCCGGTCCCGCCGGGTGCCTCATGGGCCGGAACTGAACCCGCGCTGGAGGATAAGGTGGGCAGGTGGTGCAGAAGGCTGAGCGGGTGGTGCCCCCGCAGACCCATGTCATGGACAAACGCGGCATGGACAAACGCGGCGTGGCGAAAAGCGGACCCCGCGCCGGCCGCCCGGTGGGCAACATTACCCGCGGCACCACCAACCCCAACCGGATGCGCCGGCTGGACCGCTGGCTGACCGGCACGCAGGCCTGGCGGCTGCGCGCGGCGGCCGATCCCCTGGTCGTGGATCTGGGCTACGGCGCCTCCCCGGCCACCGCTGTCGAACTCTTTGACCGGCTGTCCGCGATCCGGCCCGATGTGCGGGTGGTCGGAATCGAAATCGAGCCCGAGCGGGTCCGGCTGGCCAGGGAACTGGAACGGCCCGGGTTGAGCTTCGAGCTGGGCGGATTCGAACTGCCCGTGGCCGGCCGCCCCGTCCTGGTGCGGGCCTTCAACGTGCTGCGGCAGTATGAGGAAGCCGACGTCGCGGCCATCTGGCGGCTAGTGCAGGGGCGGTTGGCGCCGGGCGGGCTGTTCATTGACGGCACCTGCGACGAAATCGGCCGCCGGGTGACGTGGGTGGCGCTGGACGCCGAGCGGCCGCTGAGCCTGAGCCTGTCCATGCGGTTCGGCAGTTTTGCGCTGCCCTCGGAAGTCGCCGAGCGGCTACCGAAAGCCCTCATCCACCGGAATGTCCCGGGCGAGCGGATTCAGGGCTTCCTGCAGGCCATGGACAAGGCCTGGCTGGAGGCGGCTCCGCTCGCGTCCTTCGGAAACCGGCAACGCTGGACGGCCATGTGCCGGTCACTGCGCGACGGAGGCTGGCCGGTCCAGGACGGCCCGTCCCGGTGGCGGCTGGGAGAACTTACGGTCGGCTGGGACGCGGTGGCGCCGGGTTAATGTGGAAGGGTCACCAGGGTCCGTAGGGGCCCATGTTGCGACTGCCGCCGCGGCCGGCGTCCTTGACGGCAGGGCGGACGTCGGCGAGGTAGACGGACGCCGCCGTTACGGCGACGAGTCCGAACAGTCCCAGCGGACCTAGTAGGCCACCGCCGCCGCCCAGGAGGGAGAGCAGGCCGACGGCCAGGGCGCCGCCGGTGACGGCCAGCCAGAAAGTCTTGGTGCGCTTGGACACGGCTTCGAAGGCGTTCGCCTTGTGCCGCAGGCAGTCAAAGAACGCCCACACCTCAAGGGCGAGGGCTACCAGGGCCAGGAGAAAATAGATCCCTGTTTCGACATAGTAAATAAGCGCTCTTCCGTCCATCCCCCCAGCCTAACCGCCCAGAGTGGCCAGAGCCTGCTCCAAATCGGCCCAAAGGTCCTCGACGTTCTCGATCCCGACGCTCATCCGGACCAGGTTGTCCGGCACACTGGCTGGCTCGGCCGTGTGCCTCCGCCGCCGTTCGATCAGCGACTCCACGCCTCCCAGGGAGGTGGCCGGCAGCCACAGCTTCAGGGCACGGATCATCCGGTCCGCGGCGTCGGCTCCGCTGAGGCCGCCCACCGGGGCCATTTCAATGCACAGCACCGAGCCGAACCCCTTCATCTGGCTCTTGGCCCGTTCGTGGCCGGGATCGGTGGGAAGTCCCGGGAACCGGATGCTGCCGACCCGCGGATGCGTGCGCAGCCGCTCGGCCAGCACCGCTGCTGAGGCCTGCGACCGCTCAACCCGCAAGGCCAGCGTGCGCAGCCCGCGCAGCGCCAGCCAGGCCTCAAAGGGCCCGGCGATGCCGCCGTGGATGGTGCGGTGGTGCAGCAGCGAGGCGCGGAGTCCGGCGTCGGAAGTCACCAGGGCGCCCAGCACGACGTCGGAGTGGCCGGACAGGTACTTCGTCACTGAGTGCAGGACGACGTCGGAGCCCAAGGCCAGCGGTTGCTGCACCAGCGGCGTCGAGAAGGTGTTGTCGGTGACGACGACGGCGCCCGCCGCGTGCGCGGCCGCCGTCAGCGCACGGATGTCCGCGACGCCCAGCATCGGGTTGGTGGGACTCTCCAGCCAGAGCATGCTGGCTGGCCGCCCGTCCGCCGGAGCGAGCTGCGCCAGGACGGCATCGGTGTCCGCGATATCCACGGTGCGCAGCTCCAGGAACCCCTTCTCGGCCAGCTCCGTGGCCATCACCAGGGAGCCTGCGTAGCTGTGGGACGGCATGACCAGCACGCCTCCGGCGGGAACCAGGGAAAGGGCCGAACTGACGGCGGCAAGGCCGGAGGCGTAGAGGAGGCCGGGAAGCGCGGCGCCTTCGAGCTGGCCGAGGGCTTCCTCGAAGGGGTCCCAAGTGGGGTTGGAGTATCGCCCGTAGCCGCGGTCGCCGTCGCCCAGCGGACCCGTCCCGAAATACGTGGAGGACAGCACCAGCGGAGGGTTGACAGGTTCGTCGCGTTCGCGCGGCGGGCGGCCGGCCGCCACAACGACTGTTTCTGCGGAAAGCGCGGCTGCCTGTTGTTCGGAAAGACTCATGGTCACAGGGTACTTCGGGGCCCGGCAGGGCGCCCAAGGCGTTACGCCGCGGCGCGTTTCTGTCAGGGATTGTCGGTAGGCTAGAGCAGTGACTACCCAGAACCCCGGACTGTTTATCGCCTTCGAAGGCGGTGACGGCGCCGGCAAGTCCACGCAGGCGGCTGCGCTGGCCGCGGCGCTTGAGTCGCGCGGCCTCACGGTGCTGCGGACCCGGGAGCCGGGCGGCACTCCCATCGGCGAGAAACTGCGTTCCCTGGTCCTGGACCACGGCCACGGCCACATCGACGCGCATACCGAAGCCCTGATCTTTGCGGCGTCCCGCGCCGCCCACGCCAGCCAAATCATCCGCCCCGCCCTGGAGCGCGGCGAGATCGTCCTCACGGACCGCTACATCGACTCCTCGGTCGCTTACCAGGGCGCGGGCCGGGACCTCGGCATCGACGCCGTCCGGGACATCAATCACTGGGCCACGTCGGGACTGCAGCCGGATCTCACCGTGTTGCTCGACGTCGACCCCGAGGTCGGGCGCCGCCGCCGCACCGCGGGCGACGCCGCCGAGGACCGGCTGGAATCCGAGGCCGACGAATTCCACGCCAGGATCCGGACCGCCTTCCTCACCCTCGCCGCGGCCAGGCCGGAGCAGTACCTCGTCCTCCCTGCCCGCCTACCGGTCGAGGACCTGGCCGCGCGGATCCTGGCACGGGTCGAGGCCCTGCTGCCCCTCCCCCGGAGCGTGCAAGCATGAGCGTCTGGGACGACCTCCAGGGCCAGCCCGCCGTCGTGGACCAACTGCGCCAGGCGGCCCAGGGCGAGGGCCTGACCCATGCGTGGCTTTTCACCGGCCCGCCGGGTTCCGGCCGGTCCAACGCGGCGAAGGCCTTTGCCGCCGCCCTGAACTGCGACCAGGACGACGTCAGCAGGCGCGGCTGCGGCGAATGCGCGGCCTGCCTGACGATCCTGGGCGAAACACACTCCGATGTGGCTTTTGTGCGCACCGAAAAGGTCACCATCACCATCGATGAGGCCCGCGATCTGGTCTCCACCGCCGGTAACCGGCCGTCCTCGGCTCGCTGGCGCATCATTGTCGTGGAGGACGCGGACCGGATGGCCGAGCGCACCACGAACGTGTTGCTCAAGGCGATCGAGGAACCGACTCCCCGCACCGTCTGGATGCTCTGCGCGCCGTCCCCGGCCGATGTCCTCGTCACCATCCGTTCCCGCTGCCGTCCGGTGGCGCTGCGGCTTCCGCCCGCGGCCGACGTCGCGGCGCTGCTGGTGAAGCGCGACGGCGTCGATCCTGCCGTCGCCGAACGTGCGGCCCGGGCCGCGCAAAGCCATGTCGGGATCGCCCGACGTCTGGCCCGCGATCCCGAAGCCCGTGAGCGGCGGCTCGAAACTGTGCGGTTCCCCTTGGGCCTCCGGGGCGTCACGGCCGCGGTGCTGATGGCCGAAAAGCTCGTCAAGATCGCCACAGAGGAAGCCAACAGCTCCAACGATGAGCGCGACGCGGCGGAGAAGGCTGCCCTGCTCGCCACCCTTGGAGCGCCCGAAAGCGGCACGCTGCCGCCGGCCATGCGCGGCCAGGTCAAGCAGCTTGAGGATGACCAGAAACGCCGCGCCAAGCGTTCGGTGACCGATTCCCTTGACCGCACGCTGACCGATTTGCTGTCCTTCTACCGGGACGTGCTGATCATCCAGATGGGGAACGCCGTGGAGCTGGTCAACGTTGAACTCAGGAGTGAACTCGTGGAGTTCGCCCGCCACTCTTCCGCCGAAACCACCCTCGCCCGCATGGACGCCATCAACAAGGCCCGCAAACGGATCACGACTTCCAACGTGGCCCCGTTGCTGACCATCGAGTCCATGGCCGCCAGCCTCATCTGAGGGACCATCAAGTGACCCCGTCCCGTCAAAGGAGAACCGTATGAAGTCTGCACGAGCCGTGCCCGCCAGATCCCGATCCGTAGCGATCGGCATGCGGGCAGTCGGTGCCATGGCCCTGGCCCTGACGCTCTCCTCGTGCACCCTCTTCGGCGGCGGCAGCGGGGCGAAAGACTCCAGCACGCCGAATCCCGAGATCGCCGCCGCCGCTCCCGCCGAACTCCGCAGCTACTACACGCAGCAGGTCGATTGGGCCCCATGCGAGTCAGACTTCGAGTGCGCCAAGATCAAGGTCCCGCTCGACTACAGCAAGCCGGACGGCGAGAGCATTGAAATCGCGGCGCTCAGGCTGCCCAGCGAGGGCAGCAACAAAAAGGGCAGCCTGCTGGTCAACCCCGGCGGCCCCGGCGGCTCCGGCTACGACTTCGTCCGGGACGCCGGCTCCACCAACATCTCGGAAAAGGTCCGCTCCAACTACGACATCGTCGGATTCGATCCGCGCGGCGTGAAACGCTCGGCGCCGGTCAAGTGCATGACCGACCAGGAGCGCGACGCCTCCCGGGCCAAGGTCTATGAACTGGACACCGACGCCGGGCTGGCCGAGGCCATCGCGGACAACAAGGCCATCGCCGCCCAGTGCGCGGAGAAGACCGGTCCCGTCCTGGGCCACATCGATACCGCCAGTGCCGCCAAGGATCTGGACATCCTGCGCGGCGTGCTCAACGACGCCAAGCTGAACTATCTGGGCTACTCCTACGGCACCTTCCTCGGCTCCACGTACGCCTCGCTGTTCCCGGACAACGTCGGCCGCATGGTCCTCGACGGCGCGATGGATCCTTCGCTGAGCTATGAGGAGCTGACCAGCGGGCAGGCGAAGGCGTTCGAGAAGGCCATCCGGGCCTACGTGACTCACTGCCTCGAAGGCAGCGACTGCCCGCTCAGCGGCACGCCGGACGACGCCGTCGCCCAGATCCAGGACATCATCGCGGCCGTGGAAGCGGACCCGCGGGCCGCGAAGGACGGCCGGGTAGTCAACGCCTCCATGTTTGTCAGCGGGTTGATCCTGCCGTTCTACAACGATGACAACTGGCCCCTGCTGACGCAGGCCCTGGACAGCGCGCTGAAGGGCGACGTGACGCCGATGCTCCGGCTCGCTGACTTCGGCGCGGACCGGGAGCCGAACGGCAGCTACTCCGGGAATTCGAGCTTCGCCTTCTCTGCCATCAACTGCCTGGACTACCCGATGGTGACGGACACGGCCGGGATGCGGGCTGACGCGCAGCAGCTGCGCCAGGACTCCCCCACCTTGGGCTCCTACTTCGCCTACGGTGGCACCAACTGCAAGGACTGGCCGTACAAGAACGTCCGGACCCCCGCTCCGGCGGACTACAAGGGTTCCACCGACATCCTAGTGGTCGGCACCACGGGCGACCCGGCAACGCCGGTGGAGTGGGCCGCCGAGCTGCGCAAGCAGCTGGGCACCGCAGCGCTGCTGACGTGGAAGGGCGAGGGCCACACGGCCTACGGCCGCTCCAACGACTGCATCGGCGATGCCGTGGACGGCTACCTCGTCGACGGCAAGACCCCTGCGGACAACACCGTCTGCTGAGGCGTTCCGCACTCATTTTGACCCGGGCCTGAGGACTCTACTACAGTTGTCTCTGGCATGAAGCGGCCGGGCCACCCGGACCCTTCACGCGGTTGCTTCCTTAGCTCAGTTGGTAGAGCGTCTCACTCGTAATGAGAAGGTCGCCAGTTCGATTCTGGCAGGAAGCTCGGAAAGAACCCCCGGAAATCAACGATTTCCGGGGGTTCTGTCGTTGTCCATGATGCCGCCGAGAGATTTCCGCGCGGTGCCACGCGGGCCGCTGGTGCGTTCCTGTCGTTCACGAAAACCCGCCTCCTTGGCGCCCGGCGCGAGCCAGCGGAGTCGAGATACGCCGTCCTCGGCGCGGCACAAGAAAAAGCCAAGGACGCAAGCGCACAGTAAGAGCATGAAATCACTACGAAGCGATGAAGTCGTCGCCGTACGTGGCGTCCTCACCGATACACACTCCGTCGATTTCCATGTACTTGGGGTAACCGGCGCAATTGACCGCTTGACTCTTCCCCTCCGCGAACGCGGCATCGTGGTGCACTTGGAGGCTCCGCACCACGGGATGGAAGTGGACCGGCAATCTGCAACGCTCCTGTACCGGGCGGCGCAGGAGCTCCTCAGCAACGTCTACAATTTCGCCCAGGCGTCAGCGGTGACGATCCGGGTGGGCTGCGTCACCCACGGCACGAGCCACGGCGTCCAGCTCAAAGTGACCGACGACGGCGGAGGTTTCGACGTGCCGGCAGCCATGATTGGCCGGCACACCGGTATGGGACTGCGACTCATGCGAGCGTCCGTGGGGCTTGCCGGCGGAGAAATGATCATCGATTCGGCCGCCACGGGAACCTGTGTGACGGTAACGCTGCCCCTGGACTAGCAACGGTTTTTCTGCCAACGCTCCCTGCCGGGGTCCCGTCTGGGCGCGGTCCGTGCCCCTACGATGGATCGGGTGAAGACCACAAAAGGGGCCTCCTACACCGCTGCCGCGGCGCTGATGCTGGCAGCCGTGCCGCTGGTCCTCGCCCCGCCAGCCGCCGCAGGCCCCTGCGATCACATCGGCGGGATCGTCCCGGCACTCATCTGCCCGACGCCCCCGAGCAGTCCGGTTCCCACCGCGACGCCGGCCCCGACATCAAGCGCCACCGCCGGGCCGCCCGCCCCGTCAATCCCGTCCGGAACGGCCCCTGCTCCGCAAAACCCAGGAGTCACCGCCGCGGCGGGCGTGCAGGCCCCAACGCAAACCGGCGGCGCTGGCACTCCGACGCCGGCCAAAGTTCCGTCGGCCACGGCCTCTCCCGCTAACAGCACCCCGGCCTCGACAGCGCCGAAGCCGACGCCGGCAGCGCCACCGTCGCCTGCGACAGAGGGCCTCGTGGCCGCAGTGACGCCCGCGTCCGAGGACCTGGCTGCCGGCGGCCTTGCCGGCGCGGTCCTCCTGGCATGTGGTGGACTGCTGGTTATTGCCTGGGCGTTCCTGGATGTCCGGAAGCCCCGCTAGCAGGCAGGGCGTCGCGGGACCCGCGCCGCTGGCCCCTCCGGAGGGCAATTGTGCGGAGTTCTCGTCGAACCACGGCACTGTCGACGCTAAGCGGCCCAGACCGAGGCAGCGCCGGAGTGGCCGGTGACGATGCTCTGGTAGATGAAGAAGGCCCCCACTGCCGCCGAGACAACCAGGAGGGTTATCCGGACGGCGCGGTTTGTCCGCAGGCGGCCCAGGAAGGAGAAGCGCCGGCCGATGGGGTCATAGGCCGCGATCAGCGCCGCGGCGACGACCACGAAGAAGACTACGGAGACGGCCTTGAGCACGTCCCCTTGCTCCGCATGTTCCCGGATGAGGGCCGACGCGGGGCGGGTCTCCTCCAGCTGTTCCCCGGCCTCCGCCGTGAGCAAGGACAGGGGAACCAGGCCCAGGGACAGCACTCCCAGCGGCCAGGCCAGGTAGCTGCGCCAGCGGGGCAGCGCGGCAAACAGGATCGCGGCCAGGCCGGCGATCGGCGCCAGCACCACGACGCCGTGGATGAGCAGGATGTGCGCAGGGAGCCCTGCGATGTCGATCATGCGTGCCTAACCTCCTGAATTACCGTCCGGTGGCGCGGCTTTGCCGGGGCCGGGCTTCTATGATTCTTGCATGGAAGAGCGAGGCCTGGCGGACGTTGCGGCGCAGCTCTATGCCCTCCCCTTCGACGAATTTGTTGCCGAGCGGACCGTAGCCGCCAAAGACGCAGCCGCCACGAAAGACCGGTCCTTCGCCGCGGACGTGCGTTCCCTGCCCAAGCCGTCCGTGGCGGCGTGGGCAGTGAACATGCTCACGGCCCGGCGGCCGGAGGTCGTCCGCGAACTCGCCGCGCTGGGGCAGTCGATGCGCGCCGCGCAGTCCGCCCTCGACGCCCCGGAGCTCCGACGGCTGGGACAGGAGCGGCGCCAACTGCTGGTCAGTGCGGTCAAGGCCGCGCAGGCGGTCGCCGAAGATCTGGGCCGGAAGATCAGCGGAACGATTGCGGCGGAGGTGGAGGAGACCTTGCGCGCGGCGACGGCGGATGAGGGGGCCGCCGCTGCCGTACAGTCGGGCCGCCTGCTCCGGGGGCTGTCCGCCGACGGCGTCGACGTCGTGGATCTTTCGGGTGCCGTTGCGCTGCCCGGCCTCGTGGTACCTCCGCGGGGTCCCTCGCTTCGCCCGCCTGCGGAACGCACCGGAACATCCGGCGGCGCCGGAACCCCGGCCACAAAAGACGCGGACCAGCCCCGGCTGCGGGCCGTCCGGCCGGACACGCGGAAATCCACTCCGTCTGCAGTGGAGCGGGCCCGGGCTTTGCTCAAGGACGCGGAAGAAGCATCGAGTGCCGCTGCAACGGAAGCCCGGGAGCATCAGGAGGAGCTGGCATCGGCCACCATGCAAGCCTCGGAGCTCACCGACACCGTAAGGCAACTGCGGGAACAGCTGGCCCGGTGCGAGCAGGAACTCACGGCCGCCCGGAAACGGCGCGAGCTGGCCACCGCCCGGGCCCAGCAGTCAGCCCGGGCAGCGGCCAGAGCCGTGCGCACCGCGGACCTTGCCCGGGAACGGGTGCTGCGGCTTGGCAACACGCCGGACTCATGACCACAAAGTGTCAGAGGCCGGCAGGACACTTAATTCATGGACACCAACCAGTACTTCGAAGTCACGTATCTGGACACTGACTGCGGCCGCATCCGCACCGAGACCTTCGATCACCTCGCGGACGCCGAGCGCTTCGCCAGCCGCCAGGCCGCCGACGAGCACGGCTGGGCCACCATCGACGCGGCGCCGGTACGGGAAAGCCGGAAGGCAGCCTAGCCCGGTCGCCGGGTAACCGGACAGCAGCAGGGCCCCCATCCGGTTCGGATGAAGGCCCTGCTACGGTCTACGCCTCTTCGCCGGGTAAGGCTTAGGCGAAGTCGGAGACTGCCGGGTCGGGGCCGATGCGGCCGGCGCCCTCGGCGGACTTGTCCAGGCCGTTGATGGCCTGCACATCGGTCTCATCCAGGCTGACCTCAAGCGCAGCGTAGTTCTCGCGGATGCGGGACTCGGTCACGGACTTGGGGATGACCACGTTGCCGATGGCCAGGTGCCAGGCGATAACCACCTGCGCCGGAGTGGCGCCGTGCTTGGCAGCGATCTGGGCGATGACCGGGCTCTCCAGCAGCTCGCCGCCCTGGCCCAGCGGCGACCAGGCCTGGGTGAGGATGCCCTTGGAGGCGTTGAATTCGCGCAGCTCGGACTGGTTGAAGAAGGGGTGCAGCTCGACCTGGTTGATGGCCGGCACGACGCCGGTCTCGTCAATCAAGCGCTGCAGGCCTTCCTTGGTGAAGTTGGAGACGCCGATGGTCTTGACGCGGCCCTGCTTCTGCAGCTCGATGAGCGCCTTCCAGGTGTCCACGTACTTGTCCTGCTTGGGCTGCATCCAGTGGATCAGGTACAGGTCCAGGGTCTCCAGGCCCAAGCGCTCCATGGATTCCTCGAAAGCCTTCAGCGTGGACTCGTAGCCCTGGTCAGCGTTCCACAGCTTGGTGGTGATGAAGATGTCCGCGGCAGAGAGGCCCGAGCGCTCAATCGCACGCCCCACTCCTGCTTCATTGCCGTAGATCTTGGCGGTGTCGATGTGGCGGAAGCCGGCTTCGAAGGCCTGGACCACCACCTTCTCGGCGACGTCGTCTTCAACCTGCCACACTCCGTAGCCAAGCTGGGGAATGGTGTTGCCGTCATTGAAAGTCAGTACCGGTGAAAGTGTCATCCAGCCATCCTGCCAACGCCGGCAAGGGACCGCCAGCGCAAAGCCCGCCGCTAAGCTAGGCGCTTAACCGGGAATTTTAGGCGCGGGTCAGGGGCGGTGCAGAGCTCTCAGTGCGCGGCGCCCGCCTCCGCAAGCCTGCGTTCCGCGTCGTTGACCTGCTCCATCACCGATGCGGCACGGCGCCGTACCGACTCCGCGCCGGCCGGGACAGGACCGACGGCGAGGCGGAGCATTGCCGCCGCCTCGGCCGTGGTGGCCAAGGAGTTTCCGGCCGTGGACAGGGCCCGGTGGACCCCGGCCAGGCTACCCGGTATGTCGAGTCCCTCGCTGGGTACACGCCGCTGGGCCTCCATGCAGACCTGCCGGACCCGCCCGGACAGCGCAGACAGCTCATTGGCAATCTCAAGGAGCTCGGCGTAGAGGGCGTCGTCCTCTACCCCCTCGAGGACCTGGTGGTAGCGGTCCAGGCCGCGGGTGAAGCGGTCGTGGGCCCGCCGCCAGAGTCCCTTGCCAAGCTCGGCGTCGTCTTTCCGTCCCTGCCGGGCGGCACTGAAGAGTCCCAAGGCTGCCCTAGAGGTACTGGCCGGGGCCGTGGTCCGGGTCCACTGGTACGGGAGCCTGCCCGGGATCCGCACCCGGTCTGGGCGCCGCGGCCCGCTGGGGCTCGCCGTTTTCGCCGATGATCACGCCGGGGGCGATCACGGTTCCGGGCGGCAACTGGCGGAGCTGCGCCTGCGCGGCAGCGTGGTCCCGGGCGGCATGCTGCGCTGCGAGGGCCGTCTGGATACCGTGGAAGAGGCCTTCGAGCCAGCCGACCAGCTGCGCCTGCGCAATCCGCAGCTCCGCGTCCGACGGCGTTCCGTCAGCGGGGAAGGGAAGCGTGATCCGTTCCAGCTCCTCGACAAGTTCCGGGGCGAGGCCGTCTTCCAGCTCTTTGATCGAGCGTTCGTGGATGCCGGCCAGCCGTGCCCGCGCCGCGTCGTCGAGCGGGGCGGTCCTCACTTCGTCCAGGAGCTGCTTCATCATGGTGCCGATCCGCATCACCTTCGCGGGTTCATCCACGAGATCCTGCAGCCGGCTGGGCCGGGCGGGCACCGCCGTCTGTTCCCGCGTCCGCGCCTCCGGGCCGCCGTCGCGCGCCGTCCGGCGGTCTAAGGTGGCGCCTTCGACGGGAACCTCGTCTGCGGGCTGAGTGTCGTGCGGATCGCTCATGGCTTCATACTCTCACGAGCCCGGAGCCGCGCAGGCGGCATCCCCGGTTCAACACATGGCACAGCACACGGCACAACATCTGGCGCAACACACGGCCCGCCAAAGGGTCCAAAAACAGCTGCGGGCGCCGTCGGGCACTCATGTGCCCGGCGGCGCCCCGGCCGGAGGCTAATCGGACCGGTCGAAACCGGTCAGCAGCACCGGCCCTGCGGATTGGCATCCTGGCGGTCCGTCTGGTCCCGCCAGAATTCCCGCTCGGTCATCGGCGGGGAGCCGTGGCCTGCTTCGGCGTGATGTGCCAGGTACTTCGCATACGCGTCCGCACCCATCACACTGCCCAGGTATCGGGAGAATCCCCGGAAGCCCGCAACTATTGTGTTCATTTCTGGCTCCCCGTTAGTGGTGGCCGGCCTTTTCGGTCCGTTTGTCCGCCGGCAACTGGTTCCACTGGACCATGAGCTCACGCTCGGATGCCGTGGGAACCGGGCCGGCCGGGGCGAAGACACGGGCCGGCAGCGCCGGATCCTCGTTGTCTGTGTTGGCCACACCGGCCTTGGCATTGCGGAACGCCTTGTAGGTGGCGATCAGCGCCGTCGTGATGACGATGATGCTGAGCACCACGAAGATGACCGACAGCCAGCCCTGGATCGCGGTGTTGCGGATCACGGCTTCCATCGCCGGGACCGTCTTGGCCGTCCCGAAGGAAGTCTGGCCCTCCGCGAGTGCCTTGGAGAAGGCCGCGTTGTTGGCGAAGTAGCCAACCGCCGGGGTGGAGGAGAAGATCTTCAGGTAGCTGGCCGTGATGGTCACGACCGCCGCGAAGGCCATCGGAATCGCCACGATCCACAGGAACTTGAAGGAGCCCTTCTTCGCCGCGATGGCCAGGCAGACGGACAGTGCGATGGCGGCGAGCAGCTGGTTGGCGATGCCGAACAGCGGGAACAGCGTATTGATGCCGCCCAGCGGATCCGTGACGCCCATCAACAGCACGGCGCCCCAGGCAGCTACCATAACGGCGGTGGCGAGCCAGGCGCCGGGACGCCAGGAGTGCTCCTTGAACTTCGGGATGAAGTTGCCGACCGAGTCCTGCAGCATGAAGCGCGCAACGCGCGTGCCGGCGTCGACCGCGGTGAGGATGAACAGCGCCTCGAACATGATGGCGAAGTGGTACCAGAAGCTCATCATGGCGGTGCCGCCGATGAACTGCTGCATGATGTGCGCCAGGCCGACGGCGAGGGTGGGGGCGCCGCCGGTCCGGGAGACGATACTTTCCTCACCGACGTTGGCGGCCGTCTCCGCGAGCATGTTCGGGCTGATATTCACGCCGGACAGTCCCAGGCTGTTGACCCAGGCGGCCGCGGTTTCCACGGTGCCGCCGGTGAGTGCCGCCGGCGAGTTCATCGCGAAGTAGAGGCCGCGGTCAATGGAGATGGCTGCCACGAGGGCCATGATGGCCACGAAGGACTCCATCAGCATTCCGCCGTACCCGATGAAACGCGTCTGGCGTTCCTTCTCGATCAGCTTCGGTGTTGTGCCGGAGGCGATCAACGCATGGAATCCCGAGAGCGCGCCACAGGCGATGGTGACGAACAGGAACGGGAACAGCGCGCCCGGGAAGACGGGACCGTTGTCGCGGCTGGCGAATTCGCTGAACGCCGGGACGGAGATTTCCGGGCGGACCACGATGACGGCCAGGGCCAGCATCACGATGACACCGATCTTCATGAAGGTGGAGAGGTAGTCACGCGGTGCCAGGAGGAGCCAGACCGGCAGGATGGCTGCGACGAAGCCGTAAATGATGATGGCCCAGGCGAGGGTGACCTTGTCCAGGGTGAAGAGGGCATCGCCCCATTCGGTCGCGGCGACGACGCCGCCGCCGATGATGGCGGCCATGAGCAGAACAAAACCGATCAGCGAAACTTCCATGATCTTGCCCGGACGGATAAAGCGCAGGTAGACGCCCATAAAGAGGGCGATAGGGATGGTCATGCCGACGGAGAAGACACCCCACGGGCTCTCGGCCAGCGCGTTGACGACGACGAGGGCGAGGATGGCGACGATGATCACCATGATCAGCAGGGTGGCAATCAGCGCGGCGGTGCCGCCGATGACGCCGAGTTCCTCGCGAGCCATCTGGCCCAGGGAGCGTCCGCCGCGGCGCATGGAGAAGAACATCACCACGTAGTCCTGGACGGCCCCGGCGAAGACTACGCCGATGATGATCCAGATGGTGCCCGGCAGGTAGCCCATCTGGGCGGCGAGAATCGGGCCCACCAAGGGGCCGGCGCCGGCGATGGCGGCGAAGTGGTGGCCGAACAGGACGTTGCGGTCCGTGCGGACGTAGTCCTTCCCGTCCGCTTTGTACTCCGCGGGTGTGGCACGGCGGTCATTCGGCTTGAGCAGGTAGCGCTCGATGACCTTGGAGTAGAAGCGGTAGCCGATCAGGTAGGTGCACACGGCGGCGAACACGAACCAGATGGCGTTGACCGTTTCACCGCGGACAATCGCGAGCATGAACCATGCCACGGCGCCCAGCAGGGAAATTCCCACCCAGAGCCCGATCTTGGCCGGCGTCCATTTGCGGTCTTCGGCGTCGCGCACGGATTCGTCCACTGATGTGGGCGGCAGGGCCGGATCCGGCGTAATGCCGTCCTCGACCAGTACGTTCTTTGGCGTGCCATCTGGCATTTTGCCCATGTCTCCTCCTTGAGAAACCCCGACTGGGGCAAATCCACTCGACAGATGTGCCCCAAGGCACCCTACCAACGGCAGCGATGCATGGGTATGGCTTTGCGCCAGGCGGGCCCGCCGGGGCGACGAGCGGTGCCGCCGGCGCGGAGACTGACTGGCCTGGCTACTGCCGGCGCGTTCCTAGGGAGGGGTTCGCCCGGAAATGGAGCCTAGCCGGGGCCGGCCAACTGCATCAGGCGGGCTTCGCAGAGGTCCAGCCACCGTACCTCGGCCTCGGTCTGGAAGATCAGTGAATCCAGCACCAGCAGGCGGGCGGTGTCCGTCGGCCGCTGGTGCGACGCCATGTCGCGCCGGGCTTTGGTGTAGTCCTGCAGCGCCCGGATGGAGACTGCGCGCTGGGAGTGGATGGCGGCGCCGACGTCGACGCCGGGAAGCGTCAGGGCGAGGGCGAGCTTGATGGCCAGTTCGTTCCGCGGAGGGCTGCTTCGCGGCACCGGCGACGTGAACCAGCCGCGGACCTCGGCACGCCCCTCGGCGGTGATGCTGTAGATGACGTGGCCTTCGCCGTCGGCTCCGTCCTTGCGGACCAGGCTGTCGCGCTCCAGGCGGTCAAGGGTGGTGTAAACCTGTCCGATATTGAGGGGCCAGGCGGATCCGGTGCGGTCCTCGAATTCGATCCTCAACTGGTAGCCATAGCGTGGCCGGTCCTGCAGGAGGGCGAGGAGGCTGTGACGGATGGACATGATGCTCCCGGAGGGTAGCGGGACGACAGCATACACGCGCCCCAAGACGCGTGTATACCGCGTATGGAATTACATTACCGTTATTCTGCGCGCCAAAGCAATTCGGCATATGTCGTATCTGGCATATGTGCTATCTGACCAGCAGAATCTTTCCCACATGGTCGCCGGTGTCGAAATACCGGTGCGCGGCGCCGGCCTGGTCCAGCGGGAAAGTCTTCGCCACCAGCGGCCGGACCCGTCCGTCCGTCAGCAGCGGCCATACCGCATCGCGGACAGCGTCCATGATCACGGTCTTCTCCGCAACGGACCGCGGACGCAGCGCCGTCGCAATGATCGCGGCACGCTTGCTCAGCAGCTTGCCCAGGTCCAGTTCACCCTTGGCGCCGCCCTGCAGGCCGATCACCACCAGCCGCCCATAGTCCGCCAGCGCGTCCACGTTCTGTGTGAGGTACTTCGCCCCGACGACGTCGAGAATGACGTCCGCGCCCTTGCCGCCGTTCTGCGCCCGCAGGCTCTCGGGGAAATCTTCCTCCGCGTAGTTGATCGCGATGTCGGCGCCCAGGAACGCCTTGGCCGTGCCCACCTTTTCCGCGGTGCCCGCCGTGGTGGCCACCACGGCGCCCAACGCCTTCGCGAGCTGGATGGCCATGGTGCCGATGCCGCCGGTCGCCCCGTGGATGAGCACGGTCTCACCCGGCTGCAGCTGCGCCGTCATGACCAGGTTGGAGTAGACGGTGGCCGCAACCTCCGGCAACGATGCAGCGGTCACCAGGTCGACGCCGTCGGGAATCCTCAGAACCTGTCCCGCTGGCACGGCCACCTGTTCGGCGTAGCCGCCGCCGGACAGCAGGGCGACAACCTTGTCCCCGACGGAGAACGGCTTGGTCACGCCGGGGCCGAACCCGGCGATCCGGCCAGAGACCTCCAGCCCGGGAATCTCCGAGGCCCCCGGCGGGGGCGGGTAATGGCCCTTGCGCTGTTGGACGTCGGCGCGGTTGAGCCCCGCAGCGACGACGTCGATCAGCACCTCGCCGGTGCCGGGCACCGGCGACGGGACCTCGCGGACCTCCAGGACCTCGGGTCCGCCGGGCTCTGAGATGTAGACAGCCTTCATGGAGAGCTCCCGATTCCTAACGAACTTCTTGCAGCCTTCTTACAGGGATGCGCCTGCAGCACGCCACGTCCGAAGCGCCTTCTCCCAGAGTAGGCGGAGGACTTACCCGTGTCCGCGAGCGCAACCGCGTTTTTTGTTGCTGCCGACTGCCTATGAAACACTACTCGTTAGGGAAGGTTGTCCGAGCGGCCGATGGAGCTGGTCTTGAAAACCAGTGTGCGGTGACCCCGTACCAAGAGTTCGAATCTCTTACCTTCCGCGAATAATGCCCCTGGTTCTGCGCTTGCCGTGGAACCGGGGGCATTTTTGCGTGCGGGCTGGCACCGTGACGCCGCGGGATGCCGCCGGAGCCGATCACGCGGACCCATTGAAACCGTCAGTGCCCCGGCATAGTCTCACTGTGTCTTGACCACCCATATGATTCCGGCGGCGGGCAGCGCCGCCAAAGGCCATTCCGCCGCAGAGCAGAGCAGGAGCCCACTATGCCTACACCGGACCACACGAACGGCGCGCCATGCTGGATCGATCTGATGACCTCCGACACCGGAAAGGCCAAAGAGTTCTACGGTGAGCTGTTTGGCTGGACCTTCGAGACGGGTGACCAGGAGAAATACGGCGGGTACATCATGGCGGCGAAGAACGGGAAGCCCGTCGCCGGAATCATGCAGAAGCAAGAAGACCAGGCCGGCTTCCCGGATGTTTGGTCCACCTACCTGCGCACCGATGATGCCAGTGCGACTGTCTCCAGTGCGGCGGAGCACGGCGGACAGATCTACCTGCAACCCATGGACGTGCCGGATCAGGGACGCATGGCCATGGTCGCCGATGCCACCGGGGCGTCCATCGGCGTCTGGCAGCCCGGCGAAATGAAGGGCTACGGGCTGGCAGCCGAACCGGGGACCCCCGCCTGGCACGAACTACACACCAAGGAGTACGCCACCGCGGTGAAGTTCTACCAGGACGTGTTCGGGTGGGACACCGACGTCATGAGTGACACCCCTGAATTTCGCTACACCACGCTGGGCGCCGGGGACGCCGCCAAGGCAGGGATCATGGACGCCTCGGGCTACCTTCCCGCGGAGGTCCCGTCCAACTGGCAGGTCTACTTCGCCGTTGCAGATGCGGACGCCTCAATCGCCAAAGCCCAGTCCATGGGCGCCCGGGTGGTCGACGGACCGGACGATTCCCCGTTCGGACGGCTGGCCACCCTGGCCGACCCCACCGGCGCCATGTTCAAAATCGTGGCCGACACCGGGCAGGGGTCCCAAGCCGCCGCGGACGCCTAGCCGCGAAGCGCGGACAGCCCGTTCCCGCTAATTAACAAAATTGTTGTAAGAAATACCGGCCAGCCCCTTTCGCAAGGGCTACTGGCCGGTATTCTGCTGTGGAGCGCCCGGCGAGGTCACCCGGTCGCCACTCACAGGCACCACCTAAAACCCTGACCCGGGCGTTCGAGCCGTTCCGGGGAGGCTGTGACACGTTCCGCTGGGGGGCGTCTCGCCGAATGCACATGCCGTACACATCGTGTTCATTCACCCCTGTTTTGCTGTGCCGGAAACTGCTTGACCAGGAGCAGTGACCGGCGGTCCGCGGGCATCACCCGGACACATTCCACCCAGCCCCTACCCGGGCACCTAATGAGAGTTAGAGCGGATGAAACGCATACCTTGGAAAACCGCGCTCGGCACAGCGCTGTCGGCGGGGCTCATCGCAGCCCCGCTGGCCGCTGTCCCGGCGTTCGCCGTGGAGGTCTCCCCGGCGGCTGGCACTTCGCCAGTCATCATCAACGAGGCGTACCTCAGCGGCGGCAGCAGCGGAGCAGCCTTCAAGAACAAGTTCGTTGAGCTGTACAACGCCTCGGACGCCCCGGTCTCGCTGGACGGCTGGTCGCTCCAGTACCGCTCATCCACGAGCACCACGGCCCCCAGCTTCGCCGCTGCCCTGACCGGCACAATTCCGGCAAAGGGCTACTACCTGCTCAAGGGCGCCGCCAACGGCGGTACTGCCGCCGTCGGCGCCGAACTCCCCGCCGCAGACGTCACCGCCACCGGATTCAACCCCGCGGGCGGGGCGGGAACCATCGTCCTGGCCAAGCAGGCCGCCGCGCTGAACCCGCTGGCGTCCGGCTCGGTAGTCGAATCCTCCAACGTGGCCGATCTCCTCGGCTACGGCACCTCCAACACCTTCGAAACCCAGGCGGCCACCGCTCCGACGAGCAACACCGACGTCAAGAGCCTGAACCGCAGCAACGGTGTTGACAGTAACAACAACTCTGCAGACTTCACGCTGAACGCCACGATCACCCCCAAGGCCGCCAACGGCGCAGCCGCCCCGGTCGATCCTCCCGTCGACCCGGGCCCGGTCACTCCCCCGGCCACCAAGACCATCGCCGGGATCCAGGGCACCGGTACCGCCAGCCCCCTCGTGGGCACCTCGGTCACCACCCGCGGCAAGGTCACCGCCACCTTCCCCACCGGCGGATTCGCGGGTTACTACATCCAGACCCCCGGCACCGGCGGGGACCTGACCCCGGCCAACCACACGGCGTCGGACGCTGTCTTTGTGTACTCGGCCGCAACGGCCGGTTCCGTCCAGGCCGGCGACTACGTGGAGGTGTCCGGCACCGTCAGCGAATTCTTCGGCATGACCCAGGTGACGGTGGCCGCCGCGGCGGACATGAAGAAGCTCACCGAGGCAGCACCCGAGGTCAAGGCCACCGGCTTTGCCCTGCCGGCCGAGGAAGCCTTCCGGGAGTCCCTCGAAGGCATGCTTCTGACCCCGCAGGGTCCCATGACCGTCAGCGACAACTACTCCCTGAACCAGTACGGCGAAATCGGCCTGGCCGGCGGCACCACCCCGCTGGAGCAGCCCACCGCCGTCGCGGAGTACGGTTCCGCCACGTACACCGCCACCGTCGCCGAGAATGCCGCCCGCGGCATCAAACTCGACGACGGCGCCACCACCAACTTCCTTAAGGACTCCGCCACCAAGGCCGAGGTGCTCCCGTACCTGACCACGGCGGACCCCGTCCGGGTGGGCGTACCGGTGAGCTTTAAGACCGACGTTGTGCTCAGCTACGCCAACGGCTCGTGGAAGTTCCAGCCCCTGACCCACCTGACCCCCGCCAATGCGGAGTCAGTCCAGCCGGTCAGCTTCGGCGCCACCACCCGTACGGACGCTCCGGCGGCAGTCGGGGGCAACCTCAAAATCGCCTCGTTCAACGTGCTTAACTACTTCCCCACCACCGGCGACACGATCGCCGGTTGCAAGTTCTACAACGACCGCCAGGGCAACCCCATCACCGTCAGCGGCGGCTGCAACGTCCGGGGCGCGGCCAACGCCGCAAACCTCCAGCGCCAGCAGGACAAGATCGTCGCCGCCATCACGAAGTCCGGCGCCGACGTCGTGTCCCTCATGGAGGTCGAGAACTCCGCACAGTTCGGCAAGAACCGTGACGATGCCCTGGCCAAGCTGGTTGATGCCCTGAACATCGCCACGCCGGGGATCTGGGACTACGTCCGCACACCCGCCAACGCACCCCCGCTGTCCGACGAGGACATGATCCGCACCGCCTTCATCTTCAAGAAGGCCTCAGCAGAGCCGGTGGGCGAGTCCATCATCCACAACGACACGGTCGCTTTCGCCAATGCCCGCAAACCGCTGGCACAGGTCTTCAAGCCCGTGGGCGCCGCGGATGACAAGAAGTTCATCGCGATCGCCAACCACTTCAAGTCCAAGGGCTCGGCCGCCACTCCGGAGGACACCGACAAGGGCCAGGGCGCCTCGAACCTCGCCCGCACCGCCCAGGCGAAGTCCCTGCTGGCCTTCTCCGAGGAGCTGCAGCAGTCCAAGGGCACGGACAAGGTCTTCCTGATCGGCGACTTCAACTCCTACGCCAAGGAAGATCCGATCAACGTCCTCACGGCCGCCGGCTACGTCAACCAGGACGAAAAGGCCAAGAACGCCGACGGATCCGCCAAGCACTCCTACCTCTTCGGCGGCCTGGTGGGCTCGCTGGACCACATCCTGGCCTCCCCCGGCGCCAATACCGTCGTCACCGGCGCCGACATCTGGAACATCAACTCCGTGGAGTCCGTAGCCCTGGAGTACAGCCGGTACAACAACAATGTCACCGACTACTACGCTCCGGACCAGTTCCGGGCGAGCGACCACGACCCGGTGGTGGTGGGCCTGAACCTGCCAGTCACCCCCGCCAGCGTTGAGCTGAACTTCCTAGGCATCAACGATTTCCACGGCCGCATCGACTCCAACACCGTCTTCTTTGCGGGGACCATCGAGAAGCTGCGGGCCGCGGCTGCTCCCGGCGCCACGGCGTTCCTCTCCGCGGGCGACAACATCGGCGCCTCGCTGTTCGCCTCCGCGATCGCGAAGGACCAGCCGACCATCGATGTGCTGAACGCCTTGGACCTGCGCACCTCTGCGGTGGGCAACCATGAGTTCGATGGCGGCTATGCGGACCTGCGCGACCGTGTGGTCGCGGGCGGCAGCAATGCCAAGTTCCCGTACCTGGGCGCCAATGTCTACAAGAAGGGCACCACCGAGCCGGTCCTGCCGGAGTACACGGTGCTCGACATGAACGGCGTCAAAGTCGCCGTGATCGGAACTGTCACGCAGGAAGTGCCCTCCCTGGTCACCCCCGCGGGCATCGCCGACCTCGAATTCGGCGACGCCGTCGACGCAATCAACCGCGTCGCCGCGAAGATCAAGGCGGAGAAGCTCGCCGACGTGATCATCGTGGAGAACCACGACGGCGCCGGTTCTGGCGCGCCCGAAGGCTCCACCCTGGCGCAGGAAGTCGCCGCCGGCGGCCCCTTCGCCAAGATGGTCACCGAGGTCACCCCCGATGTGGCGGCCATTTTCAACGGCCACACGCACAAGCAGTACTCCTGGGATGCCCCCGTTCCCGGCGTTGAGGGCAAGACCCGCCCGATCGTCCAGACCGGCAACTACGGCGAGTTCATCGGCCAGATCCAGCTCACCATCGACACGAAAACCATGTCGGTCACCGGCTACAAGGCAGCCAACGTCAAGCGGACCACCTCCGCTGACCAGCCGGCCGCCGATCTCGTGGCCAAGTACCCGCGGGTCGCCGCCGTCAAGACCATCGTTGACAAGGCCCTGGCCGACGCAGCAGTGGTCGGCAACCAGCCGGTCGGCGCCGTGACCAAGGACATCACCACCGCGTTCACCCCGGCCACCGCCACCACCCCGGCATCCCGGGATGACCGCGGCAGCGAGTCCACCCTGGGCAACCTGGTGGCGGATTCCCTCGTGGATTCGCTCAAGGCCCCTGAACTGGGCGGCGCCGAGATCGGCGTCGTCAACCCGGGCGGCCTGCGCAACGAGCTGTACTACGCGCCGGACGGGACCGTCACCTACGCCGAGGCCAACGCGGTCCTGCCGTTCGTGAACAACCTGTGGACCACCTCGTTGACCGGCGAGCAGTTCAAGACGCTCCTGGAGCAGCAGTGGCAGACCAACCCGGACGGTACGGTTCCCAGCCGTGCGTACCAGCAGCTGGGCCTGTCCAAGAACGTCAACTACACCTACGACGCCGCCCGCGCAGCCGGTGACCGGATCACCTCGATCCGGATCAACGGCGCACTGATCGACCCGGCGAAGTCCTACCGGATCGGAACGTTCAGCTTCCTGGCAACGGGCGGCGACAACTTCCGTATCTTCACGTCCGGCACCGGCACCAAGGACTCCGGGCTCGTGGACCGCGACGCGTGGATCAAGTACCTGCAGGCACACAACCCCGTGTCGCCGGACTTCGCCCGCCGTTCCGTGGCCGTGGTGAACACCACCGCAGCAGAGGTCAAGGGTGGGGATGCCATTACCCTGGCTGTCTCCAAGCTGGACCTCACCTCGTTGGGCAGCCCGGTCAACACCTCGCTGGCCGCGGAGTTCACGGATGCCAAGGGCACCGTAACGTCCCTCGGCACAGTCCCGGTCTCCGCCGGTGCTGCCACCGTGGCTGTGACGGTCCCCGCCGGCGCAGCAGCCGGCACGGGCACCCTGGTGCTCACCGCCGTCGAGTCCGGCACCGTGGTGAAGGCCAGCGTCCTGGTTGCGGCAAGCACCCCGGTCCCGCCGAAGTGCACCGCGCCGGTCCCGCCGACGAAGTGGTACGACTTCAAGGCCTGGATCAAGTACACGGTCGCCTGGTTCCAGTACCAGAAGTGCCTTAGGGGCTAATCCCTTAGCCCCGCACCAGTGAGCATGCCCTCCCCCGGGCTGCAGCGGTGGACATATTGCGTATATGTCCACCGCTCAGCCCGGACGGAGGGCATGCTCATTTTTTTGCGTCCCGGAACCACGCTCGGGAGTGGTGCCACAGTGACAGGAGGGACACAAGTTGCGCTGGTAGCATGTGCCCGGTGCGAAAAGGAAGATTTAATCGGGCCGTCGGCATCTTCATTGCCCTGACGGCCAGCGGCGCGGCGGCGCTCCTCTGGTTCGCCGTCGCCGCCGGCGGGCCGGAGTTGAGCGAGTCCCCGGCCCAAGGCTTGTTGCTCGGCTTCTGGAGCATCCTGTACAACACGGACGCACCGGCCCCCCGAGTGATCCTGGCCGCCATGGCCCTGGCCCTCCTCATGGCCGCCGGCGTGGCCACAGTGGATCGCAGGATCGCCAACCGCTCACGCCGGTCCCTCGATCCGCTCACCGGCCCGCTGGCCCCCAGAGTGGTCATGTCCGCGACGCGCGGCGTCTATGCCGGTCCGGTGACGGTCACGGTGCTCATCCCGGCCCACAACGAGGAAACCTCGCTTCCCCTGACCATCGCCTCCCTGCTGGAGCAGTCCCGCCGCCCGGACCGCGTCATTGTCGTAGCGGACAACTGCACCGATGCCACCGTCGCCCTGGCGCAGCGGGCCGGCGTCGAGGTCGTCGAATCGGTGGACAACACCCAGAAGAAGGCCGGCGCACTCAACCAGGTGCTGAAGCGGCTGCTTCCCGGGCTTGGCGACAACGACGTCGTGATGATCATGGACGCGGACACCCGGCTCGACGACGGCTTCCTCGCCGCGGCGGTGGACCGCTTCAGTCACGACCGGGCGCTGATGGCGGTCGGCGGCCTGTTCTACGGCGAGGACGGCCACGGGCTGATCGGGCAGTTCCAGCGCAACGAATACCTGCGCTACAGCAGGGAGATCGGGCGCCGGCGCGGCCGCGTGTTCGTGCTGACCGGGACCGCCTCCATGTTCAGGTCACGGGCGCTGCGCACCGTGGCGGAGAGCCGCGGGGCCTCCATCCCGGGCACCCCCGGCGACGTGTACGACACCGCCGCGCTCACCGAAGACAACGAACTGACCATCGCGCTGAAGTCCCTGGGCGGGCTGATGGTCTCGCCCGCGCAGTGCACTGTGGTGACCGAGCTGATGCCCAGTTGGTCCACGCTCTGGGCCCAGCGGCTGCGGTGGCAGCGCGGGGCACTCGAGAACATCGGCGCCTACGGCATCACACCGCAGACCCTGCGCTACTGGGCCCAGCAACTGGGGATCGGCTACGGCGTGATCGCCCTGGGGTCCTACCTGCTGCTGATCTTCCTGATGGTGTTCTCGCTGGATACCTGGATCTGGTTCCCGTTCTGGCTGGGGCTGGGCGTCCTGTTCATGGTTGAACGGGTTGCCACGGTGTGGAGGGGCGGATGGCGGGCCCGGCTTCTCGCCGTGACCCTGTTCCCGGAGCTGTTCTTCGACATGTTCCTCAATGTGGTTTACCTCAAGGGCGTCGCCGACATCTCGCTGGGCCGGACGGCCAGCTGGCAACATGTCACCCATGCCCGTCCGCGCGAAACCATGGGAGCGGAACGATCATGAGCAGTATGGCCATCGCTGTCCCCGCGGGACTGCTGTTTCCCGAGGCGCTGTTGCATACCCATTGGTTCGCTGTTCTTGCCACCTTCGTGGCGATAAACACCGTCATGTACGCCGCACTGGCGTTGGCCAAGATCCTGCCCAAGGTCAGCCCCTCAGACTGGATCCGCAAGCGCAATGAGCGCTCCGAGACGCGCAGTATCGACCCCGGCTCGACCCGCTGAGCATGCCCTCCTCCGGGCCGCAGCGAAGGACATACTGCGAATATGTCCACTGCCCAGCCCGGACGGGGAACATGCTCAGTCCTCGTGAGCCGCGGACAGCGCTCAACTAGCGCCCGAGAATAGCCCGGGCAATCTCGTCGGCGTCCCGCAGCGTGCGCTGGCCGCTGCGGTACACGGGTCCGCTCTTCTGCCGGGCCTCGGCCGCAATGGCCGTTCCCCACTGCACGGCGGACAGCTGCAGCCCGAGGACGTAGAGGCCTTCGGTCACCGAGCCGTTTGCGCCGAGCGGCCGGTAGGGATGCGGGGCGACGTCCAGCCCGGACGTCGGCACCGGAGATCCCTCCACCGTCATCATGAGCCGGGGCCGGACCAGGCCTTCGGCGAGCAACTGCTCCAGCAGCGGTGACTCGTTGACAGCGACCTTGTTGGCTGGCGCCAGCGCCTCGACCATGGCGACGGCGTTGACGACCTCGCCGGCGGCGTTGTCCGTATTGTTCCCCACCCAGGGCGACACCGCCGTGAAGGCCTTCGCCTTGCGGTCCACGCCGAACTTGGGATCCGGTCCGACGAACCGCACGACGCCGGCCCGCACCAGGGCAGCGAGCTGTTCGGCGCGCAGCGCCGGCGGCCCGCTGGCCAGGCCCTCCACAAACGCTTCGAACCAGCCGCGGAGTCCGGCAACCCACGATTCGTCGGTGATCCCACCGTCCGCGACGGCGGTCTTCAGCACCGCCCGGCCGTGGTGCAGGGCGCCGATGGTCATCTTCACCGGGTCGTCCTCGCCCAGAGCGGAACGCCGGGCGTCGTCGAGCAGGTAGTCGACGACGGCGTCGTCGAGTTCCGCGCGGGAGGCGAAAGGCCGCCCGGCCAGCGGCGCCGCGAGTCCCAGCAGGTTCAGCCGGTGGGCGGGACGGAGGTGGATCTCCAGGACGGAGTCCACCAGGTCCTCCCATTTCGCAGCGGAGTGCGCATGCGGGCGCAGGGCCCCTTCCAGTGCTGTCAGGAACTCCTTGGGTGCCGTCAGGATGGCACCGGGCTGCGAGCGCGCCAGCGTGGAGTAGTAGGCCCACAGTGCGTCGCGGTGCAGGAGGGGCCAGAGGTCGTGGTCGAAGGCGGGGCGGATTCCCGCCTCCGCGAATTTTGCCAGGGCGTTCTCCGTGCAGTATCTCAGCGTCACGGCGTCGGGGTAGTAGCCGGCGAGGGTCGCCTTGGCCCGGTAGGGGGTGCCGCGCCGCGAGGCCGCGATGATGAGCGGTTCGCGGCCGGAGGGAAGGTAGCTGAGCCCGCCGTCCGCGCCGGGAAGGAACCGGCCGCCGCGGCCTTCTGTCAACTGGCCCATGGCATCAAAGAAGTTCAGCCCCATGCCGCGCACCAGCACCGGTTTGACGGCCGGCACCAGCGACCAGTCGACGTCGGCCGGGGCCGCCGGCGGCAGGTACAGCAGCCCGAATTCCTCCGCCGCCGCCTGCAGCTCGCGCTGCTCGGGGTTGAGTCGCGATTCGAGGTGGCCCAGGGCCAGCACCACGGAATCGACGGTGAGGACCGCGCCGTCTGCCAGTTCGACGTCGAACCGGCCCCTGCCGGCGCTCCCGTCCCCGGCGGCAGCACCGGCGGCGTCCCCGAGTCCGGCAGCGTGGCGGACCGATGTCGCCGTCGTGCTGTGGAAATCCACCGTCACCCCGGCGGGGAGGCGGGCGAGCAGTTCCTCCAAGGTGGCGCGGAGGTAGCGGCCGTACAGGGCCCGGCTGGGGAAGTCGGCCGTGTCCAGCCCGGCGAGTTCGGCGCGCTCCTCGGCTGTGAGGGAGGGGTGGGGCTGCTCCCGCTGCAGCTCGCGCCAGCGGTCGAAGGTGTGGCCGGCCAGCGGCGGTGCGAGGTCCGGGTCCTCGGGGATGACGGTGGGGTAGAACGACTGCGTGTTCATCAGGAAGAGCCGGGACTGGCCCGGCTGCCAGACGTGCCCCGGGCCCGCGGGATAGGGGTCGATGACGTCAATGTGCAAGCTGGCGTCCGGGCCCTCAGGAACCCAGTTGGCCAGCAGCCGCTCCAGCACGCTCGTGCCCCGGGGACCGGCGCCAATCACTGCCGTCCGGATGCTCTGCGATTTGCCCACGGCATCCAGCGTATCCGCAACGGACCCTCAGCCCTGACCTGCCCGGCGCATCCGGGACGGGCTCGGCGGGGCGCCGGCTTGACTTGCTACTGGCGCGCGGATGTTGCTTGGATGGAAAAATGACCACCACTGACGCTGCTCCCCCGCCCGCCTCCGAACCCAACGCCGGGGCCGCCGCCGAGGTGACCGCCCCCGAACCCGTCGACGAGAACATCTGGCTCGAGGAGATCTACGGCGAGGAACAGCTGGCCTGGGTCCGGGAACAGAACGCCCGCACCGAGGAGCTGCTGGAAGACGCGGAGTACGCCGCGCTGGAGGCCAGCATCCTCGAGGTGCTGGACTCCACCGACCGGATCGCCATGGTGGGCAAGCACGGCGAGTGGTACTACAACTTCTGGAAGGACCGGCACAACCCGAAGGGCCTGTGGCGCCGCACCACCTGGGAGAGCTACCGGGGCGGGTCTCCGGAGTGGGATGTCCTGCTGGACGTGGACGCGCTGGCCGCGGCGGAAGGCGAGGAATGGGTCTTCCACGGCGCCAGCTTCCTGCGCCCGGCCGAGGGCGAGGCGCACCGGCTGGCGCTGTTGGCCCTCTCCCCCGACGGCGGCGACGCCAACCGCTACCGCGAGTTCGACGTCGAGGCCCGCGGCTTCGTCGACCCGGCGGCCGGCGGCTTTGACCTGCCGACGGCGAAGGGCAACGCCTCCTGGCTCGACGCCGACACCCTGCTGGTCGCCTCCACCGCCGAAGGCCTGCCCAGCACCACGTCCTCGTACGCCCGGACCGGCGTCAAGCTGCGCCGCGGCGAATCCCTGGCCGCGGCGGAGCGGGTGTTCGAAATCCCCGAAGACCACATGATGGCCCTCGTGGCGCACGACTCCACCCCGGGGTTCGAGCGGACCTTCGCCGTGGACTGGATCAGCTTCTTCGAGAAGACCACCTCGGTGCTGCGCGACGGGGAGTGGGTGCAGCTCGACGTCCCGGTGGACGTGAACCTCAGTTCGCACCGCGAATGGCTGCTGTTCAGGCCGCAGAAGGACTGGGCTGTCGGCGCCACGAGCTACCCGGCAGGATCCCTGTTGGCCGCCGACTTCGAGTCCTTCCTGGCCGGCAGCCGGGACCTGTCTGTGCTGTTCACCCCCGATGAGCACACGTCCCTGCAGTCCTGGAGCTGGACGCGGGACTTCCTGCTGCTGAACCTGCTCCGCGATGTCTCCTCGGAGATCCGGGTCCTTGATCCGCAGGAGCCCGGGACGGACACCGCCTGGGCGTCGACCGTGCTGGACGCCTGCCCGCCGCTGCACGACGTCAATGCCTACGCCGTCGACGACGAGGACACCGCCGGCGGCTCGGACGACGACTCCGACGATGACGGTACCGATGGTGCCGCACCGGTGTCCGAGACCGAGGCTCCCGGGGCAGGGAACGACTTCTGGCTCGTGGCCACCGGTTTTACGACGCCGACCACCCTGAAACGCGGCACCCTGAAACGCGGAGCGCCGAAGGGGGACGCCACGGCCGGCGCCGGTGTGGACAGCACGCACGAGGTGGTCCGGTCCTCGCCGTCGTTCTTCAATGAATCGGACTATGAAGTCCAGCAGCATTTTGCCGTGTCCAAAGACGGCACCCGGGTGCCGTACTTCCAGGTGGCGGCGCGGGACCTGGTCCTGGACGGCCAGAACCCCACGCAGCTGTCCGGCTACGGAGGCTTCGAAATCTCCCGGACCCCCGCGTACAGCGGAGCGATCGGCCGGGCCTGGCTGGAGCGCCGCACGGAGGAATCCGCCGGACACGACGGGGATGCCCCGCACACCCGCGGCGGCGTCTACGTGGTGGCCAACATCCGCGGCGGCGGGGAATACGGGCCCTCGTGGCACCGCGCGGCCCTGCAGGAGAAGCGGCACCGGGCCTACGAGGATTTTGCCGCCGTGGCCGCGGACCTGATCTCCCGCGGCGTGACCTCCCGGGAGCGGCTCGGCTGCGTGGGCGGCTCCAACGGCGGGCTGCTGGTGGGGAACATGCTCACCCGGTACCCGGAGCTGTTCGGCGCCGTGTCCTGCGGGGTCCCGCTGCTGGACATGCGCCGCTACACCAAGTTGTCCGCCGGCTACTCCTGGATTGCCGAATACGGCGACCCGGACGTGCCGGAACAGTGGGAGTTCGTTAAAACGTTCTCGCCCTACCACCTGCTCCGGGACGGCGTGGACTACCCGGAGGCGTTTATCTGGACGGCCACGTCGGACGACCGCGTGGGGCCGGTCCAGGCGCGCAAGATGGCCGCCCGGATGCAGGCGATGGGCATCCCCAATGTCTGGTTCCACGAGTCGCTGGAGGGCGGCCATGCGGGAGCCTCCGACAACCGCCAGGCTGCGGCCCTGCAGAGCCGCAGCCAGCACTTCCTGTGGCGGGCACTGGCGGGCCGCGGCGCCTGACGCCGGGCGGCCGCTGCTGGCTCCTCCCCCGTGGACAACGCGGGGTCAGGTCACGCCCATGCTCCGGCCCGGGAAGGACGCGATCTGACTCCGCATTGGCCGTTTTGCACTGCATGGCACCTTCTGCGTATCCTTGGTTGGCTAGTTAATAGCAATTGGAGACGTGCCAGAGCGGCCGAATGGGCTTCACTGCTAATGAAGTGTGGGGCACAACTCCACCGGGGGTTCAAATCCCCCCGTCTCCGCGTTTGACCCCGGTCCCTGGACCGGGGTCTTTTGCGTTTCCGGGGACTTTTGCGGGGCTCTGGGGTTAGCGGCACGTCCGGAGGCCGGACACCTGACGCCGTACCGGGGGTCCGGATGGCAGGATGGGCCCATGTCGAGCAACCCCTTGTCGAGCAACAGCGCGTTTGACGCCATCATCGTCGGCGGCGGCCACAACGGCCTGGCCGCGGCAGCGTACCTGGCCAAAGCCGGACGGACGGTCCTGCTGCTGGAAAAACTTGAGCACCCCGGCGGAGCCGCGGTCTCCGCCCAGGCGTTCGACGGCGTCGACGCCCGCCTCTCGCGGTACTCCTACCTCGTGAGCCTCCTCCCGCAGCAGGTCATTGACGACCTGGGCCTGCGCATCCGGCTGGCGCGGCGCCGGTATTCGTCCTACACCCCCGACCCGCACGACGGCGGCCGTGCCCTGCTGATCGACAACGGGGACGACACGGCCACCGCCGCCTCCTTCGCCGCCGTCGGGGCACCCGACGGCGAATTCCAGGCTTTCACCGAGTTGTACGCCGGCTTCCGACAGCTCACCGAGGCCCTGTGGCCCACCATGACCTCGCCGCTGCCGACGCGCTCCGAAGCGAAAGACCTCGCAGCCCGGGCCGGCGCGGGGGCGGCATGGGACGCCCTGACCGGACGGCCCATCGGGGACGTCATCGCCAAGTCGCTCCAGCACGACCTGGTCCGCGGCGTGGTGCTGACCGACGCCCTGATCGGCACGTTCGCCCGGGCCGACGACGAGGACCTGCAGCAGAACATCTGCTTCCTGTACCACCTGGTGGGCGGCGGCACCGGCGACTGGGATGTGCCCATTGGCGGCATGGGCGCGGTGTCCGGGGAACTGGAACGCGCCGCTCGCGAGGCGGGGGCGACCATCCTGACGTCCGCGGACGTCACCGCCGTCCGCCCGGGAGGTGTGGTCAGCTACCGCCACGCCGGGGCGGAACACACGGCCAGCGCATCCTGGGTCCTCGCCAACGTGGCCCCGGTGGTGCTGGACCGGCTGCGGAATTCCGCCGCGTCCGGCGGTACCGCCCCGCAGGCAACACCCCACGCCACCCGGAACCCGAACCATCTCCGGGAGGGTGCCCAGATCAAGGTGAACCTGCTGCTGAAGCGGCTCCCCCGGCTGCTGGATGAAACGGTAAGCCCGGAAGCGGCCTTCGGCGGGACGTTCCACATCAATGAAACGTGGTCGCAGCTGGACGCCGCCTACCTCGCCGCCGCGGCCGGAACCATCCCCGACCCGCTGCCCTGTGAGATCTACTGCCATTCCCTCACGGACCCCACCATTTTGTCGCCTGAACTGCAGGCCGCCGGCGCGCAGACCCTCACAGTGTTCGGCCTGCACGTCCCGGACCGGCTGATCACACCGGAGAACAACGAACAGCGCCGGGCGGAGCTGCAGGCGGCCGTCCTGAAATCGCTGAACTCGGTCCTGGCCGAACCCATCGAAGAGCTGCTGCTGACCGGCCCGGACGGACAGCCCTGCATCGAAGCCAAGACCACGCTCGACATCGAACGGGCGGTCGGCATGCCGCGGGGCAACATCTTCCACGGCGGCCTCGACTGGCCCTTCGTCGAGGACAACGCGCACCTGAACACCCCGGCGCAGCGCTGGGGGGTGGCGACGGATGACCCGCAGATACTGCTCTGCGGCTCCGGCGCCCGGCGCGGCGGTGCCGTCAGCGCCATCGGCGGGCACAACGCGGCCATGGCGGTGCTGGAGTCCGACACGCCTTCCCAGAGCTGAGCGTGGTGCCGCGGAGGTCCCTGAATGAGTGAACCCTCGCCGCCTTCCAACGCCGCCGCGGACCCGTGGAGTCCGCGCCTGGCCCTGCTGGTCGCCGCGACGTTTTTTATGGAGTTCCTGGACGGCACCGTCCTGACCACCGCCATCCCCAGCATCGCAGCGGACTTCTCGGTGCCCTCTGCGGACGTCAGCATCACCATGACCGCGTACCTGATGACGGTGGCGATGGGGATCCCGCTCAGCGGCTGGATGGCCGAGCGCCTCGGGGCGCGGCGGGTGTTCTGCCTGGCCATTGCGGTGTTCACGGTGGCCTCACTGCTGTGCGCGCTCAGCCAGGACCTCACCATGCTGACCCTGACCCGGGTGCTGCAGGGCGCAGGCGGCGCCATGATGGTCCCGGTGGGCACCCTTGTGGTGCTCCGCGGGACGGCGAAGAAGGATCTGCTCCGGGCCACGGCCTATCTGGTATGGCCCGGACTGCTGGCACCGGTCCTCGCCCCGCTGGTGGGAGGCGCGCTCACAACCCTCCTGTCCTGGCACTGGATCTTCCTGATCAACCTCCCGCTGGGACTCGCTGCGTTCGTCGCGGCGCTGCGGCTGGTCCCCTGCACCGCGGGCGACGCCAAACGGCGCCTGGACTGGCTGGGCCTGGCCCTCACCACCCTGGGGGTCGGGGCCGTGATGGTAGGGCTGGAGCTGGCCGGCGGCCGCGAGGCCGGCATGTTGGCGGCCATCGGCATCACCGCGGGCCTGATGTTCCTCAGCACTGCAGCCTGGTGGATGCGGCGGGCCCGGCCACCATTGTTCGACCTGGGCGTCTTTTCCACCCGGACGTTCCGCTCCACGGCGACCGGCGGATTCATCTACCGCCTGACCATCAGTGCGGTGCCGTTCCTGCTTCCCCTGATGTTCCAGAACGGTTTCGGCTGGGATCCGCTGCGCGCCGGGGTGCTCGTCGCAGCGGTCTTCATTGGCAATATCGGGATCAAGCCGGCCACCACCCCGCTCATCCGGCGCTTCGGTTTCAAACCGGTCCTCGTGTTCGCCTCGCTGGCATCGGCGGTCACCTTTGCGCTGTGCGCCATGCTCGACGCCGGCACTCCGGAACCGCTGATCTTCGCACTGCTCGTGGCCAGCGGCGCCTTCCGGTCCATCGGGTTCTCGGCCTACGCCTCGGTGCAGTACGCCAACGTCGTGCCCGCCCAGCTGCCGTCCGCCAACGCCGTTTCCGCGACCCTTGTGCAGCTCGCGACGGCGGCCGGGATCGCGATCGGGGCGCTGCTGATCCGGGTTTTCGAGGCCAGAGCCCTGCTGGACGGTGTCGGTGCCAATGCCTCTGCCGCCGCCGGGGATCCGGTGGCACCCTACCGGGCGGCGTTCCTGGCCATTGCGGTGATCATGCTCCTGAGCACCCTGGACAGCCTGACGCTGCCCCGGCACTCCGGAGCCGAGGTCAGCCGGCCTGGCCCAGCACCAGAGGGAGCACCGCGCCGGCGCCCGCGAGCCTGAGGGCGCGGCCGGCGACGGTCACGGTCCAGCGGCTGTCGACCAGATCGTCAATCAGCATCACACTCTGGCCCTGGATCCCGGCCAGGGCTGCCTCCAGCTCCGGCCCCACCACCAGTCGGTCCCAGACGCCGGCAAGCCGGTAGGCGCTGTTGCCGCCGCGCCCGCCGGTCGGTCCGCCGTGTTCGAGCTGCAACTGCCCCAGATAGGGGATCCGGCCGATTTCCGAGATGCCGCGGGCCAGCGAGTCCACCAGGGCGGGCTTGCCGCGGGACGGGACGCTGATGATCGCGGCGGGCCGGCCTGCCCCGCTCCAGCCGGGAGTTCGGGAATCGCCGGTACCCCATTCGCGCAGCACCTGGACGCACGCCTGCAGCATGCCGGGGTCCACGGTGCGGTCAGGGGCTCCGGCGGCGAAGGCTTCGCGCAGGGCGCCGCCCCAGCCCAGGTCGGTGAGCCGCGCCAGCGCGCGGCCGCCGGCAACGCTTTCTTCAGGCTTGATCTTGCCCTTCACTGGTACACCCAGCCGGTCCATGCCGCTGGGCCACTGCAGCCGCGGTTCCAGCGGCACCCCTGCGCGGCTGAGTGTCTGGCCGGCGGCTTCGGTGGCCGAGGCGGCAATGTCTGCCGGGAACCACTGGCCGGCGCAGTTGTCGCAGCGGCCGCAGGCACGGGCGGTCTCGTCGTCGAGGACGGAGGTGATGTATTCCATCCGGCAGCCCGCCGTGTCCTGGTAGATCACCATGGAGTCCTGTTCATCCACCCGGGCCTCCGCGATCCGGCTGTACCGCTCGGCGTCGTAGGTCCACGGCTGGCCGGTGGAACGCCAGCCTCCGCCCACACGCTCGACGGCGCCGTCGACCGCCAGCACCTTCAGGAGCAGCTCCAGCGGCGTCCGCCGCAAGTCCACGCGCGCCTCCAAAGCGACCGTGGACACGGCCGTTCCCGCGTCGGCGAGGGCGGTCAGCACGGCACCGGCCTTTTCCTCCGAGGGCATGGACGCGGTGGCAAAGTACTGCCAGATGTCGCGGTCCTCGGACCCGGGCAGCAGGAGCACGTCGGCGTTGGCGGCGCCACGGCCGGCACGGCCGACCTGTTGGTAGTAGGCCACCGGGGATGACGGCGCCCCGAGGTGCACCACGAACCCGAGGTCCGGCTTGTCGAAGCCCATGCCGAGGGCGGATGTGGCGACGAGGGCCTTGACCTGGTTGTCCTTGAGAAGCTGTTCCGCCCGTTCCCGGTCCGCGGGGTCGGTGCGTCCGGTGTAGGCAAGCACCTCGTGGCCAGCCTCGGCCAGGAGCCGTGCGGTGTCCTCGGCCGCGGAGACCGTAAGGGTGTAAATGATTCCGCTGCCGGGCAGATCTTTCAGGTGCGTGAGCAGCCAGCCGAGCCGGTCGCGGGAGTCCGGCAGGCTCAGCACGCCCAGCCGGAGGGACTCACGGCCCAGGGCGCCGCGGATGGTCAGCACTCCGGCGCCGAGCTGCTCCTCGATGTCGTGGACCACCCGGGAGTTGGCGGTGGCTGTGGTGGCCAGGACCGGGACGGAGTCCGGCAGCTGGGTGATGAGGTCCGCGATGCGCCGGTAGTCGGGGCGGAAATCGTGGCCCCAGTCGGAGATGCAGTGGGCCTCATCGATGACCAGCAGCCCGGTGCGGCGGATCAGCTCGGGCAGCTGGTTCTCGCGGAAGGAGGGGTTGGTGAGCCGCTCCGGCGAGACCAGCAGGACATCGACCTCGTCTGCTGCGAGCTGTTCGCGGACGGTGTCCCAGTCCAGCTGGTTGGCGGAGTTGATGGCCACCGCCCGGACCCCGGCCCGCGCCGCGGCGGCCACCTGGTCACGCATGAGGGCCAGCAGCGGGGACACGATCAGGGTGGGCCCGGCACCGCGCCGCCGCAGGAGCAGGGACGAGACAAAGTACACGGCCGACTTTCCCCAGCCGGTGCGCTGCACCACGAGGGCCCGCCGGCCGCCGTCGACCAGCGCCTCAATCGCCTCAAACTGGCCGTCGTGGAACTCCGCGGCCGGATGCCCCACCAGCTCGCGCAGGACTTCCTGGGCCTGCTCCCGGGTCCCCGGCACGCCGTCGGATGCGGCGGGGGAAGCGGACAGGACTGCAGCGTTCTGGTTATTGGCCATTGCTTCAGTATCCCAGCCCCCTCCGACAGCCACGAAGCGAAGGGCACCGCTATGTGGACCATCACAGCGGATCCGGCGGCGGTCCGGCGGCAGGAGCGCACCGTCAGCGCTCCTCGACAGCCAGATTCGGCTTCCCCGTAAGATAGACGGGTGACTATCGACCAGACCAGGACTTTTGACCTCTCCGCCTCCTTCAAGGCCTACGACGTGCGCGGCATTGTGGGCGAATCCATCACCGCGGAAATCGTCGAAGCGGTGGGCGCGGCATTCGTCGACGTCCTGCAGCTGGAGGGCAAAACGGTGCTGGTCGGCGGCGACATGCGCCCGTCCTCCCCCGAGTTCAGCAAGGCCTTCGCCAACGGTGCCGCCGGGCGTGGAGCCAACGTCCAGCTGCTCGACCTCATCTCCACCGACGAGCTCTACTACGCCTGCGGGTCGCTGAATGCAGCCGGAGCCACCTTCACCGCGAGCCACAACCCCGCCGAGTACAACGGCATCAAGATGGCCAAGGCCGGCGCCGAGCCGATCTCCTCCGAATCCGGGCTCAAGGAAATCCAGGCCCGCGCCGAGGAATACCTCAATGCCGGGTCCATCCCCGCTGCCCCCACCCGCGGCCTCATCGGCGTCCACGACGTCCTGAAGGGCTACTCCGAATACCTCCGCAGCCTCGTGGATCTCCGCGGCACCCGCCCGCTCAAGGTAGTAGTGGACGCCGGCAACGGCATGGCCGGCCTCACCACTCCGGCAGTCCTGGGTGATGCCCTGCTGCCCAAGCTTCCCCTTGAGATCATTCCGCTGTACTTCGAGCTCGACGGGTCCTTCCCGAACCACCCCGCCAACCCGCTGGAGCCGGAAAACCTGCGCGACCTGCAGGCCGCCGTCGTCGAGCACGGTGCAGATATCGGGCTGGCGTTTGACGGCGATGCCGACCGCTGCTTCGTCATCGACGAGAAGGGCGAACCCGTCTCCCCGTCCGCGATCACAGGCATGGTGGCCCGCCGCGAGATTGCCCGTGCCCAGGGCCTTGGCGAGGCGACCCCCACCGTCATCCACAACCTGCTGACCTCCCGCGCTGTCCCCGAACTGGTGGAAAGCCACGGCGGCCGGGCCGTGCGCACCCGTGTGGGCCACTCGTTCATCAAGGCGGTGATGGCCGCCGAGGGCGCTATCTTCGGCGGCGAGCACTCCGCGCACTTCTACTTCCGCGATTTCTGGAATGCTGACACGGGTATGCTCGCCGCGATGCACGTCCTGGCCGCCCTGGGCGAGCAGGACGGTCCGCTGTCCGAGCTGGGCCGCGAATACGAGCCGTACCTGTCCTCGGGTGAAATCAACTCCGAAATCGAGGACAAGGCGGCCGCCGTGGAGCGCGTCCGGCATGACTTCCACACGGAGGACGTCGAGGTGGACTACCTCGACGGCAGCACTTTCATCGCCACCGACGGCAGCTACTGGTTCAACCTGCGCCCCTCCAACACCGAGCCGTTCCTCCGCCTGAACGTCGAGGCCACGGACCTGCCCACGATGGAGCGCGTCCGCGACCGCGTCCTGGCACTGGTCCGGGGCTAGGCCCGTGTCGGAACTGCCGGCGGAGGCCGCAACCGAGAACCCTGCTAAGGCTGCTGAGACTGCAGAGACTACTGAGACTGCTGGGTCTTGGCGCAGCAGCGTCCCGGAGGCCAGCGCTACTGACCTAGAGAATCTGCTCGGCACCGGTGTCGGTGCCGCCCAGGAGCAGCTGGAGCGCAACGGCGGGTTCCTGCCGTTCGCCCTCGTCGTCGAGAATGACGGCGAGGTCCGGCTGGTGGCCGTCACCCCCGCCGACGCGGCCGAGGGCGCTGATGCGGACTTTGACGCGGATTCTATGATCAGCGACCTCACGGAACTGCTGCGCCAGCACCGGGACGAGTTCCGCGCCGCCGCCATCGTGTGTGACATCACCCTCTTGGAGGAAGCCTCCGACGCCATCCACGTGGCCGCCGAACACCGGGACGGCTCCCTGTTTGCCGCTGTCCTGCCGTACGCAGCGAACCCCGCGACCCGCGAGCTGGAATTCGGGGAGCTCTCCGCGGATACCAACGAGCCCGGCGTTTGGGTGGACTAGACCGGCCGTAAACTGGTGCCATGAAGATCAATGCCTTCGCGGACGTGAGCCTGCGCGCCATGATGGTGCTCGCAGCCGCGCCCGACGGCGGCCTCCTCACCACCCAGAGCATCGCCGACGCCGTGGCGACGCCGTACAACCACGTCAGTAAGGCGATGGCGAAGCTGCGTGAGCTGGGCATGATCGACGTCGAGCGCGGCCGGCACGGCGGCTCCCGGCTCAGCAGCGCCGGGCGGGTCGCCACCGTCGGGCAGCTCCTGCGCCAGCTGGACACCCGCACGGACCCCGCCGACTGCGTCGGCGCCGGCGGGACCTGTCCGCTCATCACCGAATGCCGCCTCCGCGGAGCCCTTGCCCGCGCCCGCGAGGCCTTCTACAGCGAACTGGACAATATCGTCGTCGCGTCCCTGCCGACCGCCCGGCAAATGGCGCCGGTGTTCCAGGCGATCGGCCTGCGCCCCGGACTCTGATCCGGAACCCTGCCGGGCCCAGGCCCGGCCGGGCGACCCGCAAAATCACCACCCGCCACGCCCGGGAAACACCTCGATTTGAAGATGTTTTCTACGCCATGTAGAACTGAGGTATAAATACTTGTATTTGAAATGCATGTATTTTCGTCGGCCCAGGTGCAGACCCCGGGCCACTATCTCAGGAGTCACTATGCTCTCGGACAAGTCCTTCCCCGTCATCGAGGCCACCCTCCCGCTGGTCGGATCTCGGATCGGTGAGATCACCCCCAAGTTCTACGCCCGCCTCTTCGCCGCGCACCCGGAACTTCTGGACGGGCTCTTCAGCCGCTCCAACCAGCGCAACGGCAACCAGCAGCAGGCACTGGCCGGAAGCATCGCCGCTTTCGCCACCCACCTGGTGAACAACCCCGGCACACTGCCGGAGACGGTGCTCGCCCGCATCGCCCACCGCCACGCCTCCCTTGGCATCACCGAACCGCAGTACCAGGTGGTCTATGAGCACCTGTTCGCCGCCATCGCGGAGGATCTGGCCGAGGTCATCACCCCGGAAATCGCCGAGGCCTGGACCGAGGTCTACTGGCTGATGGCCGACGCACTGATCAAGCTCGAAAAGGGCCTCTACGCCGCCCAGGCCAACAGCACGATGTGGAGCCCGTGGCGGGTCGCCGCCAAGACGGCCGCCGGCACCGGTTCCGTGACCTTCACCCTGGAACCGGCCGACGACACCCCCATCACCCCCGCTCTCCCGGGCCAGTACGTCAGTGTGAAGGTCACCCTTCCGGACGGACTGCGCCAGGTCCGCCAGTACTCGCTGTCCGGCGAGGCCGGCACCAGCCGCACCTTCACCACCAAGAAGGACGACGGCGGCGAAGTCTCCCCCGTCCTGCACAACAACGTCCAGGTGGGCGACATCCTTGAGATCTCCAACCCCTACGGCGAGATCACCCTCAAGGACGGCGAAGGCCCCGTTGTCCTGGCCTCCGCCGGCATCGGCTGCACGCCGACCGCGTCCATCCTGCGCTCCCTCGCGGACTCCGGCTCGGACCGCCAGGTCCTGGTCCTGCACGCTGAGAGCGATCTGGAGTCCTGGGCGCTGCGCTCCCAGATGACCGACGACGTCGAGCGCCTCGACGGCGCCGACCTCCAGCTCTGGCTCGAGCGGCCGGTCGAGGGAACCAAGGAGGGCTTTATGACCCTGCGCGAAGTGGACCTGCCGGCCAACGCCTCGCTGTACCTCTGCGGCCCGCTGCCCTTTATGAAGAGCATCCGCAACGAGGCCATCAACGCCGGCATCCCGGCCACCAAGATCCACTACGAGGTCTTCGGCCCGGACATCTGGCTCGCCAGCTAAGGTCCCGGCGCGGCCGGTGGGCAGATCAGGAAGCACAAGGCACGACGGCGGCCCCGCACCTTTCGCGAGGCGCGGGGCCGCCGTCGTGGTTAATCCGGCAAAGCGGCCCGGCACGGCTCAACTCGCGGGAGGCGCCCCGGTGATCGCGTGGCCGAAGCGCAGTAGGTTGTCCGGGTCGTAGCTGGTCTTCGCGGCCCTCATCCGCTCGTAGACAGCGGGCGACCACGCCCTCGCCCGGTCAGCCTCATCGCCAGGCTCGCCATGGAAGTTGACCAGCGTGTAACCCGTCGAGTGGGGAGCCATCTCAGCCAGGACGCCGCGGATGGATGCGGCGACTTCCTCGGCAACCGGTGGCATCTTGAACCCGAGCAGGAAGAGCATGAACGCCGAGTCCCGCCCGGACACGGCGTTCGGCAGCACCCCGGCGCGGGCCAATGCTCCACCCAGCGGCCGGATTTCTACGAGCAGCAGAGGACAGTCGGAGCCTTCGCCGGTGAGCTGCAGCAGGTCCGCGAGAGTCTCCTCGCCGAGATCCTGTAGGAGCGCCCCACCGGCCATGAAAGGCAGCGGATCCGCCGGATCCATGTGGATCTGGTCAACGTCGAGATAGTTCATGGGCCCGGCCGTATCCATCAAGGGGGTCGAGACGGCGCGCATCGGGGCCAGCAGCGCGTCGCCGGCATCCCGGTTCCCCATCAGGGCGAAGCGGAGGTGCACCACAAACTGGCCCCGCAGCGGCGCGGGGACGAACTCCATCTCCGGAAGCCGCAGCAGCGAGATCGAGGGTGAGGCGTGATCCGGCAGCGTGGGCAGCCACTCCCGGAAGGCAGCCAGGATGAGTGCCGCATCGGCGCCCGGATAGATGATGCCGCCGCCGTAGAACTCACCCAGCGGAAAGAGGCTGAACTCGAGTTCGGTGACGATCCCGAAGTTGCCCTTGCCACCGAGCATCAACGCGAACAGCTCGGCCTCGGCCTCGGCGTCGATCCGGCGCAGCGCGCCATCGGCGGTCACGACCTCCATGCTGCGGACATGGTCCGCCGCAAAGCCGTGGGCGCGCCCCAGCACCGGAAGCCCGCCGCCAACCGTGTAGCCGACGACGCCGACGTCGGTACTTGAACCGTGCAGTCCGACCAGCCCGAGCGGCACGCTGGCTTCCAGGACGCTGCGCCACTTCACGCCGGCCCCGACGCGTGCGGTGCGTTCAACCGGATCGATCTGCAGCGCCTGCAGGCGCCGCGTGTTGATGAGCAGGCCGCCGGTCACCACCGAGTCGGCGCCGTGCCCGGTGGACTGGACCGCCACCGGGAGCCTGCGTTCTGCCGCCCATTTCACCCCGGCAGCGACATCCTGTGCGTTCTGGGCCCCGAGGACGACGTCGGGCCGGTGGACTGTTGCGGCGTTGAACGCGAACGTCTCGGCCGCGAATTCGGGGCTGTCCGGCAACGCGACAGTGCCACTGACGGCAGTGGACAGGGCCTGGATGTCGTCGGTGACAAGCATGATGCGCTCCTGAGGTCTCGCGGTTTGCGAGCAGGTCGGGGGCGCGGCGGCGCACGTGTGGCTGGTCCCCAGCACCCGCTCCAGTCCGCGGACGGCCCGGCTGATGAATGCGCTTGAGCCTAGGGCGCCGACTTTGGGGTCGTCTAGGGACCTAAGTCCCCTGCGGCCGGCTCGCCAGGAAAAGTCTCGTCGGTTGCACGACGGCGGCCCCGCACCTTTCGCAAGGTGCGGGGCCGCCGTCGTGCTGTCAGCTGGCTGCTACTGGGCTGCCAGGCGTTCCTTCAGGCCGTCGAGCTCGGAGCGCAGGGCCGCCGGGAGCGAGTCGCCGAACTGGGCGTACCACTCCTCGATGGACGCCAATTCGGCCGCCCACTCCTCGCGGTCCACGCGGACGGCATCCTCCACGTGGGAGTGCGTCAGGTCCAGACCGGTGAGGTCCAGCGAGCCGGGCGCTGGCACGTAGCCGATGGGGGTCTCGACGGCGTCCGCCTTGCCCTCGATGCGCTCGATAGCCCACTTGAGGACGCGTGCGTTGTCACCGAATCCGGGCCACGCGAAGCCGCCGTCGGCGGTGCGGCGGAACCAGTTGACCAGGAAGATCTTGGGCAGGCGGTCCTGGTTGGCCTTGGCGGAGAGATTGACCCAGTGGTTCAGGTAGTCGCCCGCGTCGTAGCCGATGAACGGCAGCATGGCCATCGGGTCCCGCCGCAGCACGCCCACCTGGCCGGCTGCAGCCGCTGTGGTCTCGGAGGACAGCGTGGAGCCCATGAACACGCCGTTGGACCACGTGCGGGACTGGGTCACCAGCGGGATGGTGGTCTTCCGGCGGCCGCCGAACAGGATCGCGGAGAGCTCAACGCCGTCCGGGCTGAAGTACTCCTCGGCCAGCATGTCGATCTGGGAGATCGGTGTGCAGAACCGGGAGTTCGGGTGGGCAGCAGGCTGGTCCGAGTCGGGCGTCCAGGAGTTGCCCTGCCAGTCGGTCAGGTGCGCGGGAGTCTCTTCGGTCATGCCCTCCCACCACACACCGCCGTCGTCCGTGAGGGCCACGTTGGTGAAGATGCTGTGGCCCTTGGCAATGGCGCGCATGGCGTTGGGGTTGGTGCCCCAGCCGGTGCCCGGGGCGACACCGAACAGGCCGGCCTCCGGGTTGGTGGCACGCAGCTCGCCTTCCTTGCCGATCCGCATCCAGGTGATGTCGTCACCGAGGGTTTCGACCTTCCAGCCCTCGATGGTCGGATCCAGCAGGGCGAGGTTGGTCTTGCCGCAGGCGGAGGGGAAGGCCGCGGAGACGTAGTAGTTCTTCTTCTCCGGCGAGGTCAGCTTGAGGATGAGCATGTGCTCGGCAAGCCAGCCTTCGTCGCGGGCCATGACGGAGGCGATGCGCAGGGCGTAGCATTTCTTGCCCAGCAGGGCGTTGCCGCCGTAGCCGGAACCGAAGGACCAGATGGAGCGCTCTTCGGGGAAGTGCACGATCCACTTGTCCGGGTTGCAGGGCCAGGCGACGTCGGCCTGGCCGGGGGCCAGCGGTGCGCCGAGGGAGTGCAGGGCGGGGACGAAGAAAGCGTTCGTGGCGGTGATCTTGTCCAGGACTTCGGTGCCGATCGTGGCCATGATGCGCATGGAGGCGACCACGTAGGCGCTGTCCGTGATCTCCACGCCGAACTTGGGATCCTCGGCGTCGAGGTGGCCCATGACGAACGGGATGACGTACATGGTGCGGCCGCGCATGGAGCCGCTGAAAAGTCCGCGCAGCTTCTCCTTCATCTCCGCCGGGGCCATCCAGTTGTTGGTGAAGCCTGCATCGCGTTCGTTTTCGGAGCAGATGTAGGTCTGCTCCTCGACGCGGGCCACATCGGCGGGGTCGGAGAATGCCGCGAAAGATTTGGGGAACAGCTTCTCGTTCAGGCGGGTCAGCGTGCCCGCGGCGACGAGCTCGTCCGTGAGCCGGGTGTTCTCGTCCTCGGAGCCGTCTACCCAGTGGATCCGGTCCGGCTGGGTCAGTTCGGCTACCTCTTCAACCCATGCCAGCAGGCCGGCATGTGTGGTGGGTGCCTTTTCAAGCAACGGCAGTCGCGCCAGATCTCCCATTACGGTTCCCTTCCTCGGGTTCAGTGGTGTTTCCTAAATGTAGGGCTAGATCACCCCCCGAAATCGGGGCGAGATGTCAGACGTCCGGGCGCCGGGAAATCGAAAACCGCGGAAATCCAAGGAATACCCGCCACGAAAAGGCGACAATTTGTGACTAAGGTCACGTAGACCGGTCTAGTAGTCCAGATTACACCCGTTTCGATTTGTATCTGCGGCCCCACCTCGCGTAAAGTAATTCGAGGTTCGGGGAGCGAGAAGTTCCAAGAACTGAGAATGCGCCCATAGCTCAGCTGGATAGAGCGTCTGTCTACGGAACAGAAGGTCAGGGGTTCGAATCCCTTTGGGCGCACAGAGAAAAAGATCCGCACCGGTCCGCCGGTGCGGATCTTTTGTTTTCCGGCTCGATCCGGAAAACCGCGGCGGTTTCGGACAAGCGCGTGCCGGATCCAGGCCGCGTCGGTCGCAAACCGTAGCGAAACCCGGGCAGCGGCTCGGTGCCTACTCCCCCGCGGCAGCCGCGATCCGGCCGCGGATGCCGTCAAAGTGGCTACTGAGCCGCTGGGCCGCGAGGACCTTGTCTCCGGCCGCGACGGCCTCATAGATTCCCCGGTGGAGGGCTGCCGCCGGGAGACCGGGCCCTTCGTCTCCGGCCAGCTCCATCTGAAGCCGCCGGTAGACGCCCCGGAAGACGCCCAGCAGGCTGACGAGCAGATCGTTGTTGAGCGGCTCGAACAGCCTGCGGTGAAACTCGGCGTCAGCCTCGAGGAAGCTCTCCCCCGAACCAGCCAATGCTTCCATCCGGAGCACGGATTCCTCGACGGCCAGCAAGCCCTCCGGGGTCATCAGGTCCATGGCGCCTGCAATCAGCCCGGACTCCAGCGCCTGCCGCACCTCCACGAGCTGCAAGGCCTCCTGTCCGTGATGCCGCAGCGATAGCCGGCCACGGAAGGTAAGCCCGTCCGCCAGGGCATCAAAATTGCTGGGTGCCACGAACATGCCGAAGCCATGACGGATCTCAATCACGCCCAGGGCCTGGAGGACCTTCAAGGATTCCCTCAGGGTGTTCCGGCCGACGCCCAGCTCAGCGGATAGTTCATGCTCAGTCGGCAGCGCGTCCCCGGCTTCCAGCCCGCGCTCCAGGATGAGTTCCATGATGTCGGCCTGCAGGGCCTTCAGCCGGGCCTGCGCGCTGAACCTCGCCGGTGGCAGGGATCGGCCGACAGCCGCGCCCGCGCTGCCCGCGGCAGGTCCGCCTGCGGGCAAAATCCCTGGCGCCATCGCCTTCCCCTCCCCCAAAAGATGATCCCAACAGTAGCGGTGGTCCCACGTCCTGCAAAGGGTCGGCGCGGACGTTCACGGTCATGGCTCCGGGCGTAGGCTTTTGCCATGACGGAACAGTTTGAGCGGGAATTCGATGTCATTGTGATCGGCGCCGGCGCCGTGGGCGAGAACGTGGCGGACCGCGTAGTGCGGGGCGGACTCACCGCAGTGCTCATCGAAGCGGAACTGGTGGGCGGCGAATGCTCCTACTGGGCCTGTATGCCGTCGAAGGCGCTGCTGCGTCCCGGCACCGCACTCCACGGCGCCCAGACTGTCCCCGGCGCCGAAGAAGCTGTCACCCGCACCCTGGATGCGGCCGCCGTCCTGAAGCGCCGCGACTACTTCACGTCCAACTGGCAGGACGATAGCCAGGTCACGTGGGTCGAAGAAGCCGGGATTGAGTTGATCCGCGGCCACGGCTGGATTACGGACACCCGAATGGTTGAAGTCGCGGGACTGGATGGCAACAGCTACGTCCTCACGGCACGGCACGCCGTGGTGGTGGCCACCGGGTCCGCGCCCACAGTACCGCCGGTCGAGGGTCTGTCCGACGTGGACTACTGGACCACGAGGGAGGCGACGTCCGTCCGCGAGATCCCGGGCCGGCTGGCAGTCCTGGGCGGCGGCGTGGCCGGTACCGAACTCGCCCAGGCGTTCGCCCGGCTCGGCGCATCGGTGACGCTGGTGGCCCGCGGCCGCCTGCTGGGAGCTTTCCCGGAGGAGGCCGCCGCGCTGGTAGCGTCCGGGCTGCGTGCGGACGGCGTGGATCTGCACCTCCAGACCAGCACTAACAGCGTCCGCGAGAATGACGATAACTCCCTCACCCTCGAACTGGAGGGCGGCGCCACAGTGACGGCGGACAGAGTCCTGGTCGCCACTGGCCGGCACCCCGCCCTCGAGGGCCTGGGCCTGGAGAGCATTGGCCTCGCCGCCGCGGAGGGGAAAGAACTCCGGCTCAGCACCGATTCCACCGGCCTCGTCGCGGGCGCCGCCGGGAACGACGTCGACCCGTGGCTGTACGCCGCGGGCGACGCCGCCGGGACGGCCATGCTGACCCATCAGGGGAAGTACGGGGCGCGCGCCACAGGTGACGCCATCGCCGCCCGGGCCAAGGGCGAACTCAGGGGTGGGGCCGCCCGGTGGAGCCGTTACGCCCGGACCGCCGACGACCACGCGGTGCCCAACGTTGTGTTCACCGATCCGGAACTGGCCAATGTGGGCCGGACGGTGCGGCAGGCGGAGCGGGACGGCGTCCGGGCGTCCTCCGTCGAACTGCCCATCCAGGTGGCCGGGTCCTCATTACACGCCGAACGGTACGAGGGCTGGGCCCAGCTGGTGGTCGACGAGGACCGCAACGTGCTGCTGGGCGCCACATTCGCCGGCCCAGACGTTGCTGAGCTGCTGCATGCCGCCACCATCGCCGTCGTCGGCGAAGTGCCGCTGGACCGGCTGTGGCATGCCGTGCCCGCCTACCCCACCATCAGTGAAGTCTGGCTGAAGCTGCTCGAGGAGTACGGGCTCTAAGCAGGCCAACGGACCGGGCCGCGGTCTGATTGATCACACTATTTGAACTGACCGGTCAGTTTAGTTAGCCTTGTTGTAGACATTCATCTGCGAAAGGCTCCCCTTGCTCCTCGTCCAACAGCTCTCCGTGAACGGAAGACGGGACAAGCTGCTGCCCGCCACGTCCCTTCAGGTCCGGCGCGGGGATCTCCTGCTGGTCTCCGGCACCCGCCAGGACCAGCGCACGGCCCTGGCCCTGGCCCTCAGCGGACGCCTCAAATCCTCCGCCGGCCACGTTGAGTGGGACGGGAGGCCGGGGATCAAGACCCTGCGGCAGGCGAGCGCCGTGGTGGACTCCCCCGGTGTGAACGAACCCGAGCAGCACCTCAGCGTCCGTGACTTGGTCACCGAGGACCTGTCCCTGATCCCGCGGCGGCACCGCGGACCGCTGGCCAGCAAGCCCTGGCTCAAGGTCAACCGCTTCGAGGACATCGCCGGGCTCTGGACCGAGCAGCTGCCCGCCGACCGACGGATCCAGCTGCTCACGGCACTCGCACTGGCGAACCCGCAGACGGATCTGCTCGTGGTGGATTCCCCGGATCGCCACGGCGATCCCGGTGACTGGCTGCCGCGGCTGGAGGAGTTGGCATACGACGCCGGCCGGCCCCTCGCCGTCGTCGCCACGGTCATGAGCGTCCCGGCGGGCTGGACCGGCCGGGTGGCGGCGATTGGCAATGCAGCCTCCTGTTCCGACGGTGACCTTCCCCCCGAAGATCTTCCCGCCGGACCCCTTGAAGTATCCACGGCTCCTGTTAGTGAGGACGCCAAGTGACTGTGCTGCGGCTGGCCCGTTCCGAACTCAAACGCATGACCGGCGGCCTGTTGCCCAGGCTCACCATTCTGGCGCTGACCATGGTCCCGCTGCTCTACGGCGCCGTGTACCTCTACGCCAACTGGGATCCCTACGGAAAGCTGAACCAGATCGATGCGGCCCTCGTGGTGGAGGACACCGGCGCCACTTCCGCCGACGGCGCCCGGCTCGAGGCCGGACGGAAGGTCGCCGACAGCCTCGTGGACGGCCACGTCTTCAACTGGCAGACAGTCTCCGACACCGCGGAAGCGGATGAGGGCGTCAGCACGGGCAAGTATGCCTTCGCCTTGAAGATCCCCAAGGATTTCTCGGCAAACCTGGTCTCGCCCGGCAGCTTCGACGCCGCCAACCGGGCCATGCTCAATGTCACCACCAATGACGCGAACAACTATCTGCTGAGCACCATCGTGGACAAGCTCACCACCGCCGTGCACACCACGGTGGCCACCGAGGTCGGCGAGGAAACTGCCAACCAGCTCCTCACCGGTTTCGGGACCATCCACTCCCAGATGCTCAAAGCTTCCGACGGCGCCGGGCAGCTCGCCGACGGGGTGGCCAGTCTCCACGACGGGACGGTCACCCTCCATCAGGGCACCGGCGATCTCAAGAACGGCGCCGCTGATCTGTACAACGGCCAGCTCAAGCTCCGCGACGGCGCGAAGTCCCTCAGCAGCGGGGTCGGGCAGCTCAGCGCGGGTCTGACCCAGCTCGAAGACAAGACGGCCGCGCTGCCCGCCGACACCCGGACGCTGGCGGACGGCGCCGCGCAGGTGGCGGCCGGCAACGCCGCACTCAACACCAAGGTGCAGGGCCTGGCCGGCCAGCTGGCTGCCTCCGATCAGGCTGTCGCCCAGGCACAGCGCAGCCGGGTGGTTGCGTCCAACAGCCGGCTGGTCGCCGCCGGGACCATCACCCCGGCCCAGGCGGACGCGATCCTGGCGGACTTCGACGCAAATGCGGCTCCGCCCGCGTCCGCAGGCCCCGCAGCTGCCCTGAAGTCCGCTGCAGGTCAGATCCAGCAACTGGCGGACGGGTCCGCTGCCGTCAGCGCGGGCGCGGCCCGGCTGGCCGGAGCCACCCCCGCCCTCAGCGGCGCCATCACCCAAGCGTCCACCGGCGCGGACCAGCTGGCCGGCGGAGCCGCCACCCTGGCCGCCGGACAGCAGAGCGCACTCGACGGCGCCGGAAAACTCTCCGACGGCGCGCAAAAACTCGACGAAGGCGCGGCCCGGCTGGAAAACGGTGCGGCTACCGCCTCCGACGGCGCCGGGACGCTCGCAGCTGAACTCGCCAAGGGCGCCGGCCAGGTCCCCAACCCCAATGATGACCAGAAGGACAGCATTGCCAAGGTGATGGCGGACCCGGTGGCCGTCAGCAACGTCTCGCAGGCCAAAGCCGGCTCCTACGGCGCCGGGCTGGCACCGTTCTTCCTCACCCTGGCCCTATGGATCGGAGTCTTTATGCTGATCCAGGCGATGCGGCCCATCACCCAGCGCGCGCTGGCGTCGAACGCCCCGGCGTGGAAGATCGCCGTCGGCGGCTGGCTCCCGTTCCTGGCCGTCTCCGCCGTCCAGGCGAGCCTGCTCACGCTCGTGGTGGACGTGGGGCTGGGGCTCAACCCCGCCCACCCCTGGCTGATGTGGTTCCTTATGCTGGCCGCCGCCATGGCGTTCAGTGCGATCATCCAGGGCGTCGTCGCCCTGCTCGGATCCCCCGGCAAGCTCGTGGTGCTCATCCTCCTGGTGCTGCAGCTGGTCTCCTCCGGCGGAACCTTCCCCTGGCAGACAACGCCCCAGCCGCTCCACGTGGTGCACCAGCTCCTGCCGATGGGGTACGTGGTCAACGGCATGCGGCATCTGGTCTACGGCGCTGACCTCACCGTCATCATGCCCACCATGCTGGGGCTGTTTGGCTACACTTTGCTGGGAACGGCACTGTCCACCCTGGCCGTCCGGAAACACAAATACTGGACCCTGAAGACCCTGAAACCGGAGATCGCCGTATGAGCAGCCGCACGGACAGCACGACGGCGGGCGCCGGAGGCGTGAAGACCGGCGTGAAAACTGCCGTGGAAACTGAGGCTGAGTCGCCGGCGGAAACCGCTAAAAAGCGCCGGCCGGCCCGCACCAACGCGACCAAGCAGAAGCTGTTCGAGGCTTCGATGGAGCTCATCGGCGAGCGCGGCGTGGCAGGAGTGACGGTCGATGAGATCGCGGCGGCCGCCGGGGTCTCCAAGGGCACCGTGTACTACAACTTCGGCAGCAAATCGGACCTGATCGCCCAGCTGCTGCGCCACGGAGTGGATATCCTGCTGGGCCGCCTGCTGAGCGTCAGGGACGATTCCGCGGATCCGCTCGCTGCCATGGACGAAATGATCGGCCAGGCCATGGACTTCATGGACGAGTATCCGTCCTTTGCCCGGCTGTGGGTCAGCGAAAACTGGCGGATCCCCAGCGAGTGGCAGGATACCTTCGCCGAACTCCGCGGACGGCTGCTCGCCGTGATCGGCGCGGCGGTCGATGGTGTGGCGGCCGTCTACCCGGTGGATCCGGCGGTGTCCCGGGGCAGCCTGGAAACCGCAATCTTCGGGGCCTGCTTCGTGGTGGGCCTGGACCGGCAGACTTACAACCCGGAGCGGACCCGCGAGCAAAGTGTCACGGCAATTATGGCCTCCATGCGCGGCTACATCGTGAAGTAGCCCCCGCTCGGGGATGATGATTCACATGGGCCACATGGGTAACAGCGGCAAGATTGCCATCGCTGCGTTTCTTGCCGCTCTGGCGCTCCTGGCGCTGACCGGCATCACACTGCACGAAACCGTCTTCCTGTGGTTTCTGGCGGCCGCCGCGGCGGCTTATGTGGCCTGCGTCGCCGAGGTAGTCATCCGCGGGCGGCACCGGACCCTGGCAGCCAGCGGAATCGGAAGCATCCTGTTCATCGGTTTCGGCATTGCGTTCCTGCGGCAGTGGGGCTTGGCCTTCAACCCTGATCCGGACGCGCTGTCCACCCGTGTGGATGCGGAGCACCCGGATCTCTACTTCTACCTGGCCGCCGCCTTCGGCGCAGCCACGCTGCTCCTGCTGGTCGCCGGAACTGTCCTGCCGGGCCGGGGCAGGCGTCCGCGTACCGCCGGCCCAGCGCCGCGACGGCGCCCGACGCCGGCCGCGAAGCGCCCTGCACAGAGACGCCCAGCCCCCAGGAGCGCACCGTCCCGGACCGCCGCGCCGCGCCCGGCCCCGAGGTCCGCGGCGGGCAGGCAGGTCCAACCGGCCAGGTCCCAGACGGCCGGGTCTCAGTCGGCCCGGGTTCCCGCCCCGCGGGCGGCATCCTCGGGACTCAAGCGGCCAGCGTCCTCCGCCGGAGGGACGTCAACTGCCAAGTCCCCTCCAAAACCTGCAGCGCGGCCCTCGGAACGGACGTCGACCCGCCGCTGATCCAGCGCCCGCCGGTCCCGCCGCCGGCCGGCCATCGCTCGAACATTCCAGGGGCGCAGCACAGCCGTCGCCACCCCGGCGAGCAGCAGGAGCCCGCCGATCACCTCGGCGGGGGTCGGCACCTCGCTCAGGACAAGCCACGCCGTCGTCATCCCGACCACCGGAACCAGCAGCGTGAACGGCACCACGGCTGATGACGGGTAGAGTCCCAGCAGCCGGTTCCAGATTCCGTAGCCCACAAGGGAACCGAAGATGGCCGTGTAGAGGGCGCTCAGCAGAGTGACGGGCTGGACTTCCACCAGGGCCCGCGCCACCGCCGACGGCCCGTCAACCAGCAGGGACAGGCCCAGCAGAGGCAGCGGCACCACGGCCCCCGACCACACCACGAGCCCCAGCCCGGACGCTGCCTTCGCTTTGCGGGCCACGATGTTGCCCGCCGCCCAGGACAACGCCGCGGCGAGCACGATCATCAGCGGCAGCACGGGTGCCACCAGGCTGCGGCCGACGGCCACCACCGCGAGACCGGCCACGCCCAGCACCACGCCGGCGAACTGCCGCCGGCTCGGCCGCTCGCCAAGGAAGCCCGCCGCGAGGAGCACGGTCAGCAGCACCTGCGCCTGCAGGACCAGCGACGCCAGGCCCGCGGGCATGCCCAGTGCCATGGCCAGGTAGAGCAGGCCGAACTGTCCGGCGCTCATCAACAGCCCGACGCCGACAATCGCCTTCCAGCCCACGTCGGGCTTGCGGATGAAGAAGATGCAGGGAACGACCACCAGGATGAACCGCATGGCCACGAACAGCAGCGGCGGCATCTGCGCCCCGTCCGGGTGCAGGCCAAGGTCGATCGCGACGAAATTGACGCCCCAGAGCACGGCGACGAGCAGGGCCAGGGCGGAATGGCGAGGGTTCACACTGCCACTATGCCGGTTTTGGACCTGCTCCGCCGACCAACCGGGCCTGCGTGCCGGGGATTAGCCTGCGGATGAGCGGTCAGAGGTTGCGGGGCTGGTCGCCGCGGGGTTCATCGGTGCGGACCTGCTCGTTACGGGCTTGCTCATCGGGGACCTGGGCATCGGAGGCCGGCTCGGTGTGCGCCGGGCTGCCGGGAACCTGTTCGTCGTCGGGATGGGTGGTCTGCCCGCTGGCTGCAGGGTTCCGGTCGCTGCGGTCGCGGCGGAGCTCCCCGTTGCCTGCGGCGTCCCGGGGCATCTGCTCTCCGTGGGCGGCGCGCTCGGTGGTGACAACATCAGGGTCCAGCTCGTCAGCCTTCCGCAGCTGGTCCTGCACACCGGACCGGACCTGCTCGGCTTCCTGCTGCCGTCCGCGGGCTTCCATCCGCAGCCGCTCGGCATCGACTTCCGCCTGCTTCGCGTCGGCTTCGGCGCGGGCAGCCTGCGCCTCGCGCTCCCTCGCGCCGATCTCCTCGGCCTTGGCCTGTTCACGCATTTCGACTGCTTTGGTGCGGTCCGCTTCCACCTTGCGCTTGCGGCTGACCATGGTCACCGCCGCGATGATCGCGAGCACCACAACGACGCCGATGATGATCCCGATAAGCTGTCCTGAATCCACGATGATTCCGCCTTTTCTCTCGATCGCCATAAGTCCACGAGTAAACAGCATCAGTAAACCGCAGATTCTCCTGCATGACTATGCATCGGGAGATCGCGACGATGCATCGGGAGATCGGAAGGCGCAACCGGCCGTGCCGGAGCGCCGGAGCGCTATTTGCCCCGGGGAACCTTGAAATGCGTGAGCCTCGCGTCCTGACCGTCCAGTTCGGCCCAGGTCTTTTCCGTCTCCATGACGGTGAGTGCGCTGGTGGGGTACCGCGTGGCGGCGTCCATGTAGGCGTCGTGGTCCGAGTCCCGGGAGGCAAGGTGCATGGCGAGGTCCTGCACGCCGGGCATGTGCGAGATCACCATGAGGGTGGTCACGGTATCCGGGACGTGGTTGATGACCTTCAGCATCCGGGACGCCGAGGCCGCATAGAGCCCCTCTTCGAGCTTCGGCGTCGGCGCTTTGTCGCCGAGTTCGTTGCACACCCAAGTGCACGTCTGCCGTGTGCGCAGGGCGCTGGAGCAGAGGATGAAATCGGGGACCATGCCATGTTTCAGCAGCCATTTTCCGGCCTGCGGGGCGTCACGGTGGCCGCGCTCTTCGAGCGGCCGGTCGTGGTCCGCAACCCCGCCGGGCCAGTCCGACTTGGCATGGCGCATGATCACCAGCCGTTTGATGTGATGCGCGCTCATGGCTCAATCCTAGTGCGGCGGTTGGTCCCCGGGCGCGCATCCCGCCAGCGGTCGATCAGTCGTCAAGGACGAAGGTCACTTCCAGCACCACGTGCCAGGCAACCACCGCGCCGTCGCTGATTTCAACCTTCTGTTCCTTCACCCACGCCCCCGTGACATTGCGCAGGGTCTTGTTGGCCCTGTCGACGCCCTCCTTAATGGCGGCATCAAACGAGGTCTTGGAATTCGCGCTCAGGGTAGTAATCCGTGCAACAGACATGTCTTCCTCCCAGTAGTCGTCCCAACGATCCGAGACTACGCCGGACCCAAGGAACGCAACAGAGTCAAACCGCCACCCAACAGCCGCGGAGGCCACTACCCGTCAGCCAGCCCACGAAACCCGCCCGCACTCCAACGCGGCGGCGGTGCGTCGCAAAGGGAATCGGATGACTGCGGCAGGCGACGGACGCGCGACAGCGGCGTTTTGCGTAGTGCCGCATCGCCGACCGAGGAACGAGGGAGGTGTCTAAGGCACGGCAAAATGCCGCCGTCGCGCGCGCGGTGAGGCAGGCTCCGAGGGATCGTGCCGCGAAAGCGAAAGCGCCCGCCCCAGTTAAGGAACGGACGCTTTGCGTGGGCTAGAAGCTAGATCGAGTATTCCGGAGCGGCCCAGACGACAACTTCCGGGTGCTCGTAGAAGCGGTAGCCCTGGCCGCGCACGGTACGCACGGTGTTGGCGAGCCTGCCGAGCTTGGAACGCAGGCGGCGGATGTGGACGTCGATGGTCCGCTCGTTGGGAACCTCTTCGGCGTTCCGCCACAGGCCTTCGAGGAGCTCGTCGCGGCCCACGGTGCGGGTGCCGTTCTCCACCAGGTAGTTGAGGAGCTCAAACTCCTTGAACGTGAGGTTCAGGGATTCGCCGTCGAGCGCCACCTCGCGGCGGGCGAGGTCAATCAGCACACCGGAAGGGCGCGGGTCCTGCGGCTGCTGCAGCCGGGCCGTCTCGGACCGCTGGCGGGCTCCCACGGTGGGGTCACCGAAGGTGGAACGGACGACGTCGAGCGCGGAACCCGGGGCGCTGGCCGGGGCGACGGCGACGGCGGCGTAGCTTTCGGCGCCGGAAACCAGGGTCTGCGCGTAGGCCCGGATCTCCTGGGCCAGCTTGGCGATGGAGGTCCCGGCAGCCTGGGCGGTTTCCTCGTCGATCCCCATGTAGAGCACAAAACCCCGGGCGACATTGTCGGTCGGGACGGGACGGACGGTGGTGCCGTCACCCGGGGCAATCACGGGCGTCGGGGCCGTGGCGGGCGCCGGGGGAACGGCGCGGAGCTGCCCATAGGAGTTGGGGTTGTATCCCTGCGGCGCGTAGCCCGGGGCGGGGTAGCTGTTGCCGGATCCGGCGGGAGCGAGGGACGCCCGGCCGCCAAAGCCCTGGCGGATACCGGAGGCCTGGCCGGCTTTGCTGGCGTTTCGGACGGAGATGTGGACGTATCCGGATGCAACTGACATGGATTGCTTACCTCAATGTGAATGGCCGTCATCGCGGCTCGAATGCTACTTTTCCCCGCAATGAAACTGGGGAGGGACGCCCTACGCTGGGCTGGGGGCGAATGCCTAGAAACCTTTGGGGTGTAAAAGTTAGGCGTGCATTCGACAACAGTGCTTCTCAGTACCGGCGGGTGCGCAGGTCCAAAAAACTGCGGCTGCAGGTGCTGTTGAGTTCTTGTTCACAAATGAAGTGTGCAACGTAACAATGAAAACTTGCAAGTAACAATGGACCCGAAAGTCCACCATATGAGACGAAGCCGGGAATTGTAGCGCAGATCACAATTCTGCCCCGTCGATAAAATAACAGTTGTTTTGTATGACGGGGTCCTTTTGCGGGTCCTGGCCGAAGATTCTTCGGAAGCGATCGCCGCTTCCTCAAAATGATTCACTGTAAGCCAAAACTGCGAAACGGTTCGCCTGCTTAGTTTCGGCTCCCCGCCGTCCCACAGAGTGGTCACCTCGGATTCCGGAAAATCGGGGCCGGGCCTGCGGTTCCGGGGATGTCCAGCTCGCTAGGCTGGGATTCACAGGTGCCGCACAGTATCCCCAAAGCCGCGCCTAACCGGCAGATCGGAGAGTTGTCCCATGGCCACCTCGCACTCCATGACCAACAATCTCCCCCAGCTCTCCCATCCGGATGGCTCCCCCATCCGCGCCCTGGTCGTGGACGATGAACCCAGCCTCTCCGAGCTCATGAGCATGGGCCTGCGCATGGCGGGCTGGTCAGTGGCCGTCGCCGCCGACGGGCCCGAAGCAGTGAAGCTGGCCAAGGAATTCCGCCCCGACGTGCTAGTGCTCGACGTGATGATTCCCGGCTTCGACGGCGTTGAGCTGCTTGGCAGGATCCGCGCCTTCGCGCCGGAGGTGCCGGCCCTGTTCCTGACGGCCAAGGACGACGTCCAGGACCGTATCACCGGGCTGGCCGCGGGCGGGGACGATTACGTGACCAAACCGTTCAGCATGGAGGAAGTGCTGCTGCGGCTGCACCGTCTGGTGCAGCGTTCCGGAGTGGCCGCCATGGATACCGCCGAACTGGTGGTCGGGGACCTCGTCCTGAACATCGACACCAGGGAGGTGCGGCGCGCAGGCGACGAGCTGCACCTCACGGCCACCCAGTTCGAGCTGCTGCGCTACCTCATGGAGAACCCGAAACGCGTGGTGAGCAAAGCCCAAATCCTGGACCGGGTCTGGGACTACGATTTCGGCGGGCAGGCCAACATCGTGGAGCTCTATATCTCCTACCTCCGCAAGAAGGTCGATGCCAGCCACCCGCCTATGATCCACACCGTGCGCGGCGCAGGCTATGTCCTGAAACCGGCGGACTGATCCGTGCCTGAACGCTCCGGCACTGTCCGCCCCACCGGGCTCAACTGGCGTGATCCGTCCACGTGGCACCTGCGCACCCGGCTTGTCCTCGTCGCCATGGCCCTGCTCGTGGCGATCTGCGGAGCGATTGGCATCGTCAGCTACGCCTCGATGGACTTCTTCCTGACCAGGCAGCTCGACAACCAGCTGGCGCAGGCATCCGCCCGTGCCCGCGATTTTGGCCGCGCAGGCGGCCGCGCGGACCCCCTTGAAGCACGTATCGGCACCCTGAACGCCAGGATCGATGACGACTCGGTCCGCAGCGCCGGGTTCCTCGCGGAGGACGGCACCCGCGAGTCGCTCACCGACGACGACGACGAGGTCCTCCTTGAGCTCACCCCGCGGAGCGCGCCGGAGGACCACATGCTGTCCTCCGGCGCGTACCGGCTGGTCGCCGCGGAGGCTCCCGACGGCGACGTGATCGTGACCGGGCTGCCGCTGTCAGAAAAGCAAAACACGCTGGCCTCCCTCGTCTGGACCACGGTGATCGTGTCCGCCGGCGGCCTCGTGGTGATCGGCCTGGCCGGGACGGCGCTGATCCGCCGGACTATGAAGCCGCTCGATCAGCTATCCGAGGTTGCCACGCAAGTCTCGCGCCTCCCGCTCGACGCCGGTGAAGTGGGACTGGCCGTCCGGGTGCCGGCCTCAGCCGCCCATCCGGGAACCGAGGTGGGCAGCGTCGGTCACGCCCTGAATCTGATGCTGGACAACGTCTCGAACGCGCTGGAAGCCCGGCAGGAGACTGAGATGAAGGTCCGCCAGTTCGTGGCGGATGCATCCCACGAGTTGCGCACACCGCTGACCGCCATCCGCGGGTATACCGAGCTGATGCGGATGACCGAACATTTCACGCCCGACGGCGAAAAGTCCCTGGCCCGCGTGCAGAGCCAGTCCGAGCGGATGACCACCCTGGTGGAGGACCTGCTCCTCCTCGCCCGGCTGGATGAGGGCCAGCCGCTCAAAATCAGCGACGTAGACCTCACCCAGCTGGCCGTCGAGACGGTCAGCGACGAGAAAGTGATGGCCCCGGACCGGGTCTGGCAGTTGGAGCTTCCCGAAGAGCCTGTGGTGGTCCGCGGGGACGCGACCCAGCTCCACCAGGTGCTGGCTAATCTCCTCTCCAACGCCCGTAAGCACACGGGCCCGGGCACGACCGTGGCGACCGGGGTGCAGCGCGCGCCCGACGGAAGTGCCGTGGTGACAGTGACGGACAACGGCCCCGGGATCGCCCCCGAATTCGTGGGCCGCGTCTTTGGGCGTTTCACCCGGGCGGACGCCGCCCGCAAGAATCCGGCGGCCGTCACGACGCCGTCACGCACCCGGCAGCCCGTGCCGCACCTGCCGCTCCGCCCGCCGCGGCTGGCGGCCACTTCCTCCGCTGCGGCCGCGACTGCGACCACCGCTTCCGCCGCGTCCGCTGAGGGAACCAGCGGGCTGGGACTGTCGATTGTGCAGTCGATTATTAACGCCCACGGCGGGACTGTGGGCGTGACATCCGTCCCGGGCCGGACGGAGTTCACGGTGCGGCTCCCCGCGCCTACGGCGCAGGCCTGAGCAAGCCACGCAGCGCAAGCCGCCTCACCGCCGTCGTGATTTCCGTTACCCAAATGTGACTTCTCGGCGCAGGTCCTGTACGGTTTTTAGGGTGCGGCCATCACTGGAGCCGCATATCCGGATGCACGCCAAACTCTGCCGCCTCCCGGATACCGCTGGACGAGGCAGAGGCGGGGGACCCAGAGTTCCCGGGCATTTTCTGCATCATGCACCCTTGGGGTGAAGCCGACACGTGAGATTCCGTGCGGCCGGATGTCCTCATCCGAACCCGACAGCTAACTCCGCAGGCGTTGAGAGGCACTCATGACTGACTTCAAGGCACAAACGCGCCGTGACGGCGATGCAAGGAACACCCGCTCCGAGCCGTCGCGTCACCGCGCCGAACCGGCCAAGCCCGCTTCGGCCCTGTCCCGGTTTGCCCGAAACTTCGGCGTCACCGGCCGCCGGACGGCCGTTGTTGCCGCCGCCTGCGCGGTGCTGGTCGGGGTCGGCGCCGCCGGCCAGGCCGCCGAGACATCCGCCCGCCACGCCACCGCGAGCAGCTCCACGAAGGCACCCACCACGGCAAATCCCCTGACGCCGCTCGATTTTGAACGCGTCCGGGCCGATAACCAGGTGCCCACAACCGGCGCTGTGGCGGCCAAGTCCCCCGCGGCAAAGCCCGCCAAGGCCGCGGCACCCGCTCCGAAGGCCGCGCCGAAGCCTGCGCCAAAGCCTGTGAAGAAGCCCGCACCGAAGCCTGTGAAGAAGCCTGCCCCTGTGGCCGTCAATGATCCGGCCGGCGCGCAGGCCTACGCGGCCAGCAAGCTGGGCTCCTATGGCTGGGCCCCCAGCCAGATGCAGTGCCTGCAGAAGCTCTGGACCAAGGAATCGGACTGGAAGACAACTGCAACCAACCCGACCAGCGGAGCCTACGGTGTGGTCCAGTCCCTGCCGGCCGAAAAGATGGCCAGCGCGGGCGCTGATTACCGGACCAACTACCGGACCCAGATCAATTGGGGCCTGACGTACGTCAAGGACCGCTACGGCTCCCCGTGCGAGGCCCTGAACTTCCACTACGCCCACAACTGGTACTAAACACCCGCCCCAGCCGGCTTAGCCGTTCGGGCGGTGGGGAATGTACTGCACAGCCCATTTGTTGCCGTCGGGATCGGCGAAGTAGACAAAGTGACCCCAGTCCTGGACGTCAACGTCGCTGACATCCACGCCGTTGTCCTTGAGCTGCCGGTGGGCGGCCTGAATGTCGCTGACTACCAGCTGCAGGCTTGGGGCAGTGCCGGGCGGGGCATCGGAGAGGCCTTCACCAATCGCGATCGAACACGCGGAGCCCGGCGGGGTCAGCTGGACGAAACGGATGCCGTCCATGGGACGCTCGTCAAAGTCGGGGTTGAAGCCCACCTTGTTGACGTAGAAGTCCTTGGCGCGGTCCACATCGGACACAGGGACAAACACAAGTTCGAGTTTCCAGTCCATGGGGCACAGGCTAGTCCCGGACGGCGGTTTCCGGTAGGGCAACCCCGGGCCCGCGACACCCGCCGCGGGCCGGTTCCACGACCAGAAGCTGGTTACCCGGCCACTCCGTAGAGGCGGTCGCCGGCGTCGCCCAGGCCCGGGACGATGTAGGACTTCTCGTTGAGTTTCTCGTCGATCGAGGCGAGCACAATCGTCACGTTGGCGTCCGCGAGTTCTTCTTCCAGCTTCGCCAGGCCCTCCGGGGCGGCGAGCAGGCAGATGCAGGTGACGTCCGAGGCGCCGCGCTTAAAGAGGAACTTGATGGCCTCGCGCAGTGTGCCGCCGGTGGCGAGCATGGGGTCCAGGACGAAGATCTGACGGTCGGTGAGATCCTCGGGGAGACGCTCGGCATACGTAATGATGTCCAGGGTCTCTTCGTCGCGGGCCATGCCCAGGAAGCCGACCTCGGCGGTGGGGACCAGCTTGGTCATGCCCTCGAGCATGCCGAGCCCGGCCCGCAAAATGGGGACCACCAGCGGGGTGGGTTTGGTGAACGCGGTGCCAATGGTGGTGCTGACCGGCGTCTCGATGGTGACCGGTTCGGTGCGGACTTCGCGGGTGGCCTCGTACGCCAGGAGCGTGACGAGCTCCTCGGTGAGCTGGCGGAAGACCGGGGACGGAGTGTTCTTGTCCCGCAGAACGGTGAGCTTATGGGCGACCAGCGGGTGGTCCACAACGAAAGTGCGCATGGGTCAAAACTATCACCCGGCGGCTGGAGGCCCGCCCGTGGGACCGCGGGCGCCGACGTCGTCCTTGCGCCCCGGAGCGCTGCTGCCGGCGGCGCCGTCGCGCAGGTGGACCTCGTTGTCAAAAGTCGGTGCGGGTCCGGCCTGTTCCCGGTGCCGCAGGACGTGGAAGAGCCGGTGGGCCAGGATCACTATCCCGACCCAGGCCAGTCCCAGCACCCATCCAATGATCACATCGGTCATCCAGTGGTGGCCCAGATAGACCCGGCTCATGCCCATCGCGAAGATGAACACCGCCCCCGCCGCTATGAGGCTGACCCGGGCCAAGGTGCGCTTGATCTGCAGGCAGGCGAGGTACACCACCAGCCCGATCACCACGGTCGTGTTGAGCGTGTGGCCGCTCGGGAAGGATGGCGAGGTTTCGTAGGGGGGCACGGCGTCGGCGTGGTCCGGGCGGGTCCGGCCGATCAGTTTCTTGCCCACGGCAGTCGCTGTCACGGAGACGGCGGCAGCACCGCCGATGAGGATCAGCGGCCGCCAGGTCCGGCCGGCCCAGATGAGCCACGCCGTGAGGATACTGGCCAGGATGGGCATCCCGATCCCGCCGCCGATGTTGGTGAACCCCGTGACAAACGCATCAAGGCCGGGGCTGCGCAGCTGCTCCATCATCCCCAGGGTGGGCTTGTCCAGGTTCGCCAGGCCGGCGTCGTCCACGACGTTGTCATAGACCTCGGCGCTCACCAGCGCCAGGGCCAGCACCACTGCGCCGCCGATGAGCATCGTGATCCACAGCGCCGCGTAGGGCACCACCCATTTGCCCCAACGCTGCGTCAACCAGCTCTCTGTCCCGGTGTTCACGGTTACTCCCGAATGTCGTTGCCGGTATGGTTGCCGGGCAGCCGTGCTGCACAGCTTGCTTAGTGTTCGAAACTATCATTGAGCCATGACTTCCCCCGAGCCGCGGCATGCCGAATGGATGGGCTTGGCCCTCGCCGAGGCGCGTGCCGCGCTGGCGACGGCCGACGTGCCGATCGGCGCCGTCGTCATTGGTCCCGACGGCGCCGTGCTCGGCGCCGGGCGCAACGAGCGGGAAGCGCTCGGGGATCCGACGGCGCACGCTGAGATGGTGGCCATCCGCGCCGCTGCGGCGCGGCTGCGCGAACTCAGTGCCCAGGGCGGCAGCGCAGGTGACGGTTGGCGCCTGGAGGACTGCACCCTGGTGGTGACGCTGGAACCCTGCGCCATGTGTGCCGGGGCCGTGGTGCTGGCCCGGATTCCGCGGGTGGTGTTTGGCGCGTGGGACGAGAAGGCCGGGGCCGCGGGCTCCGTGTTCGATGTCCTCCGCGAGCGCCGGCTCAACCACTGGGTGGAAGTGTATGGCGGGATCCGGGAGCAGGAGTGCGCGACGCTCCTGCGGGATTTCTTTGCCGGGCATCGCGGCACCTGAACCCTGAACCCCTGCCATCGCGTCTTGCCGGCGGTGTTCCCGCCGAGCTATCTGCCGGTGGCGGTACCTGCTGCGGCTGCCGCCAGGCCGTCGATCCGCTTCTGCCGGGTGGCCGGTGAGTCGAGGCTGAAGGCGCGGAAGTCGCCAAGGTCCTCGCGGATCCAGTCCTCGACTTCGGCGATCCGCCTGGTCACAGCGTCAGTCGGCCCGTGGAACAGCCAGGGCACGATCCGTTCCGTGCCCGGATCGTACTGCCACAGCCCGATGATCCGTCCCCGGTCGATGATGGGGTGGTCCGGCAGATCCGCCTGGAGCGCCAGCGAGCCCAGCGCCTTGATGTGCTGGTCCTCGTCGCCCAGCAGTTCGGCGGCGTTGCGCCGCAGCAACGCGAGGGAGTCCGTTCCGGCGAGCAGTTGGATCTGCTCGCCGGCCGGTTCCTCGAACGCGGCGAGTTGTTCGACGTCGTCGGGCAGCATCCACAGCGTCTCCCCGGCGGCGGTGGGAACCTCGACCGCGCCGGCCGCGGCCAGCGCCGCCTTGCTCTGGGCCACCGTAAACGCCGTGAACCACTGCGATTGCTTGAACGTGGCGCCGCCGGTCCAGCCCAGGTAGCGGCGGATCAGCTCGGTGCGGGCTTCGTCGGCGTCGAGCGGACTCGGGGGCAGGTTCCAGAGTCCGTAGGCGTAGCGCTGCTGGTCCAGGCGCCCATTGGCCGGGACCCGGCGGATCCTGCCCTGCGACTGCAGGATGCCGAGGGCCGTGGGCAGCGTGGTGGTGGCACCCTTTTTCTTGCCTTCCTCGCCGAGGTTTCGGACTGATTCGCCGAGTTCGTCCTTGAGCTGGCGGGGGTCCAGCGGGACTGCGGCCTCGGCGAGGGTGTGCAACACCTGCTCCTCCAGCAGCGCGATTTCGCCGCGGTCCACACCGAGCCTGCCGACCACTTTGACGGCGGCCTCGGCGGCGTCCTGTCCGAGCTGCAACGCCCAGGCGAAGTCGTCCCGGCCCAGGACGTAGGTGCAGCCGCGCGCCGTCGGAATTTCCAGGATCCGGTGCGCCAAAACGTCGGCGTCCACCCGTTCGCGGCGGATGCCGGCGCGGGCGAAGAGCGTGAGGTAGGGGTTGGCACCGCCGACGGAGCGCGCCCAGCCGGCCCGGGCGAAGACCTGCTCCGGGGTGCAGCCGGCCAGGGAGCCGTCCAGGCCCTGCTTGTGCCAGGCCCAGGCGCGGAGCCGCTCCCGGGTGAGCGTCCGGGCCGGCGGCGCGTTCGCTGTCAGGGGCTGCGTGGTCAGGGGCTGGGGCGTCATTAGGTCATTGTCCACCCGTGTGGTGCGGCAGGGGAATGTTCCGCCGCCGGATTTCCTCCGGCGCGGTTGCCGGCTGGCCGGCCGGGTGGTCCGGGGTCACGGCTGCCAGCACGGTCCGGGCTGTGGCGTCCCAGCCGGGCAGCCGGTCCCGGGCATCCAGCGCGGCGGCCCGCCAGCGGGTACGGACCCCGGGGTCGGACAGCCAGCGCCGCAGCGCCTCCGCGAGGGGAGCCGGGTCTGTGCCGAGGGCGACGGCGGTGCCCGGCAGGGCTGCTGAATTGTCCGCCGGCGCGGGGGTTGGTGCGTCCGCCGCCGCGGGTGTTGGCGCTGGAGTCGATGCGGGGGTTGGACCGGGTGTGCCGGCCGCGAGGGCTTCCACGGCACCGGTGCCGGCCCGGACCACCACGGGGACACCCCGCGCAATCGACTCCGTGACCACGAGTCCGAAGGTCTCGGCCCGCGAGATGAGCAGGCTGAGGTCCGCCGCGGCCCATTCCGCCTCGAGTTCCCCGCCCCGCAGCTCCCCCGGGATCCGGATGCGGTCCCGCAGGCCCAGCCGGCCAACGGTGTCCCGGAGCCGCGCGGCATAGGCCGGGTCCGCGGCGTCGGAACCTGCCAGCGACGCCGACCACGGCAGGTCCGTCAGTGCTGCCAACGCGGCGAGGAGCAGCGCCTGGTCCTTGTTCGGCAGCAGGGCGGCGACGGCCAGGAAATGCGGCGGCTCAGATCCGGCGGCCAGTGCGGCGGCGTCAGTCCCGGGCAGGGCAACCCGGATGCCGTCCAGCCCGTGCCTGGCCCGGATCCCGGCCGCGGCCGAAGTGCTGGTGCAGATCACCCCGGCCGCCGCCCGCAGCGCCCGGCGTTCCAGCCCGGCTTCGTTCAAGCCGGAGTCGTCCAGCGGCATGTGCAGCAGGATCCAGGCCGGCCGGCCGGCGGCCGCGGCTGCTTCCATCTCGTCGGGCGCTCCGCAGGCGAGGAGCCCGTCAACAAGCGTGACGGCGTGCCCGGCGTCGGAATTCCTGGCGGCGCCAACCGCACTATCTGCGGTTCCGCCGTCGTCGCACAGCAGCGCGGCCAGCCGCTTCCGGTCCGCCGCGCTGCCGACCGGCCAGCCGCCGTCGACCGGGCAAGTCTCCACCTCCACGCCCAGTGCCGCAAGCTCCCGGGCGAGGGCGGCGTTGTAGACGTTGCCGCCGGAGTTGTGGCGCACGTTGCGGGGCACCACGAGCCGGAGCCGGAGGCCGCCGGGCTGGGCCGTCTGCCTGGCCGGCACCGGAGTCCTAGCTGGCTTCGAAGTCGAGCGAGTAGCTGGCCCAGGCGTCGGGGGTTTCGCGCAGGGTGACGTCCAGTCCGGCCAGCTCCTGGCCGTCGGCGCCGGAGCGGATCTTGGCCGCCACGGCGTCGGCCACGTACTGGGCCAGCGCTTCGGTGGTGCTGAGCCTGCCGGCGAAGTCCGGGTGCTCGTCCAGGTTCTTGTAGTTCAGGCCTTCGAGGATCGAATCCAGCACGTCACCTGCCTCGCCGATGTCCAGGACGATCGAGTCCTCGTTGAGGGTCCGGCGGCGGAAGGTCACCTCTGTGACGAAGGTGGCGCCGTGCATGCCCTGGGCGGGGCCGAACGCCGGGCGCGGGAGGCTGTGGGCGATCATGAAGTTGCGGCGGACGGTCAGGCTGAACACGTAGTTACCTCGGGCCTTCTGTTGTGGCGGATTCGGTGGCGGGGTAGTCGATGACGGGGTATTCAATGACATGGCAGAGCGCGTCCAGCGTGCCGTCGGAGAGCTGCTGGACGACGTCGGGCAGCTCGTCGAGGGCGGAGGATCCAGTGAGGAACACGTCGAACCCGGGATCGCTGAGCAGCGAGACGGCGAGCCGGAGCCGGTCGGCGTTGGTGCGGCGGTGGCGGCGGGCCCGGGCCACGACGCCCACCTGGCTGGCGCGGATTGAGAGCCGTCGGGCGTGGAAGTCCTCCCCCAGCGGCACGGTGACCCGGCGGTCGGCGTACCAGGACATTTCGATGACGTCGCCGTCGTCGCCGGCGAGCTGCAGGGCCCGCTCCAGGCCTGCCTCCGAGGCGGAGCAGTGGATGACGATGTCGCAGTCCGGCAGGGCGTCGTCGGGGTGGCTGAACTCGACGCCGAGTGCTTCGGCGAATGACCGCTTGGCGGGGTCGACGTCCACCAGCTGCAGCCGTCCGAGCGGGAAGCCGGCCAGGAGCTTGGCCACCATGCCGCCGACCAGGCCGGCACCGATCACGGCGACGCGGTCGCCCAGGCGGGGCCCGGCCTCCCAGACCCCGTTGATCGCGGTCTCCACGGTGCCGGTCAGCACGGCGCGGCGGGCGGGAACGTCCTCCGGAACCACCGTGAGCGACTCCACCGGGACGACGTAGCGGTCCTGGTGCGGGTACAGGCAGAAGACCTTTTTTCCAAGCCAGTCAGCCGGGCCGTCCTCGACGACGCCGACGGAGAGGTAGCCGAATTTCACCGGGGACGGGAACGAGCCTTCCTGGTTCGGCGCAGCCATTTCCTCCGCCACGCATTCCGGGACGCGGGCGTTGTGAACCACCAGTTCGGTGCCCTTGCTGATCCCGGAGAACAGGGTGCGGACGAGTGCTTCCCCGGGGCCGGGGGCCGGCAGGTGCTCGCGCCGGAGCTCCCCTTTCTCGGGGCCGACGGTCCAATATGCGGTGGCGGTGGTGTGCTGTGGTGGTAGCTGGCCTGAAGTACTCATCTTGCTTATGAATCTAGTCCCCCGCCGCAGGTGCGCGGAAGTGCCGGCGGCCCGGGCGCGCCGCCGGTCGCGGTTTGCTGCGGGCCGCCTGCTGTCCGCGGCGGGCTGCGTTCGCGGGCTTCGGTGGCTGCGTCCGCGGGCCGCGGGGCCGCCGTTTTGTGGATGAGCGCTTTGCTCCGGTACCCTAGTCAGGTTGGTGACGTGTCCGAGCGGCCGAAGGTGCAACACTCGAAATGTTGTTTGGTGTAAAAGCCAACGTGGGTTCAAATCCCACCGTCACCGCCAATGAGAAAGGCCCTGCTTCCCCTGTAAACAAAGGGAAGCAGGGCCTTTTGCTTTTGCCCCGAAAGGGTCCTGCGGTAACGCAGCAGGTCGGCGATGCGTTGGACGGTGTTTGTTGGTGTTAGTGCTCCGCTTCTGCGGCAGCCTTCTTGGCGTTCTTCTCCGCGTCCTTTTCGGCACGCAGAGCCTCCGTCTCGTGCTGTTCCTCAGCTTTTTCCTGGTGGATTACCTGTGCGAAGAGCTTCTCCATCTCCTTGGCCACGCCGGCGGCTGAGGCCGGGTTCTGGCCGGTCACCAGCCGCTCGTCAACCACGACTTTCTCCTCAAAGACGTCAGCGGAGACGTGGGTGGCGCCCTGTTCCTCAAGTCGGTCTGCCAAAAAGAACGGGATGACTTTGTCCTTTCCTGCGGCAACCTCCTCGTCGTTGGTGAAGGCAGCCACCTTCCGGCCCTCGACGAGGCGGAACCCGTTCTCCAATTCCACGTGTATGAGGCCGGCCGGCCCGTGGCAGACCGCGCCCACCAAGCCGCCGGCGTTGTAGACGCTGGCTACGAGGTTCTGCAGGCCCTTGCTGTCCGGGAAGTCCCACATGGTGCCGTGGCCGCCCACGAGGAAGACGGCGTCGTACTGTTCGGGATCGACGACGTCGACGCGGGCAGTGTTGTAGAGGCCGGCGCGGGTGGTCTCGTCCTCCGTGAAGGCGACCTGGATAGGATCTTCTGAGTCCACCTCGTCGCGCGGGGGCTGCCCGCCTTGGATGGACGCGAAGTCGACGATATGCCCGGAATCCTTGAAGACCTTCCACGGATGTGCAGCTTCGGCTACGTTGTAGCCGGTCTTCTCTCCGGTATCGCCGATCTCGGAAACGCTGGTCAGTACCATGAGGATTTTCTTCATGAAGTGTTCCTTTCGTCTAACGTCCACCGTACGCCCAGGCCCGCATGGGGGTTCTGCAGTTTTATTGGATCACCGGTTTCCAGCCATTCCCTCGCAGGCATTGCCACCCTAAGCTTTCAATCCGGGGCAGCTGCCTCTCATCAAAACCGGGGGAAAAATGCCAGGAGCATGGACGTGCGATCACTGCGGTGCCAACACAATCAACCGAAAAGTCGAATCCATATCGTTGGGCGATCGGGCGAAGCAATTTATAACAGTCCCGGCCAAGTGCAGCGACCCCCAGTGCCCCAACAGCACCCGGCTACAGCACGGCTTGGAATGGTGCAGTCCTGCTTAGGTGAGTCCCCTGAAAGGCCGCGCCAGGCCGGAATAGTTCCGCAAGCTGGCTCCATCGTTTTGAGACCATGGAGCCAGCCTTTGCGGAATCCGGCTCGATCGGAACACCGAAATGGTCTCTCCCCAGAAAGATGCCCGGGCCAGATCCCAACGTAAGGGTAAGTGCCCTGGCCTTGACGGGCAATAGCCTTCATTTGACTTGAAAAATTGGCCTTACTGTGGTCATTCCGGGCCGCGCCTTCGAGATTCCCTCAATCTGTGCCCGCTGCCGGGCGAACCAAACCTGAATCCATTCGCTATAAAGAACCCCGTCAGCCATTTGGGCTGACAGGGGTTCTTTGAGTATTCGTCCTTTAGGGTCAGCGTCCTGTCTCGGCCCCTAGGCCCGGGTGACGGTCAGCATGACGTTGGGGCAGGAGTTTGCGTAGCGGATGAGCGCCGCCTTCTCCGCGCTGTCCACGCGGAGGCCCCAGCGGATCTTCACCGCGACCCACTGTCCGATGTAGGCGCAGCGATTCGCCGGCGGCATCCAGGCTTCGGGACCCCTCGCCTGCTTGGACGAGTTCAGTGCAGAGGTCTGGGCACTGAGGGTGCGGGCGTCGCCCATGTCGTTGTAGAAGGCCACGCGCCGCGCCTGGGTCCAGTACCTTGCTCCGGAGCCCCACGCCTCATGGACCGGAACGGTGTGGTCGATCTGGAGCGTCGACGCGGACGTGTGGATTCGGTTGTCCCACGAGGTCACCCAGCGTCCCCTGCTCACCGTGCACCGGCGGCTGGTGGTGTAGGACAGGGCGGCGCGGGCTTCCTGGATCAGGACCTCGTGCCGCGTGTTCTGGCAGTCACGGTTGGTGTCCTTCCAATCGCCGAATTGACGGTCCCGGTCGAACCCCGTGTTGACCTCAGCGGAGACCGCAAGCGCGCGAACGGCGGTGCGCAGGGGCGCCTTGTACACAGTCGCCGCCTCGGCCGGAACCGAAAGACTTGTGAGCAGAAGCCCTGCGACCACACCGGTTACACCGGCCGTCCGCGCCAGGCTAACGAACGGTTTTGCTGACTTCAGTGCCAGCAGCGCCTTGACGCGGACATAGTTGATCTGACGGACCTTCATGATTCCCCCATAAAACTCAAAGAAAGTGGCGCCTCATCCAGGCGCGAAGGTAATAGTGCCACAGCAAAACCAAATCGCCGCGCAATTGAGAGGAAACCCGCTAATTACCGCCTGCGCCGCGCCCCTGGGCGGCATACGGTATTGAAGCGGCAGGAATTCTGCGTGAACTCCGCTGCTTTAAAAAGGGGCTTCTACAGGGCCCCTGCCTGACTTCCGTAATTTGTGGCTGTTTCAGAGGAGCCTCACCCCGCCGGACTCACCACATCCTCCAGCACCGAGCGGTCGAAGAAGCGCACCTCGCCGGTTTCCTGGAAATACACGGGCACCACGGATGTGCTGGGGTCCTTCGAGGTCTCGTAAATTTCGGCCGGGCTCCCATGCTTGCGGGCAATGGTTCCGACCAGGTCCGTGCCGCGAACCTTGACGGTTCGAAATTTGTAGCTCATTGGGGCTCCCTTGGTGACGTGAGACACACCCTACTCCCCGGCGCCCGGAGCGTCATTCAACAACACCGCGGCCCGCTCTGGGGCACAATGCGTTCATGACCAATGACGCTCCCCGCCCGGTTTACTTCCTTTCGGACAGTACGGGCATCACCGCAGAAACGCTCGGCAACACCCTGCTGACGCAGTTCCCCGCGAACGAGTTCGACCGCATCACGGTACCCTTCATCACCACCGTCGAACAGGCCCGGGCTGTCGTTAAGGTGATCGACGACACGGCTTCCACCGGCTTGCAGCCGATCGTGTTCTCCACGGCCGTCGGCGCGGACATCCGCCAGACCCTGGGAACCTGCCAGGGGATCATCGTGGACCTCATCGGGCCCCACGTCGGGCAGCTGGAGCGCGCCCTGGGCACCCAGTCCAGCGGGGAACCGGGCCGTGCGCACGGACTGGGCAACGCCGCCCGCTACCAGTCCCGGATGGCCGCCGTCGAATACGCCATGGAGCACGACGACGGCCAGAGCCTCCGCGCGCTCGAAAAGGCCCAGGTCATCCTGGTGGCCCCGTCCCGCTGCGGCAAAACGCCCACCACGATGTACCTGGCGCTGCAGCACGGCATCTTCGCCGCGAACTTCCCGCTGGTGGACGAGGACTTTGAACGCGAGGGTCTCCCCAAACCGTTGCGGCCGTTCATCTCAAAGTGTTTCGGCCTCACCACCAATCCCCTGCGCCTCAGCCAGGTGCGCACCGAACGCCGCCGCGGCTCGCCCTACGCGTCCCTCCGACAGTGCGGCTTCGAGCTGCGCAGCGCCGAGCGGCTGTACGTGTCCCACGGGATTCCGTACCTCAATTCGGCCAGCGTCTCCGTGGAGGAAATGGCCGCCACCATCCTCCAGAAGATGAACCTGAAGCATTAGGTGCCGCTTCACAAGTGTTGCGTGGACCACATCAGGTGGAAACACCGGCGGAGACCTGTCACTGTGGACAGGAATTGCGCCCTCAACCGGCGAACGCCCCGCGCGGGGCGGCGATACCGCATGCCATCATCTGCAAAGGAGCAGTAACCATGACGACAGACATCCTGTGGTTCTCAGAACTCGGCCTCAAGGACCTGGACCGGGTGGGCGGAAAGAACGCCTCCCTCGGCGAGATGGTGCAGAACCTGACGTCTGCCGGCGTCCAGGTTCCGGACGGCTTCGCCACAACAGCCGACGCCTACCGCAGCTTCCTGGCCGACTCGGGCCTGGACCAGAAGATCGCCGACCGGCTGGTCGGACTGGATACCGACGACGTGACCGCCCTGGCGGCAGCCGGCCAGGAAATCCGGGCGCTGATGCGCGAGACACCTTTCCTGCCGGACTTTGAAGCGCAGATCCGTTCCTCCTACCAGACACTGGTGGACAAGCACGGCGGCTCCGAGGACCTCTCCTGGGCCGTCCGCTCCAGCGCGACGGCAGAAGACCTCCCGGATGCCTCCTTCGCCGGACAGCAGGAAACCTTCCTGAATGTCCGCGGCATCGAGAACATCCTGCAGGCCATCAAGGATGTCTTCGCGTCCCTTTATAACGACCGGGCCATCGCCTACCGGGTGCACCACAAGTTCGAGCACGCCGAAGTGGCCCTCTCGGCGGGCGTCCAGCGCATGGTGCGTTCCGACGTCGGCGCGTCCGGTGTGATGTTCACGATGGACACCGAATCCGGGTTCCAGGACGCCGTCTTCGTCACCTCCTCCTACGGACTCGGGGAGGCCGTGGTCCAGGGCGCCGTCAACCCGGACGAGTTCTACGTCTACAAGCCGGCCCTGGAGGCAGGCCGCCCGGCGATCCTCAAGCGCGGGCTGGGCGAGAAGGCGCTCCAGATGACGTACACAAGCAACCGCGAAGTGGGCCACACCATTGACTTCGTCCCGGTCGAGGCCTCGCTGCGGAACCGCTTCAGCCTCACGGACGACGACGTCGAGCAGCTCGCCCGCCACGCCGTCGCCATCGAAAACCACTACGGCCGCCCGATGGACATCGAGTGGGGCAAGGACGGCGTCGACGGCGGCCTGTACATCCTGCAGGCACGCCCGGAAACCGTGCAGTCCCGCCGGGCCTCCGGCAGCCTGAGCCGCTTCCGCCTGAACGGGACCGGCCGGGTCCTGGTCGAGGGCCGCGCGATCGGCCAGCGCATCGGCGCCGGCAGCGTCCGCATCCTCACGTCGATCGACCAGATGGCCGCCTTCAAGACCGGCGATGTCCTGGTCGCCGACATGACCGACCCCGACTGGGAACCGATCATGAAGCGCGCCTCCGCCATTGTGACCAACCGCGGCGGACGCACCTGCCACGCGGCGATCATCGCCCGGGAACTGGGCATCCCCGCCGTCGTCGGCACCGGCGCCGCCACCGACGTGCTGTCCGACGGCCTCGATGTGACCGTCTCCTGTGCCGACGGCGAGACCGGCGTGATTTACGAGGGACTCCTGGACTTCGTGGTCGAGGAAACCGAGATCACACAGCTGCCCGAGGCCCCGGTCAAGGTCATGATGAACGTCGGCACCCCCGAGCAGGCTTTTACGTTCGCGCAGCTGCCCAACCACGGCGTGGGCCTGGCCCGGCTGGAATTCATCATCAACCGCCAGATCGGCATCCACCCCAAGGCGCTGCTGAACCTGGACGAGCAGCCGGCGGACGTCATCGCGGAAGTCCGGGAGCGGATCGCCGCCTACGACAGCCCGCGCGACTACTACATCAAGCGCCTGGCCGAAGGGGTGGCGACCATCGCCGCGGCGTTCGCGCCGGAGCCGGTCATTGTGCGGATGTCCGACTTCAAGTCCAACGAATACGCCAACCTCATCGGCGGACCCGCCTACGAACCGCACGAAGAGAACCCCATGATCGGCTTCCGCGGCGCCTCACGGTACCTCGAGCCGTCCTTCCGGGACTGCTTCGACCTGGAATGTGAGGCGCTGTCCTTCGTCCGCAACGAGATGGGCCTGACCAACGTCAAGCTGATGATCCCGTTCGTGCGCACCCTGGACGAGGCCAGCGGCGTCATCGACCTCCTCGCCGAGAACGGCCTGCGCCGCGGCGAAAACGGCCTTGAGGTCATCATGATGTGCGAACTGCCGTCCAACGCGCTGCTGGCCGACGAGTTCCTGGACCACTTCGACGGCTTCTCGATCGGCTCCAACGACATGACCCAGCTGACCCTGGGCCTGGACCGGGATTCCGCCATCGTCGCGGGCAGCTTCGATGAACGGAACCCCGCCGTCAAGAAGCTCCTGAGCATGGCCATCAAGGCCTGCAAGGCGCGCGGCAAGTACGTGGGCATCTGCGGCCAGGGACCCAGCGACCACGCGGACTTCGCCGAGTGGCTGGTGGACGAAGGCATCGACTCCGTCTCGCTGAACCCCGACACGGTGGTGGACACCTGGCTGCGCCTCGCCGGCGCGGCTGCCGCCGCCCCGGTGAACTGACACGGTGAACTGACACCGTGATCTAACACAGTGAACTGAGACCGTGAGCTGAACTCACGTCGAGAGGGAACCCCGGTCCACGGACCGGGGTTCCCTCTCTGCCGTTGAGCCTGGCCCCCCGACATTCCGTGGACGTCTGGCCACGTTGGACGCCTGCCTACGTTGGACGCCTGCACAACGGCGAGCAGTTGCTGCCGTCCGTTGTTCCATTGAGGGGCGGCCCGCGCACAGGGTTAGCTAAGTTCCATCAGCGTTCCGCACCAATGACGTTCAGGACACCACGTGACTTTGCAGCAGGACCGGGCCAACGGCGCCTCCGGACTTTGGACAGACAGACATATCGGCGACCCACTTGAGGAGCTGACCGTGGAGGAACTGTGCGCGGACGACTGCCATTTTTGCCGGGGACCCGAAACTGACTGACGTCATCCGCGCACCGGCCACACCCGCCCGAGGTTTTTCGAAGCCCGGCCGGTAGAATCGGGGGACAGCCCGCAGGCGCTACTGCCCGCGGGAGCGACCATGGCAGCCGCCGGTGAAGGGAGGGTTCTGTGCGCACAGCCGCCAGAGCACCATTCCACGCCCTGCGCTCGGCCATGGTGGCACTTACCGTGCTGTCCCTCGCCGCCGGAGCGCACACCCTCGCCGGCGGCCGGCTCCCCTCCCCCGGCATCCTGCTGGCCCTGCTGGCGCTGACCGCGCTGGCGTCCACCACGGCCACCCGGCTGAAGCTGAACTTCCCGGCGATGGCGGGGCTGCTGGGCGCAGGGCAACTGGTCCTGCACAACGCCCTCACTGTTTTCAGCGGCCCGGCGCCTGGAGCCGCGTCGGAACCGGCGGCAAGTCCGGCGCCGCACCACCTGGAACCGGCTTCCCTGCCGGTCGGCGGCGCCGGCGAGTTCGCGGTGTCCGGCCTGGATTCACAACTTTCGTCGCTGTCCCTGCTGATGCTTGCCGGCCACGTCCTGGCAACGCTTCTCTGCGCCCTTCTCCTCGCCAGGGGCGAGGCGGCCCTGTGGGCCCTCGCGGCCTGGCTCCGTCCGCTGCTCAGGCTCCCGGTCCCGGCAGCACCTGTTGCCGTGGCGGCACCGGCGGCGGTCATCGGCTGGCCGGCAGACTCCGTTCCGCTGCCCTGGCGGAACCTCCGGCGCGATTGCCGCCGCGGGCCGCCCGCCGTCGTCGTATCTTCCTGACCCTATTACCGGCCACGGCCGCGTCTTTGCCTAGACATCCGGGCCACAACATCGGCCCCGGATCATCAGCATCCCCGCCGCGCCGGCCTCCCATTTCCTTGCGCTGCCTCTAGGCAGCGCGCGCCTGAAAGGCACCCCCATGAAGACTTCGTCCATTCCCGTTCTGCGCCGTACCCTCACTGCCACAGCCGTGGCCGGTGGAACCGCGGCTCTGATGCTCGCTGGTATGTCGGGCGCCTCGGCGCACGTCGGCGTCACCCCGGACAAGACCACGGCGAACTCCTACGCACTGCTGACCTTCGGGATCCCGCACGGCTGCGAGGAGTCCGGCACCACGAAGGTGACCATCACGCTGCCCGCCGAGCTCAACGATGCCCAGCCCACGGTCAACCCGAACTGGACGGCCCAGAAGGTCACCGAACAACTGGCCGCACCCAAGAAACTCGCGGACGGCACTTCCATCACCAAGCGGACCAGCAAGATCGTGTACACCGCCAAGGCGCCACTGGAACCGGCCCTCCGCGACGCCCTGGTGCTTTCGGTGAAGTTGCCGGACGTTGCGGGGAAGATTCTGTATTTCCCCACGCTGCAGAACTGCGAAGTCGGGCAGACTGACTGGTCGCAGCTGCCTGCCGAAGGGCAGGATCCGCACTCGCTGAAGGCGCCGGCGCCGTCCGTGACGGTCACCGCGGCGGACACGGAGGCGGACGGCCACGGAGCCCATGCCGCCAGCGCGTCGGACTCCACACCGGAGACGGTCCAGGCCGCCGCGGTGAGTAACGACGGCGCCGAGGCCCGGAGCTGGGCGGGGCTGGTGGCCGGCGTCGGCGGCCTTGCCCTCGGCGGCCTCGCCCTGGCCCGCAGCCGGAGCAACAAGCCCGTTCCGGTCCGCGCCCCGGCACCAGGCTCGGCACCCAAGGAGTAGCTGACCTCGGTTGATGCCCGGAAATCACAATCCGGGCATCAATCGGGTACGGCCGTCGTGGCGTCGTTGACTCAGGCCGCGCCGGGCATGAAGGTGGTGCCATGATGGCTCAGCGATTCAACACCAGACTGGCATTTACGACGGCGGCAGCCGCGGCAGCGCTCTTCCTCGCCGGGTGCGGGGCCGGCACTGCGCAGTCCCAGACATCCAGCACCCCGGAGTCCTCCCCCGCCAGCTCCAGCAGCGCCCCCGGCGCCAGCGCGCCCGCTGCCTCCGCCGCAGCCACGGGCACCGCCACCCCCGGATCCTCGTCCGCCGCACCGGCGACGTCCGTGCCTGCCGGCCCCGCCCTGTGCAAGGCCGCCGGGCTGACGCCCACCGTCGATTCCACCGGCGGCGGCGCGGCCGGCAGCGTCTACATGAAGCTGATCCTGACGAACTCCGGCACCGGACCCTGCCTGCTGAAGGGCTTTGCCGGCGTCTCCCTCACCGCGAACGCCAACGGCGCCCCGATCGGCGCCGCGGCGGCCCGCGACGAGTCCACACCCGCCGCCGCCGTCGTGCTCGCGCCGGGCCAGGCCGGCGCCGCCACGCTGCGCTACACCCAGGCCGCCAACTACCCGGACTGCAACGTGACTCCGGCCGCCGGCCTGCGTATCTACCCGCCGGAGGACACCGCGTCGCTCTTCGTCGCCCAGCCGCGGAGCGCCTGCAGCAACGCCGGCCCGACGCTGCTGACCATCAGCGCTTTCGAAGCCAAGTAGCTTTTCTCTCGCCGAGGTGAGACTTTGCGCCCATGCCCGTCCGGGTCATGGGCGTAAAGTCTCACCTCGCGGTGATCCCAGCCGCGGATGCCACGTGGTGATACCGCCCGGGCTGCGGCCGGGCATTTCCTGTCGGTGCGTTAGGGCATGATGGAGGAATGAAGGGGCAGGAGCTCGCCGGGGGCACACTCGCGGCAGACGCCATTGACCGGTTCAGCCGGCCCACCAGGGATTGGTTCCTGGGCGCATTCAGCGCGCCCACCCCGGCCCAGAACGGCGCCTGGAACGCGATCTCCTCCGGCGCGCACGCACTGGTAGTGGCGCCCACCGGTTCCGGAAAGACGCTGGCGGCCTTTCTGTGGGCCCTCGACCGGCTGCTCGTCTCGGCGCCCGCCGAGCCCGAGTCGCTGCCCGGCTTGGAGACCGGGAAAGGCCCCCGGCGGAAGGCGCCCAAACGCAACACCCGGGTGCTCTACATTTCACCGCTCAAGGCGCTGGGCGTCGACGTCGAACGCAACCTGCGCGCCCCGCTGATCGGGATCACCCAGACCGCCAAACGCCTCGGCCTGCCCGCGCCGCTGATCACCGTGGGCGTCCGCTCCGGCGACACCCCGGCCTCGGACCGCCGCGCGCTGCTGAGCAACCCGCCGGACATCCTGATCACCACGCCCGAATCGCTCTTCCTTATGCTGACGTCGAAGGCGCGGGAGACGCTGAGCGAAGTGGACACCATCATCGTCGACGAGGTCCACGCCGTCGCGGGCACCAAACGCGGCGCCCATCTGGCCGTGTCCCTGGAACGACTCGACGCCCTGCTGCCGAAGCCCGCCCAGCGGATCGGGCTCTCGGCCACCGTGGAACCCAAGGAGCTTGTGGCGCAGTTCCTCGCCGGTTCCGCACCCGTGGAGATCGTGGCCCCGCCGTCGAAGAAAACCTGGGACCTGACAGTCTCCGTCCCAGTGGAGGACATGTCAGATTTGCAGGGCGCGGCGGGCGCATTCGACTCCGGACCGGCGTCCGGGCTGCAGCCGCAGGCGTCCATCTGGCCGCACGTGGAAGAGAAGATCGTGGACCTGGTCCTGGCCAACCAGTCCACCATTGTGTTCGCCAATTCCCGCCGCCTCGCCGAACGCCTCACCGCCCGGCTCAACGAGATCTACGCCGAGCGGCAGCTCATGGCGGCCGGCGGCGGCTGGGCGGAGTTTGGCGCCGGGGCACCCGATTTCGAATCCGTCCCGGCGGGTGCCCCGGCAGGCACGGCCGCCGCGCTGCCAAGTTCTACCGCGACACCTGCCCACATGATGGCGCAGGCCGGCAGCACCGCCGGCGCGGATCCGGTCCTGGCACGGGCGCATCACGGGTCGGTCTCCAAGGACCAGCGGGCCCTGATCGAGGACGACCTGAAATCAGGCCGGCTGCGCTGCGTCGTGGCCACATCCTCCCTGGAACTCGGCATCGACATGGGCGCCGTGGACCTCGTGGTGCAGGTGGAATCCCCGCCGTCCGTGGCAAGCGGGCTGCAGCGGGTGGGCCGCGCCGGCCACCAGGTCGGCGAGGTCTCGCAGGGTGTGCTGTTCCCCAAACACCGCGCGGATCTGGTGCACACCACCATCACGGTGGAACGGATGCTCGCCGGCAAGATCGAACGGCTCTTCGTTCCTGCGAACCCGCTGGACATCCTGGCCCAGCAGACCGTCGCGGCCACGGCACTGGGCGCCATCGATGTGGAGGACTGGTTTGCCACCGTGCGGCGGTCGGCACCGTTTGCCTCGCTCCCCCGCTCCGCCTTCGAGGCCACCCTGGACCTGCTCGCCGGCCGCTACCCCTCGGACGAGTTCGCGGAACTGCGTCCCCGGATCATCTGGGACCGGAACGCCGGCACCATTGAGGGACGCCCCGGAGCGCAGCGGCTGGCCGTCACCTCGGGCGGCACCATCCCGGACCGCGGGCTCTTCGGCGTCTACATCATCGGCACCGAGACGGAAGGGACCGGTTCCGCCGGGGGCGACGGCAGGGCGGCCAGCCCGTCCGCCGCCGCAGCCAAGGGCGGCCGTCGGGTGGGGGAACTCGACGAGGAAATGGTCTACGAATCGCGCGTCGGCGACGTGTTCGCCTTGGGAGCCACCAGCTGGAAAATCGAGGACATCACCCACGACCGGGTCCTCGTCTCCCCCGCCTTCGGCCAGCCGGGCAAACTCCCGTTCTGGAAGGGCGACTCCCTCGGCCGCCCGGTGGACCTGGGCCGTGCCCTGGGGGCGTTCGTGCGCGAACTGTCCGCGTCCGACGTCGGGCCGGCCACCGAACGCTGCAAGGCCAGCGGCCTGGACGATTTCGCCGCCAACAACCTGATCCAGTACCTCTACGAGCAAAAACAGGCCACCGAGGTGGTCCCCAGCGACACCACGCTGGTGGTGGAGCGCTTCCACGACGAACTCGGCGATTGGCGGGTGGTGCTGCACAGCCCGTTCGGCATGCCGGTGCACGCGCCGTGGGCCCTCGCCGTTGGGCAGCGGCTGCACCAGCGGTACGGCATGGACGGCTCCGCGATGGCCGCCGACGACGGCATTGTGCTGCGCGTGCCCATGATGGAGGACGAGCCGCCCGGCGCCGAGCTGTTCCTGTTCGACCCGGAGGAACTGGAACAGATCGTGACGGCGGAGGTCGGCGGCAGCGCCCTCTTCGCCTCCCGCTTCCGCGAGTGCGCCGCCCGCGCCCTGCTGCTGCCCCGGCAGAACCCGGGCAAACGGCAGCCCCTGTGGCAGCAGCGCCAGCGCTCCGCCCAGCTGCTGGATGTCGCCCGGAAGTACCCCACCTTCCCGATCGTCCTCGAAACCGTCCGGGAATGCCTGCAGGATGTCTACGATCTTCCGGCGCTGAAGGACATCGCGGCGTCGATCGAGCGCCGTGAGCTGCGGATCCTGCAGACCACCACGCAGCAGCCCTCGCCCTTCGCCAAGTCCCTGCTGTTCGGCTACGTCGCGCAGTTCCTCTACGAGGGTGATTCCCCGCTGGCCGAGCGCCGGGCCGCCGCCCTGGCGCTGGACTCGACCCTGCTTAACGAGCTCCTCGGCCGGGTGGAGCTGCGCGAACTGCTCGATGCCAAGGTTATTGACGCCACCGAGCGGGAGCTGCAGCGCCTCGCGCCGGACCGGAAGGTCCGCGGGCTCGAAGGGGTCGCGGACCTGCTCCGGCTGCTGGGCCCGCTGACCCCGGTGGAAGTCGCCGCCCGGCTCGAACCGGCCGCAGCGCCTGGCCAGAAGGCCGGGTCTGGCGAGGCGGCCGGGCCAGTTGCGGCGGCCGGGCCTATCGAGGTGTCAGTGGCCGAGCCGGACGAGGCTCCGGAGGCCGAGGCATCGGAGGTTGAGGCCCCCGTCGCCGACGCCGCCGCGCACCTCGCGGCGCTCCAGCGCGCCAACCGCGCCATCAAGGTCAATATCGGCGGCGCCGAGCGCTACGCCGCCGTGGAGGACGCCGCCCGGCTGCGCGACGCCCTCGGTGTCCCGCTGCCGATGGGCGTGCCGCTGGCCTTCATCGAGCCGGTCGCTGATCCGTTGGGCGACCTCGTCTCGCGCTACGCCCGCACCCACGGGCCCTTCACCTCCGCCGAGGCTGCCGCCCGGCTGGGACTCGGCGTCGCCGTCGTCGGGACCGCGCTGAAGCGGCTCGCCGCCGACGGCCGCGTGGTGGAAGGCGAGTTCCGCCCCCACGCCGCACCCCCGCCTGCGCCCGAGGCATCTCCCGATGCCCGGACCGACGACGACGGCGATGCGGTTCCCGGCGCCGCCGCGGCAGCCACCGCCGCCCCCGCGGCCCCGTCGCTGGCCGGCATCAGCGAATGGTGTGACGCCGAGGTCCTGCGCAAGCTCCGCCGCCGCTCGCTCGCCGCATTGCGTGCCGAGGTGGAGCCCGTGGACGCCGCCGCGTACGGCCGCTTCCTGCCGGCCTGGCAGAACGTCCGCGTTCCGGGCCGGCGCGGGCAGTCGGCGCTACGCGGACTGGACGGGATCATCACCGCCGTCGACCAGCTGTCCGGCGTGCCCATTCCGGCCTCAGCCTGGGAACCGCTGATCCTCGCCGGCCGGGTATCCGACTACCAGCCCGCCATGCTCGACGAGCTCATGGCCGCCGGCGAAGTGCTCTGGTCCGGCGCGGGCGCGCTGCCCGGCAATGACGGCTGGGTGAGCCTGCACCTGGCCGATTCGGCCGAGCTGACCCTCAATCCCGCCCTCGACTTCGAACCCGGCGACGCGCAGCAGCGGCTGCTGGACCACCTGCGCAATAACGGCGGCGGCTACTTCTTCCGGCAACTCACGGAGGTGGCCGGCGGCATGGATGCGGTGCTCAGCGACCAGGACGTGGTCTCGGCGCTCTGGGACCTCGCCTGGGCGGGCCGGATCACGGGCGACACCTTCGCCCCGGTCCGGGCGATGATTGCCGGCGGCCACACCGCGCACCGTCAGGTTGCCCGCGCGCCGCGGGCCCGGGCGCCCAGGTTGAGCCGGCTGGGACGCGCCCACGGCACCGGGTTGCTGGGGTCCCCCGGGCTGACCGGCGGGCGGTACGGCTCCGTCACCGGGGCGGCTCCCACTCCCCCGCTGGCCGCGGGCCGCTGGTCCGCCCTCCCCGCACCGGAGCTGGACGCCACCATCCACGCCCGGGCCACCGCGGAACTCCTGCTGGACCGGTACGGCGTGGTGACCCGCGGTTCGGTCATGGCCGAGAACATCCTGGGCGGTTTCGGACTCATGTACAAGGTCCTGGCCCGGCTGGAGGAAGCCGGCCGGTGCCGCCGCGGCTACTTCATCGAGCACCTTGGCGCCGCACAGTTTGCCGTGCCCGCGACGGTGGACCGGCTGCGCTCGTATGCCGAGGACACCGCGCTCCATAAGCCCGACCCCGTCGCCTTGGCCCTCGCCGCGACGGACCCCGCCAACCCGTACGGCGCTGCCCTGCCGTGGCCCGCCCTCAACGTCGACGCAGGAACCGGCCACCGTCCCGGCCGGAAGGCCGGCGCCCTGGTGGTCCTGGTCGACGGCGCCCTGGTCCTGTACGTGGAACGCGGCGGCAAGACCCTGCTGGCCTTCAGCGAGGATACGGATGTCCTGGCGGCGGCCGGCGCGGCCCTGGTGGGTGTGGTCACCCGGGGCGCGGTGGACAAACTGATCATGGAAAAGGTCAACGGCCACGGCATCCTGGACACCCCCATCGCTGCCGCCCTGGCCCACGCGGGCGCCTACTCCACGCCCAAAGGACTGAGGATCCGTGCCTGAGGGCGATTCGGTGTTCCGCGCGGCCGCCCAGCTTCATGCCGCGCTGGCAGGCCGGCAGCTGATCTCTTCCGATTTCCGCGTGCCGCGTTTTGCCACGCTGAAACTCGACGGCTGGACTGTCACCGAGGTGGTGCCGCGCGGCAAGCACCTGCTCATGCGGGTGGAGGGCCCGGCAAAGCCGGACGGCGCCAGCCCGGCGGGACCGGACCGGCTGACCATCCATTCCCACCTCAAGATGGAAGGCACCTGGCAGGTCTACCCTCCGGGCGGCCGCTGGCGGAAGCCGGGCTTCACCGCCCGGTGTGTGCTGCGCACCGCCGCGGCAGACGCCGTCGGATTCTCGCTGGGCATCCTGGAGGTGGTCCGCACGTCCGAGGAAGACTCCGTCGTGGGCCATCTTGGCCCGGATCTTCTGGGTCCCGACTGGGACCCGGCCGAGGCGGAGCGGCGGATCCGCGCCGCGCCGGACGTCCCGATCGGCGTCGCACTGCTGGACCAGCGGAACCTTGCGGGGATCGGCAACATCTACCGTTGCGAGGCCTGCTTCCTCTCGGGGGTGCATCCCGCGGCGCCGGTCTCGGCTGTCCCCGACGTGGCGGCCATGATCACCGATGCCAAGCTCCTGCTGGAGGCAAACCTGGGCCCCGGGCGCCGGACCACAGTCCTGAACCCTCGCGGCGTTGCGGTGGGCCGGACCTCCGGACTGCCCGGCTACTGGGTCTACCGGCGCGAACACCAGCCCTGCCTGAAGTGCAGGACCCCGGTGCGGCGTGGTGTCCTCGCCACGGCCGCCGGAACGGAAGAACGGGACATCTACTACTGCCCCACGTGCCAGCCGGCGCAGGGACCGGCCTAGTCACAATCAGCGGGGCCTACCGCACGGCTCAGGGCTCACTTCTCAAGGCTCTTCTCACGGCGCCGCGACCGCCGGATCGGCAGCGACTGCCGGCAGCGCGGCCGCTTTCGTCTCCGGCACGGTGAACCGCGGCAGCAGGAGCTGCACCAGCGGGCCGATCGCCAGGGCGTACAGCACGGTCCCGACGCCGACCGAGCCGCCCAGGAGCCAGCCGGCGGCGAGCACCACCACCTCAATGCCGGTGCGGGACGTCCGCACGGACCAGCCGGTACGCCGCGCGAGTCCGGTCATGAGCCCGTCCCGCGCCCCCGGTCCCAGCCGCGCACCGATGTAGCAGGCGGACGCGATGCCGTTGAGCAGGATGGCGCCCGCGAGCATCCCCGCCTGCCCGCCGAGGTGCGAGAACTCGGGGATCAGCGCCAGTCCGACGTCGGCGAAGACGCCCACCAGCACGGCATTGCACAGCGTGCCGATGCCGGGCCACTGCCGCAGCGGAATCCACAGGAGCAGCACGAGGAAGCTGACGATCACCACCACCGTACCAATGCTCAGCCCGGTCTTGACCGCGAGTCCCTGATGGAACACGTCCCAGGGGTCCAGGCCGAGGCCAGCGCGGATGAACATGGCCAGCGATATGCCGTACATGGCGAGGCCGATCAGGAGCTGGAGGAGTCTGCGGGTCATCATGGACTCCATACTCCTCGAAAACTGGCCTTGCAATCCATAGCCAGTTTGAAATACTGGCCCTATGTCCGGATCCCTGAACCCCAGTTCCCTGGCCCGACTGCTCGGCGAATGGAACCTCGGCGCAGCACCCGCCTACCGGGAGCTCGCCGACGTCGTCCGCCTCCTGGTCCTGGACGGCCGCGTGCCGCTCGACGTCGCGCTGCCCAGCGAACGGGCCCTCGCCACGACCCTCGGCATCAGCCGGACCACCGTCACCGCCGCCTACTCCCTGCTCCGCGAACAGGGCTTACTCAGCAGCGGCCAGGGCAGCCGCGGGCGGACGTGCATCCCGCAGGCCGGTCCGGGTGGCGGCAGGGGAAGCGGGGCGAACCTCAGCGGCGCTCCGGGCTTGGCCGTTCCGGATGGCATCTTGGATCTCGCCTATGCCTCGTTGCCGGCCAGCGGCGAAGTGGTGCACCGTGCGTTCGCTTCCGCGCTGACCGAACTGCCCGCGCTGCTGCCGGGATTCGGCTACGACGCCCTCGGAGTGCAGCCGTTGAGGGAAGCCATCGCCGGGCACTATTCGGCGGCCGGTGTACCCACCACCGCGCAGCAGATTCTGGTGACGTCCGGTGCACAGCACGCGCTGAACATCGTGCTCCGCACCCTGGCCGGCCGGTCCGACAAAGTCCTGGTCGAGCACCCCAGCTACCCCAATGCCATCGATGCCATCCGGGCCGCGGGCTGCCGGCTGGTGCCGGCGGCCATGCCCGCCACCCACTCCGGCGCGGCGGGGGCGGGTTCCAGCGCACGTACCGGCTGGGACGTGGGCGCCCTCGAGACCGCGTTGATGCAGCAGCGGCCCGCCATGGCCTACGTGGTCCCGGACTTCCACAACCCCACCGGCCGCCTGATGTGCGATGCCCAGCGGCGACGCCTGGTCCGCGCCGCCGCCGCAGCCGGCACCGTGCTCGTGGTGGACGAGACACTGCGGGAACTGAACCTCGACGGCGTCGCCTCGACGCCGCTGGCCGCCTTCAGTTCCGCCGTCGTCTCCATCGGTTCCCTCAGCAAGTCACACTGGGCAGGGCTGCGGACCGGCTGGATCCGGGCTGACGAATCCCTCATCCAGCGCTTTACCGCCGCCCGCACCACCATGGACCTTGGCGGCCCGGTGGTGGAACAGCTTGCGGCGGCGCATCTGGTGAACGCTCTCTCCGAGCCGCTCCCCGCCCGGCTGGCCACCTTGCGGGACAACCGGGACGCCCTGCTGGACCTCATCGCCGGATACCTGCCGGGCTGGCAAGGCGAACGGCCCGACGGCGGCCTGTCCGTGTGGTGCCGCCTTCCCGCCCCGATCAGCACCGCACTGGCCGTGGTAGCCCCGGACTTCGGCATCCGGCTCGCGGCCGGTCCCCGCTTCGGCACGGGCGGCGCCTTCGAGCACTATCTTCGGGTGCCCTTCACACTGCCCCCGGACCAATTGGAAACCGCCGTGCTGGCGCTGCGTGCCGCCCAGGACAAGCTGTCGGCCTCCCCGCAGCTGCGCCGCAACCTCGGCGCCCCGCCCGCCGCGGCCATCGCCTGACGTCAGGCCGGGCGGCTGTAGCGCTGCCTGTGGCATTGCCCGGCACGGCACGCGACGCGGGCGCTTCTCCACGACGCGCAGAATTCCGGGCGCCGCGTTATTCCGGTATCGCTAGGTATGTGGAGTGTCATCAGACATTTCCTGCGTCGCACGGCAGCTGGGCGTTGCCGGCGCGCCGCCGCGAGTGACGGCGACGCGGCCAGTCGCCACCGACACCGCCACCGCCACCGCCACCGCCACCGCTCAGGCGTAGACCCTCTCGAGGAACCCGCCCCAGGCCTTCGCCGTGGCTTCGGAGTCCCCCCTGCCGCTGAAGTCGTGGACCGTCATGCCCACCGTGGCGCCGAAGGCATTGCGGCCGAAGAACCGGTACAGCGTGTCCGCGGTGCGCAGGCCAAGGAAGTTCTCGTTGGCGAAGTCCACCTCTCCGGAGAGCCGTCCGACGCCGTCGAGCTCCAGTTCCACGGTGGTGCCGGCCGGCACCCCCTCAATACCCATAGCCTTCTTGAGCCGTACAAACCCATCGGGCGTTGCCGAGGCGGGACGGGCCTGGACGTCGGTAAAGACGACCGGCTTGCCGTCGAAATACTGAAGGTACTGGCCGAGCGTGTGCAGGTAGAACTCGGTGTGCTTGCTGGCGCCGTCGTACTGCTGGTCCCAGTTCTCGGCGAAGATGCCGCTGTGGACGTAGTGCAGCCGGGCGCGGCCGCCGTCGAGCGGTTCCAGGACGTGCTCCAGCTGGTTGAACCAGCCATCCGGGCCATCCATGCGGGAGACGAGATGGGCGGGGTATTCGTCCACGGTCCGCACGGCCGGCCACTCATCCGTGGGGAACATCCAGGCGGGGGTGTCCTTGGTGACCGCCTCCCAGACCCGTTCCGGCGTGGCGGGCAGTTCCGTGTCCACGATGATTTCAAAATTCCGCTTGTCAGTCATTGTCCTGCTCCTTAGCTGATGGGTCTGTGGGTGATGCCGTGACTGGTGTCTTGAGTGAAGGGTGAAGCGCGACGACGAGGCGGTGCTTGCGTCCGCCGCCCGCTGAGGCGCTCACCCGGGCCGCCGGGCCGCCGTCGTGGTATTTGTCCACGAGCCGGGTCACGGCGACGCCCAGTTCCTCGGCGAAGGCGGCCCGGTCCGCGGCCGTGCGGAAGGTGATCTCGCCGTCGATGGCGAAGGTGGCGAGCGGCTGCCTGGCCGCCGCGGCGCCGGCAATCAAGCGGCCCGTTTCCTGGACCATGCGGCTGGCGAGCGCCAGCAGCCAGAAAGCCGAAAAGCGGTCCGTGAACCGCTGGGGGTCCGGGGCCACCGACGCCAGTGCGGCCGGGGAGATCAGGTAGGAGGCGGCGCTCGCCCGCAGGATACGCTCCGTGACGTTGCCCTTGCGGCGCTCCTCCACCAGCTCCACCAGCCTGTGCCGCTCCAAGGCCTTGAGGTGGTAGTTCACCTTCTGCCGCGGCAGGCCCACCTTTGCGGCGAGCTGCGTGGCCGAGCCTGGTTGGGCGAGTTCCATCAGGATGCGGGTCCGGATGGGGTCCAGGGACGCCTCCGCCGCGGCCGGGTCCTCAATCACTTCGATGTCCAACATGCTTCCAGTTTCGCTACCGACAGTTTTATTTGTCAAGAACTTTTTTACCGTCGGTCCGTCTCGACGGTTCCCCGCCGAATCGAGGCGCGGAAACGTCGTGTGGGCTCGGAACTGTCGAAACGGCGGAGGGGCGCAACCCCGGCAAAGTAGAATGGACCGGTGATGCAATCCCCCCTGCCCGTGCGCGACGGCGTCAACGCGACCCGTCTCCGCCTCCCGGACGAGGGGCCGTGGGACACCGCGATGGACTACATGATGCACCGCTGGGGCCACATCGACCCCCAGGGCATCGAGGACCGCTTCGACGCCGGCGAGATCGTGGGCGAGGCCGGGGTCCCCCTGGACCGGACCACCCCGCTGCGGAACCACACCTTCATCTGGTACTACCGCACCCTGCCGCCGGAACTCCGGATCCCGGTGGAACTGAACATCCTGCACCAGGACGAGCACCTCCTCGTGGTGGACAAACCGCATTTCCTGCCCACCACCCCCGGCGGCACCTACATCCAGGAATCGGCCCTCGTCCGGCTCCGGAACCAGCTGGACCTGCCGGACCTTATCCCCATGCACCGGCTGGACCGCATGACTGCCGGGATCCTGCTGCTCTCCACGAACCCGCAAACCCGGGGCAAGTACCAGGTGCTCTTCGAAAAACGCCAGGTCCAGAAGGAATACGAGTGCGTGTCCGCAGCCGTGCCCGCGCACGGGCACCCCGCCGTCGACTTCCCCGTGGTGGTCCGCAACCGGATGACGAAGTCCCGCAGCTACCTGCTAGCCGAGGTGATCGACGGCGAGCCCAACGCCGAGACCCGGATTGAGCGGCTGCGGACCTTTGCCGGCCCCGTCCCGGGGACTCCCGCCCCGGCGACGCCCGCCGCCGGAATTCCCGGCAACGACGGCACCGCCGGCCGCCGCGCGCTGTACCGGCTCGAGCCGCACTCGGGCAAGACCCACCAGCTTCGGGTGCACATGGCCTCGCTGGGGTTGGGGATCGTGAACGACGCCTTCTACCCGGAGCTGCTGGACAAGGCGCCCGACGACTACTCGAAGCCGCTCCAGCTCCTCGCCCGCGGAATCCGGTTTGTGGACCCCATCACCGGCAAGCCGGTGGAGTACCGCAGCGGGCTGGAGCTCAGCGAAGCACTCTGACCCCTAAGGACCTCCAGCGCACCCGCGCCCGCACCCGCACGCTGCAACGGGCGTGCGTCCGGACGGAAGTGCGGTACCTTGTGGCCATGGACTTCGGCAGCGCGGACACCTGGCGGGACGCGATCTATTTCTGGATCGTCCCGGTGGTTATGGGCGACGCCATTTTCCCGCCCGTCCCGTCCGAAATGGTGGTGATCACCGGCGGCGCGCTGGCCGCCGTCGGGCGAGCCAACGTGTTCCTGGTGGTGCTCCTCGCCGCGGCAGCGTCTTGGCTCGGCGACATCCTGGTGTTCCAGCTGTTCAAACGGCGCCTGAGCCATACCCTTGACCGCTGGCGGTGGGGCCGGACGTTCCATCTGGCCGTGCACACAGCGATCGGGAGGGCCGGCCGCTCCACCACGTACGGGGCCATCATCGGCATCCGCTTTATCCCCGGCGGACGGCTGGCGACGACTGCCGCCGCCGGCATCGCCAACGTCTCCACCCGTGGCTTCAGCCTGTGCGCAGCCCTCGGCGGCCTGCTCTGGGCCGTCTGGTCCGTCAGCCTCGGCTATGTCACCGGCGCGGCAACCGGGCTGCCGTTCTGGACGAGCTCCCTGATCGGCGTCGGGGTCGGGGTCGCGATCGGCGCCGTGGTGGGGGTAATTGTCACGCGGAGGCGCGGCAACTCCTCGCCGGTCGTCGACGGCCCCGACGAGGAACTGGACTTCTGAGCTCGGTCTCTGAGCCGGTCCCCGGCTAAACGGGCGCCCAGCGGCCGCGGTTGCGGCGGAGCACCATGAGGTTGCCGGTCACCGCAACGCGTTCGACGGCGTCACGCATCATCGCTGCCGACTCGAGGGCCTGGCTGTTCTCGCCGCTGTAGGAGGTGGGCTCGACGAGGAACCGCAGGTTCAGCTGCGGAACCCCGCCGGCCAGATCGAGCTGGTTCGCCTCGACGTGGTGCCGGGTCTCCAGCGCTTCGACGGCGGCAGCCATCACGGCCTCGGGCGCGTTGCCCGGCTTGAGCCCGGTGATCTTCAGTCTGGTCTGGAACGACGGCATGCTTCAACCCTATCGGGACTGCCGGCCGGACCGCGGCGGGACTAGCCGGTGTTGCGCAGGCCCGCCGCCACACCGTTGACCGTGATGAGCATGGCACGCTGAAGGCGTTCGTCGATCTCGGCGTTGGGCATGCCCTCCCCCGCGGCCTCGGAACGCACCCGGCGCAGCAGTTCCACCTGGAGGTAGCTGATCGGGTCGAGGTACTGGTCCCGGATCTCCAGTGAGCGCTTCAGGGTGGGCTGCGCGTCGAGCAGCAGGTCCTCGCCGGTCAGGTTCTGGATCTCGGTGACGGTCAGCTGGTATTCGGCCCTGATGGCGCGGAACAGGTGGTGCAGCTCCTCCGGGACCAGGGTGGAGACGTAGTAGCCCGCGATGTCCATGTCCGTCTTCGCCAGCGTCATTTCCACGTTGGAGAGCACCGAGCGGAAGAAGTGCCAGCCGTCCATCATCTCCACGAGCTGGGCCGAGTGGCCGGCTTCGCGGGCGGCCTTGAGCCCGGAGCCGACGCCGAACCAGCCCGGGACGATCTGGCGGGACTGCGTCCAGCCGAACACCCAGGGGATGGCCCGCAGGCCCTCGAGCCCGGCCCCGGAATCGGGCCGCTTGGAGGGACGGGAGCCGATGTTGAGGGACCCCAGCTGTTCCACGGGGGTGGACGCCATGAAGTAGGCGGGCAGGTCGGGGTCGTCGATCAGCGTCCGGTAGCGGGCGAACGCGGCGTCGGAAATGGTCTCCATCACGTGGCCGTAGCGCTCGCGCTGGTCCTCCGAGGTGCGCGGCGTGCGGTGCAGGGCGGAGCCCTGCATGACCGCCGCGAGCGAGAGCTCAAGGTTCTCGCGGGCGAGCTCGGGCAGCGAGTACTTGTCCGAAATGACCTCGCCCTGTTCGGTGAACTTGATTTCGCCTTCCAGCACACCGTTCGGCTGCGCCATGATGGCGTCGTAGGTCGGCCCGCCGCCGCGGCCCACGGAACCGCCGCGGCCATGGAAGAGACGCACCCGGACGCCGTGTTTGGCCGCGACGTCGCGCAGCTTGCGTTGCGTTTTGTGGATTTCCCACTGGCTGGTCATCACACCGGATTCCTTGTTGGAGTCCGAGTAGCCGAGCATGATTTCCTGCACGTCGCCGCGCAGCCGGACCAGCTCGCGGTAGGACGAATCGGAGAGCAGGGCGTCCACGATCTCGGCCGAGGCGCGCAGCTCCTCCACGGTCTCCAGCAGCGGTGCGAAGCCGATCCTGGCATAAGGGGCCTCGCCGAAAAGGTTGACCAGCCCGGCTTCGCGGGCCAGCACCGCCGCGGCCAGGACGTCGTCGGCGCCGCGGGTCATCGAGATGATGTACGTCTCGATCACGTCCGGGCCGTACGTCCGCAGGGCCCGCCGGATTTCGCGGAAAACGTCATAGGTGCCGTCGGCGACGCCGTCGAGCTTGATCGGGTGGCCGGACAGCGGGCGGCGCGAGGCCAGCTCAGAACCCAGCACCTCAAGGCGTTCGGAACGGCTGAGTTCGGCGTACCGGACGCCGGGTCCGCCGAGGCGGTCCATCAGCTGCCCGACGGCGTCGTGGTGGTGGTCCGCGTGTTCGCGGATGTCCAGGGTGGCCAGGTGCAGGCCGAAGGAGGCGATGGCGCGGCGGACCCGGGCCAGAGCGCCGTCGGCGGCGAGCGCGGCGTGGTGGTTGCGGAGCGAGCGCTCCAGCAGGCCAAGCTCGGCGAGGAGATCCGCGGTGGCGGTGTAGTCGCGGCCGGGCTCGTGCGCCGATCCCGCCGAGACGCGCCGCGCGGTGTTGAGCAGCTTGGCCTTGATGCAGGTGAGTTTGAGCCGGTAGGGCTCCTGGGCGTTCAGTTCGAGGACCCGCCGGTCCAGGCCGGGCAGGTTCTTGAGGTCGACGTCGATCGAGTCCAGCAGCTCCGGGTCCGCCCCGGCGAGCGCTGTTGAGTTGGACAGGATGGAGATCAGACCGTCGATCAGGCCGATGCTGATCCGGACGGCGTGCTGGTTCTGGATCTGCAGGATCTCCCGGGTGACCGCTGCGGTGACGTTGGGGTTGCCGTCCCGGTCGCCGCCGATCCAGGAGCCGAAGCGGAGGGGAGCCTTTTCCACGGGGAGTGTCACGCCGTGTTCGGCGAGAAGTTCGGAGAGGTCGGCGAGCATTTCCGGCATGGCGTCGCCCAGGATGCCGGTGAGGTAGTAGATCGCGTTCCGGGCCTCGTCCACGGGCGTGGGCCGGACCTGGCGGAGCTCGTCCGTCTGCCACATCTGGTCGATCACTTCGGCGAGCTGCCGGTCCTGGCGGCGCCGCGCCGAGGTGCCCTCCGCCGTGGCCACGGCCAGGATGTCGGAGAGCCGGCGGACCTTGTCCAGCACCGAGCGGCGGGAGGCCTCGGTGGGGTGGGCGGTGAAGATGGGACGGACATCGAGTTCGTTCACCACATCCTGCAGCACTGACGGGCCGGCCTGGCTGGCGACGTCGGCGACAGCCTTGGCCAGCCAGCCGTCCTTTTCCTGCCGCGTGCGCAGGCCGCGGACCCGGTGCACCTGCTCGGCGGCGTTGGCCAGGTGGAAGTAGAACGCGAAGGCGCGGACCAGGTCGGTCGCCTGCTCGAGGGGCAGGGAGCCGAGCAGCTCGCGGACCTGGGCCACGACGTCGTACGAGCTCCACGGCCCGGTGGCGTCCGCACCGCCGCGGGCGGCTTCCTTGGATTCCTTGGTCAGCAGGCGCACCTGCTCCACCAGGTCCAGGAGCTCGGGGCCGTGCTGGCGGACGAGTGATTCGCCAAGCAGCGTGGACACCCGGCGGACGTCGGCCCGGAGTTCGGCCGCAAGATCGGTGCCGGAGTGCATTGCAGTGTCAGCCATGGAAAATATCTTTCGAGAGGACTTGGCTCGTACACTGCGCTGGATACTGTGAGCCGGGTTACTTTCTTCCCTAAGGATGCTACCCGCAGCCGCGCCCGGCTGGGAATCCGTCTCAGATAGTGTCAGCCGCGCCGGCCCCTGACCCGGCCGGTGGGGCTAGCGGGCCACTTTGAAGTTGAACACTCCGGTTCCGAGCGCGCCCCAGACCCGCAGCCAGATCGGCAGGATCATTTCGGCGCCCCGGGCGGTGGTGATGTCGCCCAGATCGATGATGTCCCGGTGCCCAAGGTCCGTGAGCAAACCGGCCACGGCCTCTTTGGCGTCCGCGTCGTTGCCGGAGACGAAGACCGAATGGTCTCCCCCGGCCACACTCGCCGGATCCACCATCACGCTGGCGGTCATCGTGTTGAGCGTCTTGACCACACGGGCTTCCGGGAAGGCACGCTGGATCTGCTCACCGAGGCTGTCCGTATTCACCGGGCTCAACGACGGCGGGAACCCGTGGGAGAAGTCCAACGGGTTCGCGATGTCCATCAGCACCTTGCCGCCCAGGTTCTCTGCGCCCGCTGCGGTCAGTGCCGCAAGGGAGCCTGCGCCGTTGGTGGCATTGACGACGACGTCGGCGCGGGCGGCGGCGTCCGCGAACGTGCCGATCCCGATTTCGCCGTGCGCCGCGTGCCACTGGGCGAAAGGCGCGGTTCCCATGGCGTCAGGCTCGGTCCGCGCCAGCGTCGCCTGCGGGTCGCGGGTTCCAATGACTACGTCGTGGCCCAGGTGCGCGAGCGCACCGGCGACCGAGCGCCCTACAGTTCCGGTTCCCAGTACGGCAATCTTCATGGCGTCCTCATTCTGAAAGGGGTGGGGTAGACAGGTTGGTCTACTGATGCGCAAGACGCTATCAGACAGATCTGTCTACAGCAAGCATGCGGTGGGCGTCTGATTCCTGCAGAGGTCCGGCGCGCATGCCAACTGACAAACATTGAAATCTGTCAGCTGATTGTTGTACCGTTGAGCCATGACAACTTCGCTGCTCGGCACCAGCCGAACCCTTGGTTCCACCGGCCCGTCCACGGCTCCGATCGGGCTCGGACTGATGGGCATGTCCGATCTCTACGGCCCCGCGGATGACGCCGAGAGCGTCGCCACCATCCAGGCCGCCCTCGACGCCGGGGTCACCTTGCTCGACACGGGCGACTTCTACGGCATGGGCCACAACGAACTCCTGCTCCGCGACGCCATCCGCGGCCGCCGCCGCGAGGACGCGCAGATCAGCGTCAAGTTCGGCGTGCTGCGGGACGCACGCGGCGGCTGGAACGGCGTCGACGCCCGGCCCGCAGCCATCAAGAACTTCCTCGCCTACACCCTGCGCCGCCTCGGTACCGACTATGTCGATATCTACCGGCCCGCCCGCCTCGACCCGACCATCCCCGTCGAGGAAACCATCGGCACTCTGGCCGAGCTGGTGCAGCAAGGCCTCGTCCGCCACATCGGCCTCTCCGAGGTAGGCGCCGACACCCTGCGCCGCGCGCATGCCGTCCACCCGGTCTCGGACCTGCAGATCGAATACTCGCTGATCTCCCGGGGCATCGAAACCGATATCCTGCCGGCGGCACGGGAACTGGGCGTCGGGATCACCGCCTACGGCGTCCTGTCCCGCGGCCTGGTCTCCGGCCACTGGCCCGCCCAGGGCGGCGGCAACCGCCGGGACTTCCGCGCCCACCTCCCCCGCTTTTCCGGCGAGAACCTGCAACGGAACCTCGAACTGGTGGAGCGGCTGCGCCTGATTGCCGACACCAAGGACGCCACCGTGGCCCAGGTGGCCATTGCCTGGGTTCTGTCCCGCGGGGAGGACATCGTCCCGTTGGTCGGCGCCCGACGCCGCGACCGGCTGTCAGAGTCCCTCGGGGCCACTTCGCTGGTCCTTTCCAGCCAGGATCTGGCCGACATCGAGGCCGCCGTGCCCACTGACGCCGCCGCCGGCACGCGCTACGACGCCGCCCAGATGGCCATGCTCGACAGTGAGCGCCGGTGAGCCCCGCCGTCGCCGTCCTGACGGAAGCCCGCATCCTCGACGCCGCCGAGGACGTCCTCCGCCGGTTCGGCCCGACCAAGGCCACCGTGGTGGACGTGGCCAAGGCGCTGGGCGTAAGCCACGGCAGCGTCTACCGGCACTTCCCCACCAAGGTGGCCCTGCGCGACGCCGTGGCCAGGCGGTGGCTTGCCCGGATCGCGGAGCCTCTGGAACCGGCGGGCGACACCGCCGGCCCGGCAGGCGAGCGGCTGCTCCGCTGGCTGCAGCGACTGGCGGCCATCAAGCAGGGCATGGCCTTGCAGGATCCCGAGCTGTTCGCGACCTTCAGCCAGCTCACCACCGAGGCACGGGAGGTGGTGGCCGCCCACGTGGCCCACCTTGCCGCCCAGCTCACCGAGATCGTTGCCGACGGTGTCCGCAGCGGCGAGTTTTCCGTGATCGACCCTGAACCGGCCGGCTGGGCCGTCCTGCACGCCACGGCCAGGTTTCACCACCCGCTCCATGCCCCGGAATGGGCCGATCCGGCAGTCCACGACGAGCTCATCGAAGTATGGAAGCTGCTGGTCCACGGCTTGGCGGCCCGGCCCTGACGGCCGCCCGGGCCGCGCGCAGACAGACTTGTCTGTGTACGATTGAGCCATGACGCCGACAGCAGCCCCAGGAAAGCAGGCCGCCCGGACGCCCGCCGGGCAGGCCCGGGAAAAGATCCTTGCCACGGCCTTCCGGCTCTTCTACGCCCAGGGACTCCGGGCCGCGGGCATCGATGCCATCATTGCCGAATCGGGCGTCGCGAAAGCCACGTTCTACAAGTACTTCCCGGCCAAGGACGACCTGATCCTGGCCTACCTGGAAAAGGTCGACGGCGTTTGGACCGGACAGCTCCACGCCGCGGCGGACGCCGCCGGCTCCGACCCGGCGGACCGGCTCGTCGGACTGTTTGATGCGCTGACCAGCGCCTGCCGCCGCGACGGCTACCGCGGCTGCGCCTTCATCAACGCTGCCGCCGAGTCCGCCTCCGGAACGCGCGTCCACGAACGCACGGTGGCGCACAAGGAGAATGTCCGGACCTGGATCCGCGGCCTGGCCGAGGAGGCCGGCGCCCCGGATCCGGACCAGCTGGCCCGCAGCCTGACCCTGGTGCTCGACGGCGGGCTGGCCAGCGGCGTGCTCGACGCCGATCCGGCGGCGGCCATCGCCGCCCGCGACACCGCAGCACAACTTGTGGCCGCAAGCCTGGGGCACACGGCAGCCCCCGGGAAGTGACCTCCCACCGGGCGCCCGCCGGGCATCCGCGGTGAAGAGCCGGCGAATTCTGGCCAAATCCCGGCGGCCGCGAGGCGCAAACCCTTCCCGCCCGGCGCGTGATGACATATCTTGAAGTGTCTTGACAAAACCTGTCAATTCTCTGTGTGCGACCGTTCCGGCGATCGCCCCGCGTCGAGGAGCACGTCATGACCCCAGCCCCCATCCCGGCCGCCGCTACCACAAGACCGGAGGCCGCCGTGTCCCAGCGGAATCCGCTGATCGCCGCCGTCGTGATCCTCGGCATGCTGTTCGCCGGCCTCGTGGGACAGTCCGCCGCGGCGCCCGGCTCGCAGGCCGCCGCCCCGCTCACGGTGGCCCAGGCCGTCGCGACCCAAAACGGCTCCACGGCCGCGGTGACCGGCTACATCGTGGGCCAGCCGACGTCCGCAACGTCGGTGCTCCGCAGCGGCTTCACGTCCGACACCGCCCTTGCAATTGCCGATTCGGCCGCGGAAACGAACACGGCCAAGATGCTCTACGTCCAGGTCACCGCGGAGTACCGGTCCGGATTTGGCCTGCAGACCACACCGTCCCTGCTGGGCAAGAAGGTGGACGTCACCGGACAGCTGACGGCCTACTTCTCGCACGCCGGCCTGAAGAGTCCCAGCAACATGGCCCTGTCGGCAGCGCCCACGCCAACACCGACCCCCACGCCGACCTCCGGCGACTACTACGCTCCCGCCGCCGGCAAGACCGGCGCAGCGCTGGAGAGCAGCCTGCACCAGATCATCTCCGCACAGCGGAAGCTCAGCTATGACCAGGTCTGGGATGCCCTGAAGGACACGGACCAGGACCCGGCCAACAGCAACAACGTGATCCTGCTGTATACGGGACGCTCCCAGTCCAAGGCGACCAACGGCGGCAGTGTGGATGATTGGAACCGGGAACACGTCTGGGCCAAGTCGCACGGGGATTTCGGCACGGCCACCGGCCCTGGAACGGATGTGCACCACCTGAGGCCCACCGATGTGACCGTCAACTCCGCCCGCGGCAACAAGGACTTTGACCTTGGCGGCTCACAGTCCGCCGAGGCGCCGGGCAATTACACCGACGCGGATTCCTGGGAGCCGCGCAACGCGGTCAAGGGGGACGTCGCCCGGATGGTCATGTACATGGCGGTCCGCTACGAAGGCGGTGACGGCTTCGCCGACCTGGAAATGAACAACCTCGTCAACAACGGCACCGCCCCCTACATGGGCAAGATGAGTGTCCTGCTGGAGTGGAACCGGATCGATCCGCCGGATGCCTTCGAACAGCGCCGCAACCAGCGCATCTACGAGCTGTGGCAGGGCAACCGCAACCCGTTCGTGGACCATCCGGAGTACGCCGACGCCATCTGGAACTGACGGTGGTCCCCGCCCCGGCCGGGTAGCGGCGAGCCGGGGCGGGGCCTAGGGTGGTAGCGAACGCCGTTCACTGCCTGGAAGGAACCCGCGAGCACCATGCATCCCGTTTCTGACGCCCTCCTCGCCCGTTGGCAGCGCTTCCGGAACAGCCGCAACACAGCCCTGGCCAGCGACTACGGCTGGCTGACCCTGACGTCCTTCCAGTGGCTGGAAGACCAGCCGGCCGCCGTCGAACTCGTCCCCGGCCGCTGGTCCTCGGACGGCACGACGGCGTACCTCACCGCTGCGGCGGCCGACGGGCTCACCCTCGTGGAGACCGGCGAACCCGTGGACGGCACCATCAGCGCAACCCTGTCTAACGAGGAGTCCCTGCTGTGGGTGCAGTACGGCGGCGAGGACGGCCGGCAGGTGGTGGTGGAACTGGCCATGCGCGCCAGCAGGTACGCCCTGCGCACCCGGGATTCAACGTCGCCCGTGTTCACCGGGTTCGACGGCGTCCCCACCTTCGACTACCGGCCGGACCTGGTGGTCGAGGCCAGCTTCCGGCCCTATCCGGAGCCCGTGGACGTCCCGGTCGGCACGGCCAACCCGCTGGTGGACGGGGTCCACCGCTCGGTGGGCGAACTGGTGTTCCGGCTCCCCGGCAAGGACCACGAGTTCCACCTGCAGGCCGAGGAGGAAAAGCTCGGCGCGTTAACGGTGACGTTCCACGACGAGACCAACGGAGAACTAACGGATGAGTGGCGGAAGGTCTCCACCGCCCGGCCCCGCGTCGACTCCCTGGGAAACCGCACGGTCAGCCTGGACTTCAACCGGGCCATCAACTACCCCAGCGCCTTCACCCCGTACGGCACGTGCCCCATGCCGGTGAAAAACAACAGCCTGGACTACCGGATCGAGGCCGGGGAGAAAGAGCCCGGCCTGTTCTAGGCGCCCGGGTAAGGCGCCCGGGGAAGGCCCCGGTCAGACGATCGCGGAAACCCCCGTCACGGCGCGGCCCACGATGAGCGTGTTGATCTCGAACGAGCCCTCGTAGGTGTAGATCGCCTCGGCGTCGGCGAAGATCTTGGCCATCCGGTAGTCGGTGACAATCCCGTTGCCGCCCAGCAGAGACCGGCCCATCGCCACGGTTTCCCGCATCCGGGCGCTCACATAGGACTTCGCCAAGGCCACCTGCGGCATGTCCGCTGCGCCCTGGTCCTGAAGCTGCGCGATCCGGACCATCATGCCCATGCTCGCCACCGCGTTGCCAAGCATCGTCACCAGCTGCTGCTGGACCAGCTGGAATTTCGCCAGCGGCCGGCCGAACTGCTGGCGTTCGACGGCGTACTGCCGGGCGACGTCGAACGCCGCCAGCTGCTGGCCGACGCCCTGCCAGGCGACCATGATCCGCGAGCCGCGCAGCAGTTCGTTCGTGTCCTCGAAGCTGTTGATCCCGGCGAAGCGGTCTGACTCTGCCACCTGAACGTCCTTGAGGACAATGTCAGCGTTCTGCACCGTGCGCAGCGCGATCTTGTTCTCGATCCTGCTCCGGGTCACACCGGGCAGGGTCGCGTCCACGATGAAGCCGCGGATGGCGCCGCCGGCCTCGTCACGCGCCCACACGAGCATGTAGTCGCAGAACGTCCCGTTGCCGATCCAGCGTTTGGCGCCGTTGAGCACCCAGGTGTCGCCGCCGTCGGGCGCCCCGCCGGGCACACGCCGGGCGACCGTCTCCATGCCGCCGGCCACGTCGGAGCCATGCTCCGGTTCGGTCAGCGCGAACGCGCCGGTGGTCCGGAGGTTCGCGGCGTCGTCGAGCAGGCGTGCCTTCTGCTCCTCGGAGCCGAAACCGTACAAGGACTCGACAAAGAGATCGTGGTGGACCAGGAAGAAGGTTGCCAGCGAGGTGTCCACCCGGGTCATCTCGGCGATGACCAGCCCGGCGAACAGATTGCTGTAGCCGCGCTGGGCCGGTGCGCTCAGTTCGAGGGCCGCCAGCTTGGGCAGGATCTGTGCGGGGAACTCGGCCTTGTTCCACCATTCGCCAGCGAAGGGCGCCACCTCGCGGGCCAGAAACTCCCGCAGTTCGGCGAGCTTCGCCTGTTCCGCAGCGTCGAGCATCGACTCGAAGTCGAAGAAATCGGCCGTCGGCAGCCCCTCGACGGAGGCAGCAGCCGGGGACTGGGCGAGACCGGCCCGCATCACCTCGGCCCCATCCGGATGGCCCCATCGAGGCGGATGGTCTCGCCGTTGAGCATGGCGTTCTCCACGATGTGCGCCGCGAGGTTCGCGTACTCCGCCGGCCTGCCCAGCCGGGACGGGTGCGGCACCTGCTGCCCGAGGGAATCCTGGGCCTCCTGCGGCAGCCCGGCCATCATCGGTGTTTCGAAGATGCCCGGCGCAATGGTGACCACCCGGATCAGCGAGCGCGCCAGTTCGCGGGCGATCGGCAGCGTCATGGCGTGCACCGCCCCCTTGGAGGCGGCGTAGGCCGGCTGGCCGATCTGGCCGTCAAATGCGGCGACGGAGGCGGTGTTGATGATGACACCGCGCTCCGGTCCGCCGAGTTCGGTCACGGCCGGCTCCGTGGCCGCCATGGCGGCCGCGGCAAGCCGGATGACGTTGAAGGTGCCCACGAGGTTGATCTGGATGACGCGGTTGAAGCTCTCCAGCGGCAGCACGCCGTCGCGGCCCAGGACCTTGCCGGGGGTGGCGATTCCGGCGCAGTTGACCACGATCCGCAGCGGGCCGAGGGCGACGGCGGCGTCGACGGCGGCCTGCACCTGCTCCTCGCTGGTGACGTCTGCGGGAACGAAGACCGCCTTGTGGGCAGGCGTCTTCCGGTTCCCGGCGGCGGGGGCGTCCGCGTGGACCTCCCCCCAAGCATTCAGCTCGGCGGCGAAGGCGTCACCCGCGGAGCTTGGCAGGTCCACCAGGACCACGGAGGCACCGGCGTCGAACAGGCGCCGGGCCGTCGCGGCGCCCAGGCCCGAGGCCCCGCCCGTAATCAGCGCGACTGTACCTTTGATGTCCATGCATCCTCCTTGATGTGGAACCGGAACCCGCCGCGGCGCTGTGTGCAGCGTCACGAATCTGCAGGGAACATTAGTTAGTGAATGTTAACTGGAATGCGGACTTTCTGCACCTTCACCCCGCGATGCCGCGACGATCCCGGCCCGGACGCCGTGCCGCCAGTAGGCTGGAGCCATGACCCCAGCAGAGATTTCCACCGCCCCCAACTGGTCGTTCCGGGCAGACGAGGCGGCCCGCTCGGTGACCAGGCTGTTCGGGCAGCGGCTCTTCTTCCTGCCGGGGACGCACATCGCCGCGGTGGTGCGGCCCTCGGGCCGGGTCAAGAACCTCGCCCGGCCCTGGCATTACTGGTGGCAGGCGCACTACGTGGACTGCCTCGTGGACACCGGCCGCCGGGAACTCGGCACCGAGGGCCGTCCCGGCACGCGGTTCGACGGCGAGAACCGCCCCAGCGCCGGCCGGCTCGCGTCCCAGCTGGTCACCGGGATCCGGCTGCGGAATTTCCTGACTTTCGTCAATAACTACTACGACGACATGGCCTGGCTGGCGCTCTCCACGCTGCGGCTGGAGACGCTCGCAGAGGACAGCCGCAAGGCGGCGGGACGCCGCCGCAATGCCAAGGTCCTGCAGAGCCTCACCCTGCAGTTTGATTCCGCCTCCACGGATGACCTCGGCGGGGGCACCTTCTGGAGCAAGAAGCGGGATTTCAAGAACACCCCGGCCACGGCGCCCGTGGCGCTCTACTTCGCCCGCACCGGCAAGGCGGCCAGGGCGCAGGCCCTGCTGGATTGGCTCGATGCCCGGCTTTTCGATCCCGAACAGGGGATGTACCAGGACGGACTGCGGATCGCCCCGGGCGGCGACGTGGTGCTGGAGAGCGCCATCTACACCTACAACCAGGGGCCGGTCCTCGGCGCGCTGCTGGAACTCGGCGGCGACACCAACCTGGCCCGCGCGTCCGCCCTCGTGGCCGCCGTGGCCCGCAACCTCACCCTCCCGGCGCCGCTGATGGGGCGCAGCGCCACGGTGCTGCGCTGCGAGGGTACCGGCGACGGCGGGCTCTTCACCGGCATCCTCGTCCGGTACCTGGCCCTGGCCGCCGTCGACGAGCGGCTTCCGCAGGAGGTCCGGACGACTGCCGCGACGCTCGTGAACGACACCGCCGAGGCCTTCTGGGAGGGCCGCCGCATCGTGTCCTCCAAGGAACCCCTGGCGCGCAAGGGCGGCAGGATCCTGTTCTCTGCCCGCCCTGAGCTGCCGGCACGGCGCAGCTACCCGACGGGCGCCGCCGTCGAGCTTTCCACCCAGCTGCAGGCCTGGATGGTGCTGGAAGCGGCCGCGTCAATTACCGGAAGATCCGGCTCGGCAGAGCCGGAAGGTACAGAGCGGGAGGACGCGGCGCGGGAACAGGTTGAGCCGGGCGAGGCGGGTCCGGCGGCGGAATCACCCGCGGAGTCCCAGTCAGGGAATTAAGTCACGCAATAGTTTCGTAATCCATGTGATCCTCGTCACTTAAGGCGCTCTCGGCTTGGTTGCTTAGGTTTGGCTAACCTACAGTTTTTCGTAGTGAGCACGCCCTAACTTCCCCCGCTCACAGGGGGCTAGGGTCCCTACGAACTTCCTTGCAGAAAGTAGCCCCATGAAGATCCGCAACAATGCGCTGGCCGGTATCGCGCTGGCCGCGACCGCCGCGCTCGGCCTGGCCGCCTGTGGCTCCGGCGCCTCGACTTCCCCCAGCAGCAGCGCCGCCGCTGACGGCAAGATCTCCGGCGAGATCACGGTCTACAACGCCCAGCATGAATCCCTGACGCAGGAATGGGTGGACGCGTTCACCGCGGAAACCGGCGTCAAGGTCACCCTGCGCCAGGGCTCGGACACCGAGATGTCCAACCAGATCATTCAGGAGGGCCAGGCGTCCCCGGCCGACGTTTTCCTCACCGAAAATTCCCCGGCGATGGCCCAGGTGGAAAACGCCGGCCTCTTCGCCGACGTCGACAAGGCCACCATCGACCAGGTGCCCGCTGAATTCCGGCCCTCCACCAACAAGTGGACCGGCATCGCGGCCCGCTCCACGGTGCTGGTCTACGACAAGACCAAGCTCACCGAGGACCTGCTGCCCAAGTCCATGCTGGACCTGGCCAAGCCGGAGTGGAAGGGCAAGTGGGCGGCCTCGCCGTCCGGCGCCGACTTCCAGGCGATCGTCTCCGCCCTGCTCGAACTCAAGGGCGAAGCTGCCACTGAGGAATGGCTCAAGGGCATGAAGGAGAACTCCAAGGCCTACAAGGGCAACAGCACGGCCATGAAGGCAGTCAACGCCGGCGAGGTCGATGCCGCCCTGATCTACCACTACTACTACTACGGCGACCAGGCCAAGACCGGCGAGAACTCCAAGAACGTCGCCCCGTACTACTTCAAGAACCAGGACCCGGGCGCGTTTGTGTCCGTTTCCGGCGGCGGGGTGCTGCAGTCCTCGAAGAACGCGGCGGCGGCCCAGGCCTTCGTCAAGTTCATCACCGGCAAGAAGGGCCAGGAGATCCTCCAGAAGGGCACGTCCTTCGAGTACGCCATCGCCTCCGATGTCCCGGCGAACGAGAAGCTGGTCCCGCTGGCGGAACTGGAAGCCCCTACGGTGGATCCGGCCAAGCTCAACTCCGCAAAGGTCACCGAGCTGATGACCAAGGCAGGACTGCTGTAACCAGGTGACAACCAAGGTGGCGGCTCCCCGGACTTCCGGGAGCACGGCGACGGCGGGCAGGGGCAAACGCCCCCGCCCGCCTTTCGGCGTATCCGCAGTGTCCGTCCTGGCCGTCCTCATTGCCCTGTTCTCCCTGATCCCGCTGGGCTACGTCATCGTGATGACGGCCGCCACGGGGTGGGAGACCGCTGTTGCCCTGATTTTCCGGGAGCGGGTGGGTGAGCTCCTGCTCAACACGGTGCTGCTGATGGCGATCACCGTGCCGCTCTGCCTGGCCCTGGGCGTGGGCGGGGCCTGGCTGGTGGAACGGACCACGCTCCGGGGGCACAAGTGGTGGGCCGTCCTGCTCGCCGCACCGTTGGCCATCCCGGCGTTCGTCAACAGCTACGCCTGGGTCTCCGCGGTCCCGTCACTCGAGGGCTTGTGGTCCGGTGTGCTGATCGCCACGCTCTCCTATTTCCCGCTCGTGTACATCCCGGCCGCGGCCACGCTCAGCCGGCTGGACCCGGCCATTGAGCAGTCCGCCGCCGCCTTGGGGCTCGGCGCCTGGCGCACGTTCTTCCGGGTGGTGCTGCCGCAGCTGCGCATCGCGATGACGGGCGGCGCGCTGCTCGTGTCCCTGCACCTGCTGGCCGAGTATGGCGCCTTCGCGATGATCCGCTTCGACACGTTCACTACCGCGATCATGGTGCAGTACCAGTCCACGTTCAACGGCACCGCCGGGAACATGCTGGCCAGTGTCCTCGTGTTCCTCTGCCTGATCCTGCTCCTGATCGAAGTCCGCAGCCGCGGCAGTGCCCGGTACGCCAGGATCGGCTCGGGCGCCCAGGCCAGCGCCCTGCGTCTTCCGCTGCACGTCTACCAGCTACCGGCCCAGCTTTTCCTGGCGGCGCTCACGGCGCTGGCCTTCGGGCTGCCACTGACCTTCGTGCTGCGCTGGATCGTGGCCGGCGGCCCGGAGATCTGGGCCGCGGACGAGTTCCTGCCGGCCCTGCTGCAGACCCTCATGTACGGCCTCGCCGGCGCCCTGGCCACCACCGTCGTCGCCTTCCCGATGGCATACCTGGCCGTGCGTCACCCCAGCTGGTTCAGCAAGGCCCTGGAGCTGTCCAACTACATCACCAGTTCCCTGCCGGGGATCGTTGTGGGCCTGGCCTTCGTGACGGTCAGCATCAAGGCGGCCCCGGACCTGTACCAGACGACGGCGCTGCTGATCGCGGCCTACGTGTTGCTTTTCCTCCCGCGCGCGCTGGTCAATATCCGCTCCGGCCTGGCCCAGGCGCCCAAGGAACTCGACGAGGCCGCGCAGGCGCTCGGCAAGCCGCCACTGATGGCGTTCCTCCGGGTCACGCTGCGGCTCACCGCCCCGGCCGCCGCGGGCGGCGCCGCCCTGGTTTTCCTGGCGATCGTGAACGAACTCACCGCGACACTGCTGCTCTCCCCCAACGGCACCCGGACGCTCGCCACCGAGTTCTGGAGCAAGAGCAGCGAAATCGACTACGCCGGCGCCGCGCCGTACGCCCTGCTGATGATCCTGATTTCGGCACCGATGACCTACCTTCTCTTCCAGCAGTCCAAGAAAGCAGCGGGACAGTGACCGACTACAGCCCCTCCCGACTCCCGGAACCGCGGATCGCCGCGTCCGTGGCCACCAGCACCAACAGCCATCTGGAAATCGACTCCGTCACCAAGAACTTCGGCTCCCAGGCCGTCCTCCAGGGAGTCAACCTTTCGGTGGCCAAGGGCGGCACGACAGCGATCGTGGGTCCCTCCGGCTCCGGCAAGACCACGTTGCTGCGCCTGATCGCCGGATTTGAGCACCCGGACAGCGGCAGCATTTCGCTCAGCGGCAGCAAAGTGGCCGGCGGAGGCGTCTGGGTCCCGGCGCACAAACGCCACGTGGGCTACGTGGCGCAGGACGGTGCACTCTTTCCGCACCTGAACGTCGGGCAGAACATCTCCTTCGGCCTCGACGCCGCCAAGCTCCCCGGCGGGCACCGCGGCGTGAAGTCCCGCGTGGCTGAACTCCTCGAGATGGTCTCGCTGGACCCTGCCATGGCCAAGCGCCGCCCGCACGAACTCTCCGGCGGGCAGCAGCAGCGGGTGGCCTTGGCCCGCGCCCTCGCCCGCGAACCGGAACTGATGCTGCTGGACGAACCGTTCTCCGCGCTGGACGCCGGACTGCGCGTGGCCACGCGCCGGGCGGTGGGCAAGGTGCTCCACGACGCCGGTGTCACCACCATCCTGGTCACCCATGACCAGGGCGAGGCGCTGTCGTTCGCGGACCAGGTGGCGGTGATGCGCGGCGGTCGGCTGGCGCAGATCGGCAACCCGTTCATCGTCTACACGCGCCCGGCGGACCGCGCCACCGCTGAATTCCTGGGCGACGCCGTCATCCTCGACGCGTGGATGGAAGGCTCCCTGGCCACGTGCTCCCTGGGCGGCATCCCCGTGCGCCGGCCCCCGGCGCAGGGCCGGGTCCAGCTCATGCTCCGCCCGGAGCAGATCCGGATCGCCGAGGACGGCCCCATCCGCGGCGTCGTCGTGGACACGGATTACTTCGGGCCGGAAACCACCGTGCGGCTCAAGCTCGCCGTCCCGCCCGTCCTCGCGGCCGGCGCCGTGGCCGACCACCGCTATCCCGGCGGCGGCGAAATCATCACCATCCGGCACTGGAACGCCTCGATCGCCCGCCCCGGAACGGAGCTGTGCCTCCGCGTCGTCGGCGAGGCAGTGGCTTTCCCGGTGGAGGACCTGCCGCCGGCCTAGCGGCTGCCCGAACGGCCGCCCGTTCACCGGCTGGCCTTAGCCGGCCTTGGCGGGCCTTTGCAATAACAGGGCGGTTGTTCCCCGCGGGGCCCGTTGAGCCGGTCCTGCTCCCGGCATAGGGTGGGGCGCATGACAGTTCAGCCAGCGCTCCACCGCCAGCACTGCTCCGTGGCCGCCCCCACCCAGTTGTGGCTCGACGCCGACGGTCGGCTGGCCAGCGTCCCCGGCGGCCCGGGCTCCTCGAGCGCAGCGGGCGGCGGCTGGTTCACAGGCCTGCTGCACGGGGACACCCGGATGCTATGCCGGGCGGAGGTCCGGGTGAACGGCATGGAGCCGGAGCCCGCCACGGTCGAGGCAGAGGCCGGCGGTGTGCTGCGCGTGCGTGGACTGGTCCGCGGCATCCCGGGGCCGACGGAGGATCCCGCCGTCGAACTGCTTCAGATCTGGACGGTCACGCCCGGCGTCGTCCGGCACTCCCTTCACCTGGCCACCTCCCTCGAGTCACTGGACGTGGAAATCGAAATCCAGCTCGCCGCGGACTTCACCGACATGGCCGCCATCCGTCTCAGCCGCTTCCGCGATCCCGCCGAGCCGTTCTCGGCGGACGATTCGACGCTGCGCTGGCGCGACGGCGGACGGACCCTGACGGTAGCGGCCCCCGGCAGTGTCGCCGCCGGCGAAAGGCTCGTCTGGCGCGGCACGGCAGGGCGGGGACGCCCGTTCGAAGCGGAATGGCAGGCCGTGCTGGCCGACAGCGACGATGCCGTCGTGGCGGCCCGGCCGCCAGCCGCACGCCGGGTCCGAGCCGAGCCGTCGGGCGCCTTGGGCCTGCTGCTGGACAACGCCCTGGACGATCTCGCGGGTCTCCGCCTGGCAGCCCGGAAGCTGCCCGACGCGCCGTTCCTCGCCGCGGGGGCGCCCTGGTATTTCACCTTGTTCGGACGCGACTCGCTCTGGGCCGCCCGGATGCTCCTGCCGCTGGACGCCGGGCTCGCCGCCGGAACGTTGCGCACCCTGGCCGCGTTCCAGGGCACCCGGCATGACCTGGGCGCCGCCGAGGAACCCGGCAAGATCCTGCATGAGCTCCGGTCCAAGGAGCTCATTCTGGAGAGCCAGGGCCTGCGCCTGCCGCCCGTGTACTACGGCGCAGTGGATTCCACCCCGCTGTGGCTGTGCCTGCTGGCCGAACTGGGCCAGGCCGGACTGGACGACGCCACGGTCCGTTCGCTGCTGCCCAGCGCAGCGCATGCGGTGGAGTGGCTGCTGGCCGCCGGGGGTGCGCCGGGCAGCCCGAACGGCGGGTTCCTCAGCTATCAGGACGCTACGGGCCACGGCCTCAGCAACCAGGGCTGGAAGGATTCCGGGGACGCCATGCAGTTCCGCGACGGCCGCCAGGCGGACGGCCCGATCGCGCTGGCCGAGGTCCAAGGCTACGCCTACCAGGCCGCCGTCGACACGGCCGATCTCTTCGATGCCTACGGCGAACCAGGCGGCCAGGCGCTGCGGGACTTTGCCGAAGCGCTACAGCAGAATTTCCGCGAGCGCTTCTGGGTCGAGGACGACGGCGGCCCCTTCCCTGCCATGGCCCTCGACGGGCACGGCGAGCCGCTGGACATCCCGGGCTCCAACATGGGGCATCTGCTGGGCACCGGCATCCTGGATGCTTCCGAAGCCCGCCTCGTGGCGGACCGGCTGCTGAGCCCCGAACTGTTCTCCGGTTACGGGGTGCACACGATTTCCCGTCGGGCCGCCGGCTTCTGGCCCTTCAGCTACCACTGCGGTTCGGTCTGGAGCCACGACACCGCGATCGCGGTCCGGGGGTTGCTCGCCGAGGGTTTCCTGGCCGAAGCCCGGACCATCGCCGAGGGGCTGCTTTCCGCGTCCGGCGCTTTCGGCCACCGCCTGCCGGAACTGTTCGCGGGCATCACGGCGGAGGAGGCGGGGCACGCGGTGCCGTATCCGGCGTCGTGCCACCCGCAGGCGTGGTCCTCGGCGTCCGCCGTCGTGATCGCACAGGCCATGGGCGTCGGGTTCTAGGGTCCGCGGACCACGGTCCGGGTGCAGGCCGCGGGCCGCCGTCAGGGCGCCGGCGGACGTTTTTTCTGCGGGTAGGGCGTTTCGTGCCGGGCGAGCATCTCGACGAAACCCGCGATCTTCTTCTCCCGGGTGGCGGCCTGCTTGACGCCGTTGGTCCGGTAGATCAGGGCGAACCTGTTCACCGAGGTCAGGACGTCGAACATCGCCTGCGCCCGCGGTACGTCCGCGATGGCAGCGGCGAGATCCGCCGGCACTTCGGCCTCCGCCGCTCCGGAGTAGGCGGCTTCCCAGCGGCCGTCCGCCTTTGCGCTGTCGACGGCGGCGCGTCCCGCGGGAGCCATCCGCCCGGCGGCCTCGAGGCGCCCGATCCGCTCCACGTTCCGGGCGGACCACACACTTTTGGGTCCCCGGCGGGTCATCCGCTGGAACGAGCTCTCCTCATCGCGGCGCCGTCCCTGCCCGTCGATCCAGCCGAAACACAGGGCTTCCTGCAGGGCGGCCTCGTAGTCCAGTTCCGTCACGGCGCCGCCCTTCCTATGCAGCACCAGCCAGACGCCGGGACTGTCCGCGTGGTGTTCCTCCAGCCAGGCGCGCCACTGCACCGCGTCCTTCACCAGCAGTTCCTCGAGTTCAGCAGCCATGGCACCATTGTGCTCCGCACTGGCCCGTTCCGGCCGCTTTGGTGGGACGATATCCCTGAGAGCCGGAATCCGTTCCAACCTTGAGGAGCAACGATGCTGCGTGTCCGCCCGATCCACTTCACCTCCCGTCTTGATGAATGGGAGCGGCTACTCACGGGCCTGGGCCTGGTCAAGACAGTTGACGAGCCCACCTGGCGGGAGTTCGACGCCGGTTCCGGCCGCCTCGCCCTCCACGTCGCCGAACAGGGCTCGCCCGAGGACGGCAGCACCTCCCTGGGCGTCGAGGTGGGAGACCTGAAGGAGTTCGCCCGCCGGACCAAGGAGGCAGGGGCCGCCGAGTCCACCACGTCCGGCGGCACCACCGCCGAGCTCATCGAGGCGGACCATGGTCCGTCCTGCCGCATCACGGCCGCGGACGGTTTCAGTTTCCTGGCCGATCCGGCCGCCCGCGCCGGCGATGGCAGCTGGGGCGGGTCACCGGAGGCGGACCCGGGCGTCGCCGTCGTCGGCGTCTGGTTCGCAGAAGACGCCGTCGCCGCGGCCCAAACCCTGCGCAACATCGGCGCGCGGCCCCGCCCGGTCCCGGGCAGCGGCGGTTCCGCCGGCGGCGATGCCGACGCGGACACGGCCGAGTCGGAAGCGTTCACGGCGAAAAACGGCGGGGTCCTGATGGTCGGTGCCGGAACCGGGGCCGGCAGCGCCGGCCTGGGCTTCGAATACGCCGGTGACCTTGGCGCCCTGCGTCAGCGCCTGGAGGAGGCCGGACACGAGGCGGCGGTCATCGAGGAGGCTGCCGTCCCCACCCTTCACGTGGCCAACCCCGATGCGGGCGGCACCGCCGCCCGGCCGCCGCTCTGGATATCCGCGGCGCCCGCTGCCGGGTGATGATGCGGCACAGGGTGCCGGCTGCCGGTTGAGGACGCGGCCGGAGTCAGTCCTCGAGCGCCCCGTTGCACAGGCGGTTGACGACTTCGGTGAGCATCGTCAGCCCGGCTACGATGTCCTCGTCTGTGGTGTATTCGTGCTCGTTGTGGGAGATCCCGTCCACGCTGGGCACAAAGAGCATCACGGTCGGCACAAGGTCCTTCATGTTGGTCGAATCGTGGCCGGCCAGGGTCATAACCTGCTTGTTCGACAGGCCCAGGTCCGCCGCGACCTTGGCAGCCAGTTCCACGCCCTCGGGCTGGTAGGGCGTCACGGGCCAGGAGTGGCCGTGGTTGCGTTCGACGGTAACGTTCGCCAGCCGCTCGATCTCGGGGATTCGCGCGTGCAGCAGCGCGTCCGCCTCAGCAAGGACCGCTTCATCGGCGCTGCGCAGGTCCAGAAGCAGGTTGACCCGGGACGGCACCACGACGGGCGAGTTCGGGTACACGGTCAGCTGCCCCACGGAGGTGTGCAGCACGCCGGGGAAGGCGTCGGCGAGTTCCCGGGCGGCGACCACCATCATGGAGGCGCCCAGCAACGCGTCTTTCCGGTCCGCGATCACGGTGGAGCCCGTATGGGCCTGCTCGCCGTGGACCACGAACTCGTATTTGTTGGCCGCCCAGTTGGAGCTCACCAGGCCGATCGTGATCCCTTCGCGCTCCATGCTCCGGCCCTGCTCGATGTGGATTTCAGCGCAGTAGGCGGCTTCGGGGCCCTCATAACTGCCACGGCAGCCGATCGCGTCCAGGGCATCGCGGACCGAGACTCCCGCCGCGTCCGTGGTGGCCAGCGCGGTTTCGAGTTCGAGTTTGCCGGTGTAGACGGACGAGCCCATCATGGACGGTTTGAAGCGGGAGCCCTCCTCGTTGAACCAGTTGACCACCGCGATGTTGAACCGGGGCTGCCCGGCGGGTCCGGCCGCTGCCCACTGCTCCACGAGCCGGAACGCTGCGTGGGCCGCGGCGAGCACGCCGTACGCGCCGTCGTAGCGTCCCGCCGTCGGCTGGGAATCCATGTGCGAACCCACCACCACGAACGGGGCCCCCGGCACGGCCTCGTACAGGCCCCACTGGTTGCCGGCCCGGTCGAACTCGACGGTGAACCCCCGGGCCTCCAGCAGGCCCGTGAGCCATTGCCGCTGCTCGCCGTCCGGCACGCTGGCGGCCTGCCGTTCGACGCCGCCGTTCGCGGTAGCGCCGAACGCGCTCATGATGTGGAAGTCCCGCACAAATGCGGCGTCGCGGGTGCTGAAGCTGGTCTGAGTGGTCACGGTGTTCCCCTATGAACGGTTGGAGGCTGGGCTGAGGCTGGGAGTGGTTACGGCGGAGTCGTCCGCCGGCCGGGGCTGCAGGCCGGGCGTCCGGAACGTGAACCTACCCCCGACGGCGGTGGCCAGGACCTCGAGCTCCGCGATGCTGCCGGCGGAAAGCGGGGACCCGGAGAGGACGGTAAAGTCGGCGAGTTTTCCGGGGATCAACGAGCCTTTGAGGTGCGATGCGCCGGTGGCCGCCGCGGCTTCCGTGGTGTATGCCGCCAGGGCCTGGAACGGGCTCAGCCGTTCGTCCGGGTTGCCGAACACGTTGCCGGAGGCGGTGCGCCGGTCCACGAAGGCTTGCATGCCCCGGAGCACGTTTCCGTCCGCCACGGGCCGGTCGGAGCTGCCGGCGAGCGTCACCCCCGCGGCAAGGAACGACGCCGCACGGTAAGCCCAGCCCAGCCGTTCCGGACCGAGCGAGGCGGTCATGCCGTCCCCGCCGTCGAAGAAGAAGCTGGCCTGCGGGGTGACGGCGATGTCCGCGGCGGCCAGCCGGTGCAGCTGCTCCGGCCGGGTCATCGAGGCGTGTTCGATCCGGTTGGGCACGGCCCGCCGGCCGTACTTCGCGGCGCAGTCCGTGATGATGTCGATCGCGAGATCGACGGCGCGGTCACCGATGGCGTGGGCAGCGATGGACCAGCCCGCCGCGTAGGCGGCCTCGATTTTCGTCCGGAGCTCCTCCGGTTCGGCCTGGAAATATCCGGTGTTGCCGGTGTTGTCCGTTCCGCCGTGGCTGCAGTAGTCCTGGCTGACCGCAGCCGTTTCGCCCAGCAGGGAGCCGTCCAGGAACACCTTCGCCGGGCCCAGCGACAGGAATTCGCCGCCGAAGCCGCTGGTGATGCCCAGGTCCAGGCCGGCCGTTGCCGCGTCCGGCGGGTTCTGGCCGCCCAGGGGGTGCAGCACGTCCAGGACCGGCATCACCTGCGCCCGGGCGTGGAGCCGGCCCGCCGACGCTGCCCGTTGGTAGGCGGCCAACTCCACCGGGCTGTGGCCGATCCAGCCGCCGCCGATCCCCGCCTCGGTAAAGCTGGTGATGCCCTCCGCGGCGTAGTAGCTGGTGGCCCGGTCCAGCGCGGCTTCGATGGCCTCGCTGGAATACGGCAGGATCAGCTGCTGGATCAGCTGCTGGGCCGTTTCCTGGACCAGCCCCGTGGGCCGGCCGGCGGCGTCGCGGACTATCACGCCGCCGTCGGGGTCCGGGAACGACGCCTGGTCGGCGCCGGCCAGGCGGAGCGCGGCGGTGTTGACGATGGCCATGTGGCCGGAGTTGTGCCGCATGAACAGCGGCCGGTTCCCCGTGATCCGGTCCAGGACGGTAATGTCCGGGAATTCGCCGCCGTGCTGCTGCTGGCTGAAGCCGGTGGCGAGAAGCCAGTCCGGTGCCGGCGCTGTGGCACGGGGCTCTGTCCCTTGTCCTGCGGAACTGACCGCGGCGCCGTCCGCGGCCATGCCGGCCTCCAGAAGGGCGTAGAGCTGGTTCAGCCCGCGCGCGGCGGAGACGTCCAGTTCGCCGAGGCCAAGACCGAACCACGTGGTGTGGCAGTGCGCGTCAATGAAGCCGGGGGTCACGGTGGCGCCGGCGAGGTCCAGGACCTCGGCCGCTTCCAGCCCGTCCAGGTCATCATCGAGGCCCACAATCCGGCCCTGCCAGATCCCCAGCGAGGTGGCATGCGGGCGGCGCTCGTCCATGGTGATGATGTCCGCGTTGCGCAGCAACAGATCGAGTTTCATGGGATACCTAGCGTGGTTCTCAGCGGTGGGAGGTGGTGACTGACTTGATGCGGGTGTAGTCCTCCAGGCCAAAGACGGAGAGGTCCTTGCCGGTGCCGGAGTGCTTGAAACCGCCGTGCGGGGCCTCGGCGGGGATCACCTGGTGGCAGTTGATCCAGACGGCGCCGAAGTCCAGCTCGTTGGATACCCGGGTGACGACGCCGTGGTTGTTCGACCAAACGCTGGAGGCGAGCGCGTACTTCGTCCCGTTGGCGAGTTCGATGGCTTCCGCCTCCGTGGCGAACGGCTGCACTGTGACAACGGGTCCGAAGATCTCCTCGCAGACCACCTCGTCGGACTGGAAGACCCCGTCGATCACGGTCGGTTCGAAGTGGAACCCGGCGCCGGTGCGCTTGCCCCCGGCGAGGACCCTGGCGTTTGCGGGGAGCCGGGACATAAAGCCCTCCACCCGGTCCAGCTGCGCGGCGCTGTTCAGCGGTCCCAGATCCGCGGCGTCGCCGCCGACCTGCAGCGCGGCGGCCGCGTCGGCGAGCGCTGTGCCGAACTCGTGGTGGATGGATTCCTCCACAAGCACACGGGTGACGGCGGTGCAGTCCTGTCCGGCGTTGAAGAACGCGCCGAGCGCAATCTCCCGGGCCGCCAGGTCAATGTCGGTGTCGGCGAAGACGATCGCGGGTGCCTTGCCGCCGAGTTCCAGGTGAACGTCTTTGAGGGTCTTCGACGCCGCGGACATCACCTGCGCCCCGGCCCGGGTGGAGCCGGTGATGGATACCATTTCCGGGATCTCGTGCTCCACCATGGCGGCCCCGGTCCCCCGGCCGCCGCAGATCACATTCACGACGCCGGCCGGGTAGGCTTCCTGCGCCAGCTCGCCCAGGATGAGGGTGGACCAGGGGGTGGTGTCCGCCGGTTTCAGCACCAGGGTGTTGCCGGCGGCGAGCGCCGGTCCGATCTTCCAGATGGCCATCATGAACGGGTAGTTCCACGGGGTGATCTGGGCGACCACGCCGAGGGGTTCCCGCCGGACGGTGGAGGAGAAGCCGCGGACGTATTCGGTCTGCGCGGTTCCGGACACCACGCGGCAGGCGCCGGCAAAGAAGCGCAGCTGGTCTGCTCCGCGGAGGATCTCGAGCTCGCGGGTGACCGGGCGGGGTTTGCCGGTGCAGGCTACCTCGGCGTCCAGGAGCCGGTCGGCGTTGGCTTCGATGAGGTCGGCGAGCCTGAGCATCATGGCCTGGCGTTCGGCCGGGGTGGTCCGCTTGTAGCTCTGGAAGGCGGTGTGGGCGGCCTGGAAGGCACGGTCCACGGTGGCGGCGTCGCTGTCCGGGGCGGTGCCGAGCTGGACTCCGGAGGCGGGGTCGAAGAACGGCAGGGTGGACCCGGCCGAACCGTCGGCGGCACTGCCTGGGACGATCTCACCGTTGATGATGTTGTGCAGGGTGATCATGGCGGGCTCCGGTCAGTTGCTGGCAGTTTTGGGTGAGCGGGTGGCGGGGTCCTGCGGGAGGTGCAGGACCGCCGGCAGCCCGGATTCGACGGCGCGGCGGAAGGCGGCGCCGAAGTCCTCAGTCTTCTCCACGCGTTCGCCGTAGCCGCCGTAGGACCGGGCCAGCGCGGCGAAGTCCGGGTTGGTCATGTGGGTGCCCGAGGGGCGGCCCGGGTAGTGGCCTTCCTGGTGCTCCCGGATGGTGGCGAAGATGCCGTTGTCCACCACCAGGGCGATGAACTTCCCGCCATGGCCCATGGCCGTGGCCATCTCCTGGCCGTTCATCAGGAAGCACCCGTCGCCGGCCACGGAGATCACCTGGCGGCCGGGGTAGGCCAGGGAGGCGGCCACCGCCGCCGGGATCCCCATGCCCATGGCGCCGTTCCGGGGCGCGGCGAGCGAGTTCGCCGTGTTGTGCTTCAGGTAGCGGGCCGGCCACAGCGAGTGGTTCCCGGCGCCGTAGGTGATGACGGCGTCGTCATCCATTTCCTGCTTGAGGATTTCCATCACGACGGCGAGGTCCACATGGGTGCCCCCGTCCGGCTGTGCCGTGGAGAATTTCTCATAGTCGGCGCGGGCGCCGGCCAGCCAGCCGGGCTCGGGTTCCACGGCGGATTCCGTCGCGGCGAGGGCCGTGGCGAAGGACGTCACGTGGGCGGGAATGTGCTGGTCCAGCCGGCCGAAGTGGCCCAGCAGATCGGCGCCGGGGTGGACGACGACCGTGACGGCGTCCAGTCCGCGCTTGTAGCCGTCGGAGAGCACGTCGGCGCGGACGCAGCCGACGAAGACGAGCAGGTCGGCATCGTCGAGGCGGCGGGCGTTGGCGTCGCTGCGGGCGTAGCCGAGGTAGCCGGCGTAGGAGTCGCTGCCGTGCGGGACGGCATCATAGGCGCGGAAATCCGCGAGCACGGGGACGCCGTGGCGGGAGGCCCAGCCGGCCAGCGCGTCCGAGGAAGCCTGGTCCCAGCCTTCGCCGCCCACCACGATCAGGGGTTTCCTGGCCGCGGCCAGCTTCGTCTCCAGACCGGCCAGGTCCGCCATGGCGGGTTCGGTCCGGGCCACGGTGCGGGGCTCGACGGTTCCGGACTCGATGGCGTGGACCAGCACGTCTTCGGGCAGGCCGATCACCACGGGCCCGGGACGGCCGCTGAGCGCCGTGAAGATGGCGTCGTCCACCACGCGGGCGGCGGAAGCGGCGTCGTCGAGCGTCACCACTTTTTTCGCTGTGCTGCCGAACCAGGCGTTGATATCGAATTCCTGGAACGACTCCCGGCCGCGGTCCGCGACCGGGATGAGGCCGACGAACAGGATCATGGGGGTGGCGTCCTGGTGCGCGGTGTGGATGGCGATGAAGGCGTTGGCGGCGCCGGGGCCCCGGGTCACCATGGCCACGCCCGGCAGCTCCGTGAGCCGGCCTTCGGCGAGCGCCATGAAGCCGGCGCCGCCTTCATGGCGCGTCACCACGGTTTCTATCGAGGAACCGTGCAGGCCGTCCAGCACGTCCAGGAAGCTTTCGCCGGGGACGCCGTAGACGCGCTGGATGCCGGCCCGTTCGAGCTGGGCAACAATCAGGTGCCCGGCGGTGGTCGATGTTGTTTGTGGCGTGCTCAATGCTTCATGCCCTCTTCTTCGATGCTGAGCGCGGGGAGGAAGATCCCGGACAGGGCTGTCATCACGGAGACGACCAGCAGGATGATGGCGCCGGGCCAGAACGAGTTGCCGTTGGCGGCCACCAGGGCCGTCGCGATCAGCGGCACAAAGCCGGAGATGACGCCGGCGCTGTTGGAGGTGATGGCGACGCCGGTGTACCGGACCTTCGTGGCGAAGAGAGCGGTGAGGGCCGTGCCGGACACCGCGTACGGGACGGACAGGGTGCACACACCGATGATCATGGCGGTGATGACCAGGGCCGGGATGGCGGTGTCGATGGCCAGGAAGACCGGGACGGCCACCAGCGCGGAGGCAACGCCGCCCCAGAGGATCACCTTGCTGGCGCCGTACTTCTCGCCCATGCGGCCGGCCCAGATGAGGACGAAGATCTCGAAGACCGCGGCGAGGAGCGAACCCAGCAGCAGGGTTTCATAAGGCATTTTGAGGACCTTGGTGCCGTAGAAAACCACGAAGCTGGTGATGAGGTAGAAACCGCCGATGCCGAGCAGCGCGGAGCACATGCCCACCAGGATCTGGCGCCAGCTCTTCGTCAGCACGCCGCGGATGGGGGCGTGCTCGGTCTCGCCGGACTCCATCAGCGCTTCGAATTCCGGGGACTCGCTGAGCTTGCTGCGGATCCACATCGAGATGGCCAGCAACGGGATTGCGGCGATGAACGGGATTCGCCAGCCCCAGGCGTCGAAGTCGGCCTGGCCCACCAGGTAGAGCATGCCGAAGAACCCGCCGGAGGACAGGATGGTGCCAATCGGTGAACCGATCTGCGGCAAGGCGGCGTAACGTGCACGCTTGGCGACCGGGGCGTTTTCGACGGCGATGATCACCGCGCCGCTCCACTCGCCGCCGACGGCCAGGCCCTGCAGGATCCGCAGCGCCACCAGGATGATGGGGGCTGCGACGCCGATGGTCATGTAGTTCGGCAGGAGGCCGATCAGGCCGGTCACGACGCCGATGCCCACGATGGTGACCATCAGGATCTTCTTGCGCCCCACCTTGTCCCCGAGGGCGCCGAAGATGAAGCCGCCGATCGGGCGGGCCACGAAGCCCACGGCCAGTGTGGCGAAGGAGCTCATCGCCGAGACGAAGGGGTCCTGGGACACGAAGTACTGCGCGTTGAACACCAGGGCCGCGGCGGTGGTGAACAGGAAGAAGTCGTACCATTCCAGCGCCGTTCCGACGAGGGCCGCGAGGGCGACTTTCTTGGCCACGCTCTCATCGACGGGCCCTGGCGACTGCGGGCTGGCGATGGTGGTGGCGTTGCTTGCGCTACTTGCCATGATTACTCCAAAGAAATGTGACTGGTCTTTGCGGTTGCCGGTGCGGCCTCCCCCATCCGGGGCTAAATCCGGCTCCGGGAGGATGCTTCCGTGGGGTGTGATTGGGCTCACCCGGGTGCTTCGTTCCATTCTGCCAGTAGCTTTTTCCAAAATAACTAGCAGTGTGTCACGCATACCGGCGCCTAGAATGTGAGAATGCACAATTTTGAATCACCAGGCGCCGAGGTCCGCTGGAGTGAGCTGGTGGACCAGCTCGAGGGACGGCTGGACATCCTGGCCCAGACCTTCACCGCCCGGGTGCGGCAAATCCCGGAGTATGGCGAGAGCCAGGTGACAGTCCCGGAAATCCGGGACACGGCGCGGGAAACGTTCCGCCGGCTCATCCACGGGCTGCGGAGCGGCCCGGAGGACACGGCACGGGACGGGCTACTCGCCTTTGCCTCGGACCTCGGGTCCAAGCGGGCCCGGGCCGGGATTCCGCCGGAGTCCTTGACCTCGGCCGTGCGACTGGATTTCAGCATCCTGTGGGCGGACCTGCTGGAGATCGCCGCGCCGGAGGACGCCGGCCTGCTCGCTTCCCGGGTGGATCTGGTCTGGCGGGTCGTCGACGAATTCGCCACCCGGACACACATGAGCTACCTGACCGAGCGGGTGGGCATGGCCCAGGAAGAGTCCAGCATCCAACGCGAATTCATCGCGCGGCTCTTCAACCAAAGCACACCCTCGGCGGAAACGTCCGCCCAGGTCGGTTCGGCCCTCGGTATCGGTCCTGATGTGCGATGCGGCCTCGTCGCTGCCAGCGGCGAAGCCGGTGCGCGCCTCCGTGCCGCGGCCACGCAGTTCGGCTCCGCCCAGCGCCGCCACAAGATCTTCCTCCACGAATCCGGCGGAAACACCTACCTGTTCTGGCCGCTGCCCCCGCGCGCGGCCCGGGCGACGCGGAGCATGGCGCTGCAGTTGCCCCCGGCCCTGGCGGACATCCCCTGCGGCTACGTGCCGGAGGTGTACGGGCTGCGGGGTCTCCCCGCCGCCGCCCGGACGGCAGAAAGCCTGGCCGCCCTGCTTCGCCCGGCCGATTCCGGGCCCCTCTCCGCGGATGCCGCGTGGACCCGGCTGGCGCAGCAGAACCTCCAGGATGCCGGCCTCGACCTCGCCGCCCAACTGGATGAGGCACTGGAGGAATGCCGCGGCGGGGAACGCGAACGCCTCACGGAGACGGTGCAGCACTATCTGTCGACCGGCAACATCACGGCAACGGCCGAACAGCTGTTCTGCCACCGGAACACCATCCTCAACCGGATTAACCGCTTCGAGGAACTGACCGGAATCGACCTCACGATCCCTGCCCAGGCGGCCCGGCTGGTGGTGGCCTGGGCCTAGCCATTGTGTGAACGCACACTTCGGGGCGGTTTTTGGTGGGATTTTCGCCATTGAGCTGTGATCCCCAACACAGGAGAGTTGGCTACTACCTTGCATCGGACACTAGTCCCCGCACCCCATCTGGAGATACTGATGGCCCAACTGGTAGAAACCACCTCCCCCGCCGCTGCCCGGCTAGACCTGGTCAAAATGCGCAAGATCGCCCTCGCGAGTGTCATCGGCACCACCGTCGAGTGGTACGACCTCTTTGTGTTCGGCACAGCCTCCGCGCTGGTGTTCAACAAGATCTTCTTCCCCAGCTTTGACCCGATCGTCGGCACCATGCTCGCCTTCGGAACGTTCGCCTCCGCCTATGTGGCCCGCATGGTGGGCGCCATCATCTTCGGCCACTTCGGGGACCGGCTGGGCCGGAAGTCCATGCTGCTCATTTCGCTGCTGACCATGGGCGCCGCCACCTTCGCGATCGGCCTGCTGCCGGACTACAACAGCATCGGCATCATGGCGCCGCTGCTCCTGCTCTTCCTGCGCGTCATCCAGGGCCTGGCCCTGGGCGGCGAATGGGGCGGCGCCGTCCTGATGACGGTGGAGCATGCTCCCCCGTCCCGGCGCGGGTTCTACGGCTCGCTGGTCCAGGTGGGCGTCCCGGCCGGAACCCTGATCGCCAACGTCGCGTTCCTCATCGTCGCCTCAAGTGTGAGCACCGAAGACCTCCTCGCCTGGGGCTGGCGCATCCCGTTCCTGGCCTCCGCGCTGCTCGTGGCGGTGGGCATCTACATCCGGCTGCACATCGAGGAAACCCCGTCGTTCCAGGCGGTCAAGGAAGCCGGCGCCAAAGCAAAGCTGCCCTTCGCGGCCCTCATGGCCAAGTACTGGAAGCAGGTCATCCTCGGCGGTGTCGCCACCCTGTCCACCGGCAGCACCTTCACGTTGCTCGTCGCCTCGGGTGTGGCGTACGGCAAGAAGGAACTGGGCCACTCCGAGGCCCTCATGCTGTGGGTGGTGCTGGCGGCCTGCGCCCTGTGCTTTGTCCTGATCCCCTTCTTCGGCCAGCTTTCTGACAAGTACGGCCGCAAGCCGATCATCTACGCCGGTGTTGCCGCCGAAGCCTTGTTCGCCTTCCCGATGTTCTGGCTCATGGACACGAAGTCGGTGCCGCTGCTCTTCGTCGCCTACCTGGCCATGATGACGGCCTTCGCCGCCAACTACGGCCCGATCGCCACCTTCCTCGCCGAACTGTTCGGTTCCAAGGTCCGCTACTCCGGACTGTCCGTCGCCTACATGCTGTCCGGGCTCCTCGGCAGCGCCGCGACGCCGTTCATCACCACGTGGCTGCTCGGTGTGACCCACCAGAGTTCCTCCATCGCGTGGTACATCATGGCTGCCTCCCTCGTCTCACTGGGCGCCTTGTTCGTCCTGACGGAAACCCGGCACGGCAACATCGACGCCGTCGACATGGCCCCCGCCGACGCCGTCGAAGCGGAGGCCGCCAAATGACCGGTGGCCCCGGAGTCCTTCCCGCAGGTCTTCCCGCCGGTCATTCCGTTGCCCCTCCCGTAAACGGAACTGTCCGCCGGATCGCGCAGATCCCGGGGGGAGCGGCCGCCGTCGGCCCGTTCTCCCAGGCGGTCGTCGCCAACGGTTTCGTCTTCACCGCCGGCCAGATTCCCGCGATCAGCGGGCTGGATGACCAGCCGGACACGTTCGAGGACCAGGTTCGCCAGACCATCCTCAACCTCCAGTCAGTACTTGAGGCCGCAGGGTCGGGCCTGGAGCACGTGGTCAAGGTCAACGCCTACCTCACCGATCCCGGACGTCTCGAAGACTACAACCGGGTCTACTCGGAGTTCTTTGGAACGGCCAGGCCTGCGCGGACCACGGTCTGCGTGAGCCTGTGGGGGGTGGCGCTGGAAATCGACTGCGTCGCCGTGGTTGCCGGCGCGACCGCCCCGGTGAACCAGTGAGCGGCGGGAACGCCGTGCGCGCCCGGCTCACCGAGCGGCTCGGCGAGGGGCCGGATGGGGGCCTCAGGGAAGGCCTCGCCGCCGTCAGCTACCCCACGATCGGGCACTTCCTGGAGGACGGGTTCGTGGATCCGGCCATCCGGTCGCTGCTCGACGGCGTCAAGGTGGCGGGCCCGGCGGTCACGGTGCGCATCGCGGACTGTGACGCGTACGCCATGAACCGGGCCCTGCTGGAGCTGTACCCGGGGGCGGTGCTGGTGGTGGACATGTCCGGTGACCACCGGCACGCCCCCGTGGGCGCGGTCACCGCGGCAGCGGCCACAGCGCAAGGCGCCGCCGGCGTCGTCGTCGAAGGCGTGGCCACCGACATCCTGGAACTTCGGGCCACCGGCCTGCCGGTTTTCGCCCGCGGTACCTCGTGCCTGACCACCAAACGGGTCCGCAGCGGCGGCTCCGCCGTGAACGTGCCGGTGCAGTGCGGAGGCATCCGCGTCCGGCCCGGCGACTGGGTGCTGGGGGACGACAACGGCGTGATGGTCCTGTCCCCGGAGGCGGCGGCCGAGGTCCTGGGGCGGGCCCTGGCTTCCGACGCCGCCGAACCGGCGCTGCTGGCACGGATCGCCGCCGGGGAACCCCTGGAATCGGTGCTCGCCACCTAACGACGGCGCAGGGTTCGGGTCAGGGATGGGGTAGAACTTAACCATGAACGTTCGCACTCCTGACCCGAACCCCGGCTGGCTCTCCGACGATGACTTGTTCGAGGCCCGCGGCCGGTTGCCCATGGTCTACGTCGAGGCCGTCCCGGTCCGGCTGGATCCGCTCGGGTTTGTGAACGAGGTCGGCACGCTCCTGCAGGCCGACGAGGACGGCAACATGATCCGCTCGCTGGTTTCCGGCCGGGTGCTGTACCGGGAGACCATCCGCGCCGCCCTGTTGCGCCACATGGAGAAGGACCTGGGCCCGCTCGCGTTCCCGCAGCTGCCCATCAGCCCGGTGCCGTTCACGGTGGCCGAGTACTTCCCGTCCCCGTCCCACACGGGCTTCACCGACGACCGCCAGCACGCGGTCGCGCTGGCGTACATCATCCCGGTCACCGGCGAATGCTCCCCGCGCCAGGACGCGCTGGAACTGACGTGGATGACGCCGCAGGAAGTTATGAGCTCGGACGTCCAGCTCGAATTCAGCGGTGGCCGCGGCGCCTTGATCCGGCAGGCCCTGGCCTTCGCCGGCGTCGGGAACTGACCGCAGCCGGCTGCGGCAACTGCCCCTCCGCTGGCAGCCCGCGGGTGCCTTTGTAGACTGTTGGGCGGACCGCAAAAGAATTTAAGGACTCCAGATGACCCACCCCCCGGCCGCCCCGAACTACATCGAACAGCAGGCTGGATCTCTGCAGAGCGGCGATCATCTGCTCCTGCCCGACGGCAACCGCTCCGCCGAAATTCAGCGCGTGGACGTCGAAACCGACGATTTCGGTACCCCCGCCATGGTCCTGGCGACCCTCACCGGCGGCGGCGGTCTCAGGATTGCGGCAGCGTCCACCGTCCTGATTCTGGAGGCGGCTGCCGAGGTCGTGGAAACCCCGTCCGACGACGATGGCTCGCCGTTGCAGCTCGTCGAACCGGCCCCGGAGGATGACAGCGTCGACGTCGATAGCGTCCACGCCGTCGCCGGCGCTCAGGACAAGAGTGGCGCTCAGGACAAGGGCGGGGAGAACGACGGCGACGCTGCCGCCGTCGTCGTTCCTCCCCTGCCGCCCGCTCCGCCCGTGGTGAGCGGCCCCAGCGACGAGGACCTGGCCCTGATCCCTGCCCCGGCGGGCACACCCGAGGCCGTGGTGGAGGCGGCGGCCGGGGCGCACCCGAAGTCGGTGGGGGTGCTGCTGCTCAGCGAGCGCCTGGCGAAGGGCATCAACACGAAGTCCGGCAGCTGCCTCAAGGACCTCAGCGACCTCGCGCAGGAGCTGTTCATCATCCTCAAGGACCCCGAAAACGCCCTCGCCGTCGCCGATCTGCTCAATGTGCTGCCCTTCGACGGCAACCGCGGCCGCTGGTCGTCGGTGGAGGCCTCCCTGGCACTGTCCAGCTACATCTGCCGCCAGCTTGGCCAGGAAGAACGCGCCGCCGTCTACGAGAAGTTCCTCCGCGCCCCGGAAGCCATGGAGACGGACCCGTTCAAAGCCCGGATTAACGCCAAGGTCCGCCAGCGCTCTCTCAACGAACCGAACCTGTACGACAAGGAAATCTTCCGCTCGATGGACAACTCGAATCCGGATGCGGAACGAGAGTGGCGGCTCCTGCGGCTCGAGGCACTCCTGTTCCTGCGCGCCCACGGCGGATCGGAGACCATCGGCGCCCCGGAGCTGGACCGCCGGATCGGCAACGAACTCGAGTCTGTCCGCTCCTAAGGCGTTTGGCCCCTACCCCCTCACGGGCGGCCGTTGTAGATTCACCCCGTGACGAACAATCTGAGCGTTGTGATCAACTCCGACGCGCAGCAGGTTTGGACAATGCTGCGCGAACCCGCCAAGGTAGCCCAGTGGCACGGCTGGGAGGCCGACGACCAGGCGGCCGAGATCAATGAAATCTACTTCAGCCCCAATGTCATCGAAGGCGCCGACCACACCTCCCTGGTGGTCGACGGCGGGGACGTGTTCACCCTGAAACCGGTTCCGACCGGCACGGAAGTCAGCGTCACGCGGGCCGCCGTGGACCACAATTCAGAGTGGGCCGCCTGGGACGAGGACATCACCCAGGGCTGGCTGACGTTCATCCAGCAGCTCCGTTTTGCCCTCGAACGGCATCCGCACGGCAAACGCCGGACCTTCTTCTTCTCGGTCCCCGGGAATGAGGGGTCCGCCATCGAAAAGCTGGGACTGTCGGATGTTCCCAAGCCCGGCGAACCGTATTCGCTCACCCTGGCGACGGGCGAGGAAGTCTCCGGCAGGGTCTGGTTCCGCAGCAACCACCAGGTGGGGCTCACGGTCCACCACTACGCCGAGCACGGCGAGGGCCTGGTGATCGTGGCGGACCAGCCGGCCATCAAGGACATCCGGCCCGAGGGCGGGTCCTTGGTCATCGTCTCCACCTATGACCTCGGGGCGCACCAGCTGGAGTCCGTCCGCAGCTACTGGGACAAGTGGCGGGCTGAGAACTACCCCACATCCGAACCGCTGCACTAAGGGTTGGCTGCTGTTAGCTGGCACACTTGAACGGTGCCAGCCAATCCTGAATCACCCGTGTCGCCGCTCCTGCCGGCCCAGCAGTCCGAGTTTTCCTTCCGCGTGGGCAAACGCCTGAGCGAAAGTTGCTCACCGTCGGAGGCGCAAATTTCGGCCAACGGCGGGGAATTCCTCGGCCGCACCGGCACCATCACCACCCCTCACGGCGAGATCCAGACCCCGGCGTTCATCGCCGTCGGCACCAAGGCAACCGTCAAGTCGGTGCTCCCGGAGTCCGTGGCCGAGCTGGGCGCCCAGGCCGTGCTGGCCAACGCCTACCACCTGTACCTGCAGCCCGGCGCCGACATCCTGGATGAGGCCGGCGGGCTGGGCGCGTTCATGAACTGGCGCGGGCCCACGTTCACCGACTCCGGCGGGTTCCAGGTGATGAGCCTCGGCTCGGGGTTCAAGAAGGTCATCGACATGAAGTCGGTGGACAATTCAGGGCCCGATGACGCCGTCGCCCCCGGCAAGGAGCGGCTGGCCCATGTGGATGAGGAAGGCGTGTGGTTCAAGAGCCACCTCAACGGCGACCGGCACCGCTTCAGCCCCGAAATCTCCATGAACGTCCAGCACCAGATCGGCGCGGACATCATGTTCGCCTTCGATGAGCTCACCACGCTGCAAAATTCCCGCGGCTACCAGGAGGAGTCCCTGGAGCGGACCCGCCGCTGGGCCGAGCGTTGCATCACCGAACATTTCCGGCTCACTGCCGAGCGGACGGGCAAGCCCTACCAGGCCCTGTTCGGGGTCATCCAGGGCGCGCAGTACGAGGACCTGCGCCGGAAGGCCTGCCGGGACCTGGGCGCGATGAACTTTGACGGCTTCGGCATCGGCGGCGCCCTGGAGAAGGAGAACCTCGGCACGATCGTGCGCTGGTGCAACGAGGAACTGCCGGAGAACAAACCCCGGCACCTGCTCGGCATCTCCGAACCGGACGATATTTTCACCGCGATCGAGAACGGCGCGGACACCTTCGACTGCGTCTCCCCCACCCGGGTGGCCCGGAACTCGGCGTTCTACCACCCCACCGGCCGGTACAACCTCTCCGGTGCCATGTACAAGCGGGACTTCGGCCCGTTGCAGGAAGGCTGCGACTGCTACGCCTGCCTGAACTATTCGCGGGCCTACATCCACCACCTGTTCAAGGCCAAGGAAATGGTTTCCGCCACGCTGATCTCGATCCACAACGAGCGCTTTGTGGTGAAAATGGTCGACGACGCCCGTCTCGCCATCGAGGCCGGCAACTTCTTCGAGTTCAAGGCCGAGACCCTGCGGAACTACTACTCCTAGGCTCCGGGTCGCCGCCGATTCGACGGTTCCCTGCGCCCACGACGTCGGGAAACGTCGAGCAGGCGGGCACCCGTCGGAGCTCGTCCGCTTGCGCCGCGGCACTTACGCCCGCGCAGAATGGTGGCGGGGGCTGAACTCCACCGTCCGACGGCGGCAACTGGTCTTCGCCCATGCGCTCGGGACGCTAAGGACGTCGCCGGGGCGCTTTGTCTACAGCCACGTCTCGGGCGCCAGCCTGCATGACCTCCAGCTGTGGAAAGTCGATGACCGCGTGCACCTGACCCAGGAAACATCCCCCTCCGGGATCTCGCCGCCCGGATGGGCGCTGACCTTGGCCTCGTCCGGGCCCGGTGCGCCGATCTCGCAGGCCGCAATGGAGTGGTCGCCTTGCGGCGGGCCCTCGAACTGGCTGACCCCCGCTCCGAGTCTGCTGGCGAAAGCCTGACAAGGGAACTGCTGCACAGGCTCAGGATGACGCCTACCCAGAGGTGCAGTACGTGGTCCGGACTCCGCTCGGGGAGCATCGGCTGGACTTTGCCTGGCCGGAGCGAAAAGTTGCCCTTGAATTCGACGGGAACACCAAGTACTTCGACTACCGTCCCACCGGCGACGTACTGTTCGCCGAGCGGCGCCGCGAGAAAGCCCTGATGGAACAGGGCTGGACTTTCATCCGGATCGAGTGGAGGGACTTGTTCAACGAAGTGGAGTTCAAGTACCGGGTGTTACGGGCGTTGAGCCGCGGCACGGCCGCCGACAGCCCGCCGTTTCGACGGTTCCGCAGCGGCTAGACGGTTCGCGGCGTCGTGTGGGCACCGAACCGTCGAAACGGTGGAGGAACGAGGAACCCTTACGCCCCGTAGCTCGGTTCGCGCTTCTTGATCCAGCCGATCGCGCCCGCCGTGACCGGGACGAAGAGGAACTCCACAAGGGTCTTGTAGAGGAAGCCCACGGCGACGTAGTTCACGAAAGTGCCGACGTCGGTAATCCCGATAACGGAAGCCGCGATGCTGCAGAAAATCAGGGTGTCCACGAACTCCCCGGCCACCGAGGAGCCCATGATGCGCGCCCACAGGGACTTCTCCCCCGTGCGCGCTTTCATCTTCACGAGGATCCAGGCGTTGATGGTCTGTCCGGCCAGGAACGCCAGCAGCGAGGCGAGCACGATCTGCGGGACCGGGCCCAAGGCGCCTTCCAGCGCGGCCTGCTTGGCGGTGCCGAAATCGTCGTCGAAGCCCGGCAGCGCGATGATGACCCAGTAGCAGAGCGACGCGAAGACGGAGAGCGCGAAGGTGGTGAAAATGGCCTTGCGCGCCACCTTGAAGCCATAGACCTCGCTGATGACGTCGCCCAGGATGTAGGCCAGCGGGAAGAGGAAGAAGCCGCCGTCGGTGATGATCGGGCCGATCGCGACGCCCTTCGATGCCCCGATGTTGGACAGGATCAGCACCACGGCCATAACGGCGAGCATGATGCCGAAGTACGGGGAGCCGATGGAAGCGAACTTCGGCGGGGCTGCTGCCGGGATGGTCTTGGCGGAAGTCATGGGTGTTCCATTCGTAGTGGTTCGCTCGGCGCCCGGATCCTCATGGAGGACAACACGGCGGCCGGCTGTATTAGCACTGGATGGCTCCTGGCGGGCTGGCCGCGGGAACCGCCTTCCATTCTCTCACCCCGCGCCAGCATACGAACCGGCCGCCGCAAGAACCGGAACCTGTGCTGGGCCCGCTGTGAATACTTGCACTGTGAACGCTCCGGACGTGGTGGCAGGATGGGGCCATGGAGGAGACCCATCCTGCCACCGCAGTTTCCACGCGCGCCCTCGTCAAGCGGTACCGCGACGTCACCGCCGTCGACTCGCTCAACCTCGATGTCCGCCGCGGCGAAATTTACGGATTCCTTGGCAGGAACGGGGCGGGAAAGACAACCACTATCCGCATGCTGCTCGGCCTGATCCGACCGAGCGGCGGGGAAGTAACCGTACTCGGCCGGCGCATCATCCCAGGGGAGACGAGCGTGTTCTCGCGCGTCGGATTCCTTGTCGAGACGGCCACCGCCTACCCCAATCTCACCGTGCGCGAAAACCTCGACATTCAGCGCCGCCTCACCGGCTCACCGCCGGGGTCGGTCGAGGACTCAATCACGCTGCTCCGCCTCGGCCCGTGCGCCGGGCGGCGCGCCGGGCAGCTCTCGCTCGGCAACAAGCAACGCCTCTCGCTCGCCCGCGCGCTGCTGCACTCCCCCGAACTGCTGGTGCTCGACGAGCCCGCCAACGGCCTCGACCCGGCCGGCATCGTCGAGATCCGCGAACTCCTCCGCTCACTCGCCGACAAACGCGGCGTCACCGTCTTTATGTCGAGCCACATCCTTGCCGAGGTCGCCCATCTTGCCGACCGTATCGGCATCATCCACAACGGGCGTCTCATCGAGGAGTCGTCGCGCGACGACCTCGCCGCGAAGGCACGCTCCTTCGCGGCCGACGCCTACACCCCGGAGGAACGCGAGCAGGCGCTGCTGACGCTGGACCTGGAGCGTTACTTCCTCGCGCGCACTGGCGATGCAGCCACGGGCGAGGCAGCCGCGGGCGCTGCAGCCACGGGCACTGCAGCCAAGGGTTCCGTGGCCTGATGTTCGGTCAGGTTCTCGCCACCGAGTTCACGAAGCTCCACCGCGCCAAGGCGACCTGGGCCACCCTGGCCGTGCTCGCGATGATGCCGCTCGGCATAGCGCTGTTCATGTGGATCGTGCGCGAGCCAGGGCGGGCGGCCCAGCTGGGGCTTGTGGGCACCAAAGCGAGCCTCGCTGGCCTCGAGGCGACGTGGCCCGAATACTTCTACATGCTCACCCTGGTCTTTGGCATTGGTGGGATGCTCCTGCTGGCGTTCATCGTGGCCTACTTGTTCGGCCGGGAGTACGGTGATGCCACCGCCAAGAACATGCTCGCGCTGCCCGTGGCCCGTCACTGGTTCGCCGTCGCCAAGCTGGGGGTCGCGGCTGTGTGGTGGATGGCACTCATTGTCCTCGTCCTCCTCGAGGCGATGGCGATCGGATTTGCGATGGGGCTGCCGGGGTTCTCTGCGGAGCTGGCCGCTGCCGGCCTGGCCAACGTGCTGCTCGCTGCGTCGATATCCTTCCTGCTCGCTCCCGTGGTTGCCTGGATTGCCGTGTTGAGCCGCGGTGAGGTGGCCCCCATCGCCTTCTCCCTCGTGATGCTCGCCTTGGGGAACCTGTTCGGCAGAACCGGCTGGGCGGAGTGGTTCCCCTACTCGATCGTCCCGCTGCTGATCGGAATGGTGGCGGACCCGGTCGATACGCTCACGGCGGGCAGCTACGTGGTGCTGGCGGGGACGTTCACGGCAGGCACCATCGCGACGATCCTGCAGCTGCGGTTCGCGGACAACGCCCAGTAGGCCCGGCCGGACGGCTGCAAACCCGGCCGAACGGCCGCCAGCGGCAGCGCCCGCGTCACCAGCGCCCGCCTCAACAACGACGGCGGGCCGCCAGCTCCCGGAACGTACGTTCCGTAGCCGGCAACCCGCCGTCGTAAGCGTGCCCTTTAGCGAGCGGCCGGTGGCCCTACCGGCGCGAGGCGTCGACGAGGTCCTTGTCGTCGTCCAGGCGACCGTCGCCCGGGGAAACCGGGGCAGCCGCGTGCTCCCAGGCGTGGCCCTGTTCGTGGTCCAGGTGCGTGGACTTCTTGTTTTTCAGCGCGAAGATGTAGACCAGCAGCGAGAGGCCGATGGCCACGGTGACGTAGGTGAAGAACAGGTCCACCTGGCCGGCTTTCTGCAGCGCGGCGCCAATCAGCGGAACCGTGCCGCCGAACAGCGAGTTGGCAATGGCGTACCCCAGGCCCACGCCGAGCGCCCGGATGGAGGCCGGGAACAGCTCGGCCTTCACGAGGGCGTTGATCGAGGTGTAGCCACCGACGATCAGCAGGCCGCCCAACATCAGCAGGAACGCCGTGAACGGGTCCTTGGTCCCGGCCAGGGTGGACAGCAGCGGCCACGTGAACAGCAGGCCGGTGATACCGAACCAGAGCAGCAGCGGCTTCCGGCCAACCTTGTCGGAGATGAGCCCGTAGACCGGCTGGAGCAGCATAAAGATGAACAGTGCCCAGAAGTTGATCACCGACGTGTCTGTCTTGGCGATGCCGGACGTATCGTTCATGAACTTCAGGATGAAGTTGGTGTACGTGTAGAACGCCACGGTGCCGCCGAGGGTCACGCCGATGCAGATCAGCAGGGGCTTCCAGTACTGGGTGAAGAGCAGCTTCATGGTGCCCGGCTGGGCAACGCCTGCAACGGCAGGAACCTTCGCGGCCTCGACTTGCTCCTCGGACACGGTTTCTTCCATCGAGCGCCGCAGCCACAGGACAACGAGCGCCGCAACGCCGCCGATTGCGAACGGGATGCGCCACCCCCACTCGGTCAGCGCTGATTTGTCCATGGTGTTCTGCAGGATGACCAGCACCAGCAGCGCCATCATCTGTCCGCCAATGAGCGTGACGTACTGGAAACTGGAGAAGAATCCGCGGCGCTTGGAGGTAGCGGCCTCGGACATGTAGGTGGCGCTGGTGCCGTATTCGCCGCCGACGGAGAAGCCCTGGATCAGGCGCACAAAGATCAGCAGGATCAGCGCCCAGACGCCGACCTGCTGGGTGGTCGGCAGGATCGCGATGGCGAAGGAACCGGCCGACATCAGCGTCACGCTGAGCGTCAGTGCGGCTTTGCGGCCCTTGCGGTCGGCGTAGCGGCCGAAGAACCAGGCGCCGATCGGGCGCATGAGGAACGACGTCGAGAAGACGGCCATCGCCTCAAGGCCCGCCTGGAGCTCGTCCTCGGAATTGAAGAAGTGCGACTGGAAATACGCCGCGAAGACTGTGTAGACGTAGAGGTCGTACCACTCCACGAGGTTGCCGGCAGAGCCTTTGAGAATATTGCTTACGGCTCGTCTCGTCTGCGCCGATTCGGACAGCTGGGTGCTCATCAATGAACCTTCCTGGATCCGGCGCCGCAAGAAAGCAACACCGTCCGCCACCTTATTAGCGGTGATCCGGAACACTTGGGTTTTGTTCATATTGGTCATGCGCACAATGCGGGCGGTTTTCCGGTGATGGCAGGATGGGACCATGACTTCCACCGCCTTCGACTCCGCCGCCCTGGCGGCCCCCGCCCACGACGACGCCGCGGCCGCTCCCGCCGTCGCCCTGACCATCGCCGGCTCCGAAGCGACCGGCGGCGCCGGCGCGCAGGCCGATCTGAAGACCTTCCAGGAACTTGGCGTGTTCGGCATTGCCAACCTGACCTGCATCGTGTCCTTCGATCCGCAGGACAACTGGAACCACCGTTTCGTCCCGGTCGACCAGCAGGTCATCGCCCACCAGTTGGAGGCGACGACGGCGGCCTACGGTGCCGCGTCCGGCGCTCCGTCGGTTCTGGACACCGTGAAGATCGGCATGCTTGGCAGTCCGGCAACGATTTCCACGGTCGCCGAGGCGCTGGCCGGCTCCGCCTTCAAGAACGTGGTCCTGGATCCGGTCCTGATCTGCAAAGGCCAGGAGCCCGGCCACGCGCTGGACACGGACCAGGCCCTCAAAGCGCAGATCCTGCCGCTGGCCACGTTCGTTACACCGAACCATTTCGAGGCAGAGTCCCTCTCCGGACTTGAAATCACCGACCTCGAATCGCTCAAGGCCGCCGCGATCCGGATCCACGAGCTCAGCGGCGCCGCGGTGCTCGCCAAGGGCGGCGTGCGCCTGGCCGGGCCGGACGCCGTCGACGTCTACTACGACGGCGACACGCTGGAAGTGCTGTCCGCCCCGAAGGTGGGCGACGTGGCGGTGTCGGGCGCCGGCTGCTCGCTGGCGGCCGCGGTGACGGCCGAGCTGGCCAAGGGTGCGACGCCGCTTGAGGCCGCCCGGACGGCCAAGGCGTTTGTGACCGCGGGAATCCGCAACCGGGTGGCTTCAGGAGCGCCGTTCGACGCACTGTGGCAGGGCGGCCCGCGCTAAACCCGCCAGATTCGACGCTCCCTCAGGTCTGGCAGCTTCTGTCCGGACGCTCCCTCAGTTCTGGAAGCTACTGTCCGGACGCTTCCTCAGTTCTGGAAGCTACTGTCCGGACGCTTCCTCACGTGCTGCGGCAGCCTGCAGAATCCGCGGGAGCGTCTCAAGATGAGCGGGGATCGGACACCCTGCCCATAAAAAGGGGCAGCCCGGTCTCGGCATGGACGATCTCGTAGTGGAACGGCCGGTCGAAATGGATCACCGTCGTCGCCGCTGCGCCGCTGACGGCCCGCGCGTTGATCTGGGTCACGGCAGCGGCAACCGTGCCTTTCTCCGCCACGGTGATCGTGGCGGACTGCCCTGCCGCTTGGATCTTGAGGCCGCGCTGGATGGCGTTGAAGTCGGTCTTGGTGTGGAGCATTTTCTGCAGGCCCAGGTCAGTGAAGACTTTGCGCAGTTCAAAGTCGGTCTTGTGGTCCCACCGTGGCAAGAAGATCTGCACGGGAGCCGGGGCTGCGGATTCAAGGGCCAGGGCAGCGTCGGCGGCTTCCTGCGGTCCGGGCATGGCGGCCCCGGCATCCGGCAGAACGAGCCGCATCACAAATCCCTCGGCATAGGGCAAGTTCACCGCCTGCCAGCCTGCACCCTGGGCGAAGGCAAGGTCCTGAACGCCCGACATGGTGGAGGCGGAAACCTGCCCGCCGTCGGGCGTGGTGAAGGGCAGATCGGCAGTGTCGGCCGGGTCGAAGGGGACCCTCCACGCCGAGGCGAAGTACACGGCGTTGAGCACGCTGAACGTGTCTCTACGGTCATACTTCGCGGGCCCCGTCTTGATCCGTCCGCCGGTGTTCTGGTTCACCCAGGCGTCGATCGCCGGCTTGGTGGCCGCCTCATCCTGGAAGTCCACCGGGTACACACCGGTTCCGTAATACCGGGCCAGGGACTGCAGATAGCCCTCGCCCGTGGGCTCGCCCTTGTCTATGAACAAGCCGTTTGCCGTGTGCAGGACCGGCCGGCGCGGAGGGTCCTTTTCGTCCACCGAGGCGGGGTCTCCGTCGAAGGCTTCCAAGGATGCCAACAGCGCGTTCAGGGCGGCGTCGCGATGCTCCGCGGGGAGGCCCAGCACGCCGTCCATCTCGGCAGCGGTCCCCCCGGATGCGCCCACCCGCAGCATGGCCAGGGCAATCAGCATGCTGCCCGGGGACGAAACCACGTTTCCGTTTCCGGCGTTCCCGCCGTCTGCCAGAAGCGCGGCGCCCAGCTTCCGTGCCGACGCCCTAAGCTGGGCGAACTCGGCCGGATAGGCGGCCCCTTCCGCCGAAGCGCGTTCGACGCCGTCGGCCTTCACCATCGCCGGCGGCGAGGAGGAACAAGCTGTCAAGGCCAATGCCATGGCCGCACCCGCGGCAACCAATCGCGCCGAAATCTTCTGTTTCATCGCGCCCCCAAGGAATGGCGGGGATCCGCCTACGGCCAGTCAACCAGCCCGCCCGGAAAAGAGCGACCACGCCCGGGTCACGATTTGACGCCGGTCGGGCCACCCGATTCGCCGGAAACGTGCGGGTTTCCGGCCTCAGGAAAGGGCTGTCAGCGGCGCGGGATGTTGCGCAGGTTGCTCCGTGCCATGCTGACGGCCTCGCCGGCGCCCCGGTTGAGGACCACCTTGGACATCGCTGTGGCGAAGCCCAGGACCTGGGCGCCCTTGATCTTGGGCGGGAGGGACAGCGCCTTAGGGTCCGTGATGAGCTCCACGAGCGACGGTCCGGGGTGGGCGAAGGCTTCCCGGTACGCGGCCTCGATGCGGGACGGGTCGGTGACGCGGACGGCGTGGAACCCCAGGGCGCGGGCCACCGCGGCGTAGTTGGCGTCGGGCACGTCCACGCCGAAGTCCGGGAGCCCGTCCACCAGCATCTCCAGCTTGACCATGCCCAGGGTGGAGTTGTTGAACACCACGACGTTGATCGGGAGCCGGTGCGCGGCAACGGTGACCAGCTCCCCCAGCAGCATCGACAGGCCGCCGTCGCCCGATACCGACACCACTTGGCGCCCGGGGTAGGCCAGCTGGGCACCGATCGCATGGGGAAGCGCGTTCGCCATGGATCCATGCAGGTAGGACCCGATCAGCCGGCGGGTTCCCAGCGGATTGATGTACCGGGCGGTCCAGACATTGCACATGCCCGTATCCGCGGTGAAGACCGCGTCTTTCGCTGCCACCTGGTCAAGCACCGACGCCGCGTATTCGGGGTGGATCGGCTCTTTGGTTTCCACTTTGCGCGTGTAGGCGCCGACGGCCTTGTTCATCAGCCGGTCGTGCTTTTTGAGCATCGCATCGAGGAAGCGGCGGCTCTTCTTCGGTTGGATCAAAGGCATCAGGGCCGCAAGGGTGGGCAGCACGTCGCCGTGGACCGCGACGTCGACGTCGGTCCTGCGGCCCAGATTCTGCGCGGCCCGGTCCACCTGCGCCGTGCGGGTTGCGGGCAGGAACTGGTCATAGGGGAAGTCTGTGCCGAGCAGGATGAGCAGATCCGCGTCCTCGATCCCCTCGGCCGCGGCGCCGTAGCCTAGCAGCCCCGTCATGCCGATGTCATAGGGGTTGTCGTACTGCATGAAGTCTTTGCCGCGGAGCGAGTGCCCGATCGGGGCGTTCACGGCTTCCGCGAGGGCGATGACCTCGCCGTGCGCGCCCTCGACGCCGGCACCGGCGAAGATGGCGACCTTCCCGGCAGCGTTGATGGCATCCGCCAGCTCCCGCACGCTGGCGGGGTCCGGCACCAGCGCCGCCGGGCGGAACGCGGCGGGGGCAGGGGTGGGAGCTGCCGCCTCCAGATCCGCGATGTCACCGGGAAGCGTGACGACGGCGACGCCCCGGAGGGCGACAGCGTGCTGGATGGCACTGTGCATGACCCTCGGCGCTTGTTCGGCGGTGCTGATCAGCTCGGAGTACACCGAACACTCGTTGAAGAGCCGGTCCGGGTGGGTTTCCTGAAAGAAGCTGCTGCCGATTTGTTTGCTCGGAATGTGCGAGGCGATGGCCAGCACCGGGGCTCCGGAGCGGTTGGCGTCATACAGTCCGTTGATCAGGTGGAGGTTTCCCGGCCCGCAGGAGCCAGCGCACACCGCGAGACGGCCGGTCAGCTGCGCCTCCGCCGCGGCTGCGAAGGCCGCGGCCTCCTCATGCCGCACGTGAATCCAGTCGATCCCGCCCTTGGCGGCACCACCCGTCTTCCGGACCGCGTCGACGATCGGGTTGAGGCTGTCGCCGACAATTCCATAGATTCGCTGCACGCCGGCGGCTTGAAGTTGTTCGATGAGCTGGGTCGCAAGTTCCTTGGCCATGGGTGCACGCTCCCGCGAGGTGGGTCGATGAGCTGACACTGGCCAATATAGTCCGCCCGCCTTGGCGCGGCTCCCAGGTCGACAGGTAGCGGCGTTCTGCAGGCGGGCTGGAAGGACCACTTTTCCACATACGGCTAGCCACCGTTGAAGTCCTTTGTTGCCCACTCATAGCGTGGTGGAAGGCAGTCCGCCTCTTGCCTCATCCACCGTAAGGATCGATTGTGGCCAAAAAATCCCGGCGTCGGTCGGCACGTCGAAGCACTGGGGGGCACCAGGCCGGGAAACCGGCCGGTCGGCCAGGTTCGCGTGCGTCGCGCCACGACCAAGCACTGGGGTCGCTGATCGCATTTGTTGGTTGGCATCGCGAGCACGGGATCTTGCCAGAACTTCCCGTCCTGGCACAGTTGACAGCATTCCTCCCGATTTATACCGAAACCACCGGCGGACAAGTAACCGCAATGGACCCCGTACGCATAGCCAGGTTCGTCGAGGCGCTCGATAAGCGTGATGACAGTCTTGCACCGTTTTTCTGCGCCGCCCTTCATGAATACCTGCGTTTCCTCACGGACACGGGTCGCTGGTCCGGGAGCGAAGTACGCTATCGGGATTTGCACCGCGTCGTGTGTCGGGGGGCACTCGGGAAAAATAGTCCGCCGTAGAGCAGCGAGCCTGCAACGGGCGAAACGCGAGTCAGGTCAGGTCCCGGAGTGCGCCTGCAGGAAGGAGTAGACCTCGGTCTCGTCCACGCCGGGGAAGGCACCCGGGGGCATCGCGGCCAGCAGATGGGAGTGCGCCCGCGCCGAGGGCCAGGCGTTTCCGGCCCACTCGGAGGTCAGCGACGCCGGGGGCCGCCGGCAGCAGCTCTCGTCCGGGCAGGTGGACTTGGACCGCTCCGTGGTGTCGCGGCCGCGGAACCACTTCACCTGCGCATACGGCACTCCAACGGACAGGGAAAACTCACCGTTGGCGGAGCGCTCGGTCCGCGCCGTGCACCAGTAGGTCCCCGCCGGCGTGTCCGTGTACTGGTTGTAGGCGCTGAACTTGTCCGGCACATCGAACACCACCCGGGACGTCCAGTTCTTGCAGGACGGCTGGCCCTCAATGGCGCCGGTGTGGTCCTGCGGGAACGTCACGCCGTCGTTCTCGTAGGCCTTGTAGATGATGCCGCTCTTGTGCGTCTTCTGGAAGTGGGTGCGGATGTCCAGGTGCTGGGTGGCGAGGTTGGTGAAGCGGTGCGCGGCCGTCTCATAGGACACGGCGAAGGCGTCCCGGATGTCCTCCACCGCGATTTCCTTCGCCTGTTTGGCCCTCTGTAGGAATTCCACCGTGGCCTGCTCCGGCAGCAGGAGCGCGGCGGCGAAGTAGTTCGTGGCCACGCGCTGCATCAGGAAATCGCCGTAGTTGGTGGGCGTCTGGTGGCCCAGGACGTAGTGGCCCAGCGCCTGCAGCAGCACCGAACGGGGGTCGTGATCGCTGCGCGCGTTCTGCGTGAGGTAAATCCGGCGGTTCTTCAGGTCGGTCACGGAGCGGGTGGAGTGCGGCAGGTCGCCCACGTGGTGGAGGCTGAAGCCGAGGTGCCCGGCGATGTCCGCGATTACATGGTGGGACAGCGGGCCGCTCGTGTGCCCCACGGAGGCCAGGACCTTCTGTGCCTCGGCCTCGTACTCCGGGAAATAGTTGTTCCGCTCGCGCATCATGGCGCGCAGCTTCCCGTTCGCGCGGCGGGCCTCTTCCGGCGTCGCGACCTGCTCGTTGAGCCGGCGTTCCAGCTCGTGCTGCAGCCCCACCATGGACTCGAGCACGTCCATCGGAAGCCGCGAGCTGACGCGGATCTTGGGCAGCTTGAGTGACTCGTAGATGGGGCTGCGCTGGTAGCGTTCCAGCTCGATCTCCAGGGCGGCGCGCCGGTTGGGCGGCTCCGCGCCCAGCAGCTCGTCGATGCTCACGCCGAGTGCCGCCGCGAGCTGCTGGAGCAGGCCCAGTTTGGGCTCGCGTTTGCCATTCTCGATCAGGCTCAGCTGGCTGGGGGCCGTTCCCACCGTGGCGCTGAGGTCATCGAGCGTGAGTCCGGCGGCTTTCCGCAGATGCCGGACGCGCCGGCCCATGCTGATGACGTCCACCTCCGGCACGGCAGGCGAGGCGGCTGACGAGACGGGGCGGTTCCAGCTGGTGGGATGCATTTCTTGAGAATACGCGAAGAAGTGCATTTCTTTCCATACTTTTGGTCTAGCAAGCCACTTGAAAGTAAAGAAAAGTAGATCTCACGGAAAGATTCACCATCCGGGAACAACCAGCCAGGCTCTGCAGAGACGCAGACTGGCCGGCCCGGACCCCACCAAGGAGACAACAATGACTGCAGCATTTGAGCCCACCCAGCAGACGCCCGAAGAGCAGGCCGCCGCCCTGGAGCTCGAGTGGGCTGCCAACCCGCGCTGGGAAGGTGTCACTCGGGACTACAAGGCTTCCGACGTAGTCCGGCTCCGCGGCCGCGTCTCCGAGGAACACACCCTGGCCCGCCGCGGCTCCGAGAAACTGTGGAAGCAGCTCACCGGGGAGCACAAGGAAGGCAAGTACACCAACGCCCTCGGCGCACTCACCGGCAACCAGGCCGTCCAGCAGGTCAAGGCCGGCCTCCGCGCCATCTACCTTTCCGGCTGGCAGGTCGCCGCCGATGCCAACAACTCCGGCCACACCTACCCGGACCAGTCCCTGTACCCGGCCAACTCGGTGCCCACCGTGGTCCGCCGCATCAACAACGCCCTGCTCCGCGCCGACCAGATCGAGTTCTCCGAGGGCATTCAGACGGTCGAGGACTGGATGGTCCCGATCGTCGCCGACGCCGAGGCCGGTTTCGGCGGCCCGCTCAACGCGTACGAGCTGATGAAGTCCATGATCCAGGCCGGCGCCTCGGGTGTGCACTGGGAAGACCAGCTCGCCTCGGAGAAGAAGTGCGGCCACCTCGGCGGCAAGGTCCTGATCCCCAGCCAGCAGCACGTCCGCACCCTGAACGCCGCCCGCCTGGCAGCGGACGTCGCCGGCACGCCGTCGGTCATCATTGCGCGCACCGACGCCGAGGCAGCCACGCTGATCACGTCCGACGTCGACGAGCGCGACCAGGAATTCATCCTCCGCGAAGGCGGACAGCCAGTGCGCACGGCGGAAGGCTTCTACAAGGTCCGCAACGGGATCGAACCCTGCATTGCCCGCGCCAAGGCCTACGCCCCGTACTCCGACCTCATCTGGATGGAGACGGGCACTCCGGACCTGGAACTGGCCCGCAAGTTCGCCGAAGCCGTCAAGGCCGACTTCCCGGACCAGATGCTCTCCTACAACTGCTCCCCGTCGTTCAACTGGAAGAAGCACCTCGACGACGCCACGATCGCCAAGTTCCAGCGCGAACTCGGCGCCATGGGCTTCACCTTCCAGTTCATCACCCTGGCCGGCTTCCACGCCCTGAACTACTCGATGTTCGACCTCGCCCACGGCTACGCCCGTGAAGGGATGAGCGCCTACGTCGAGCTGCAGGAAAAGGAATTCGCCTCCGAGTCCCGCGGCTACACCGCCACCAAGCACCAGCGCGAAGTCGGCACCGGCTACTTCGACGACATCGCCACCGCGCTCAACCCGAACGCATCCACCCTGGCCCTGGTGGGATCCACCGAAGAAGGCCAGTTCCACTAACTTCCCAAACTTCCCGCCCGTTGCCCTGTCACTTTTGGTTCCCATCGACGTCCTTTGGCGACCAAAAGTGATAGGGCAACGGCGGACATTCAAGGAGCAACTCCCATGAACAGCTTCACTGACAACTTCACCATCAACGGGGTTACGTTGACTGCCCAGCCGATCTGCCGGCAGAGCGAAGTCCTGACTCCCGATGCCTTAGCATTCGTTGCCAAGCTGCACAAGGCAACCGCGGGACGGCGGCTGGAGCTGTTGCAGGCCCGCCGGGACCGACGCCAGCAGATCGGCAAGGGCCAGGACCCTCGGTTCCTCCGCGAGACCGAGTCCGTCCGCAACGATCCGAACTGGCGCGTCGCTCCCCCGGCCCCGGGCCTGACGGACCGCCGCGTCGAAATCACCGGCCCGGTGGACAAGAAAATGACCATCAACGCGCTGAACTCCGGCGCCAAGGTGTGGCTCGCGGACATGGAGGACTCGTCCACCCCGTCATGGCGCAACGTCATCCAGGGCCAGCTCAACCTCACGGATGCGCTGGAACGCCGCATCGACTTCACCTCCCCCGAGGGCAAGGAGTACAAACTCCGCTCCGCCGAGGAGCTCCCCACCATCGTGGTCCGGCCCCGCGGCTGGCACCTGCCGGAAAAGCACATGCTCATTGACGGGACGCCGGTCGCCGGCGGAATCGTGGACTTCGGCCTGTACTTCTTCCACAATGCCCGCCGCCTCATCGCCCAGGGCAAGGGTCCGTACTTCTACCTGCCGAAGATCGAAAACCACCTCGAGGCCCGGCTGTGGAACGACATCTTCGTCCTCGCCCAGGACCTGCTGGGCATTCCGCAGGGCACCATCCGCGCCACCGTGCTGATCGAAACCATCACCGCAGCATTTGAGATGGAGGAGATCCTCTACGAACTGCGCGACCACGCCGCGGGCCTGAACGCCGGCCGCTGGGACTACATCTTCTCCCTGATCAAGAACTTCCGCACCCGCGGACCGCGCTTCGTCCTGCCGGACCGCAGCCAGGTGACCATGACGCAGCCGTTTATGCGCGCCTACACCGAACAGCTGGTCCGGGCCTGCCACAAACGCGGCGCCATGGCGATCGGCGGCATGGCCGCGGCCGTCCCCAACCGCAAGGACCCGGAGGCCAACGCGATCGCCATCGAGAAGGTCCGCGCGGACAAAACCCGTGAGGCCGGCGACGGCTTCGACGGATCGTGGGTTGCGCACCCGGACCTGGTGCCGGTCTGCCGCGAGGTGTTCGACGCCGTGCTCGGTGACCGCCCGAACCAGCTGGACCGCCTCCGCGAGGACGTCACCCCGGACGACCGCGCACTGCTCGACATCGCCTCCACCACCGGCACCATCACCGAACAAGGCGTCCGAAACAACATCGAGGTAGGCATCCGCTACATCGAGTCCTGGCTCCGCGGCAACGGCGCCGTCGCCATCCACAACCTCATGGAGGACGCCGCCACCGCGGAGATCTCCCGCTCGCAGCTGTGGCAGTGGATCTTCTCCCGGGCCATCACGGACCAGGGCGACGTCATCACCCGCGACTGGGTCGAGGACATGCTGGATGAGGAGTTCGCCAAGCTCGAACGCTTCGAAGGTGACCGTTTCGCCGATGCGCGGGACATCTTCGAGGAAGTCACGCTCACTCCGGCGTTCCCGGCGTTCCTGACACTTCCGGCCTACGACCGGTTCCTGCATGAAGCGCGCGACGGCGGCGACGTCCCCAGCGAGGACCCGGCGCTCGTCCCGGCCTGACGGCAGGGCGCCGCACCCGCCCAACAGGCCGGGGCGGCGCAGAATTCCGTTCGCTGGGCTGCCATGCCCTTCGCAACAGGCACCCCGAGATCCGGGGCGGCGGCCCGGCGACGGAAAACCCACTGAATCGACAACGGCGTCGAGGTGACAGTTAAAGCCCATGTTCCCCGTGAACATGGGCTTTAACTGTCACCTCGCGGTCGGACCCCGACGCCGGTCAGTGCGCCTTGGGGACGTGGCGCAGTGAAAACCCCGTCCCGACAATGAACAGCGCCACCGATCCGAGCACCATCAGCAGCGGCCCGGTCCAGGAACCGGTGACGCCGTTGACGTAGCCCAGCAGGGTCGGCGCCAGCGCGCCGAAGGAGTAGCCCACACCCTGCACGACGGCGGACATCCGGCCTGCCGAGGCCTGGTCCCGGGCCAGCCGGATGATGGCGATGAAGATCAGCGTGATGCCGCCGCCCTGGGCCACGCCGCCAAACGAGGACCACAGCCACCACAGCTCCGGTGCCAGCAACAGGCCCGCGGGAACGGTCAACCAGAACAGCCCGAGGGTGAGACCGACCGCCGTCGTACTGGCAAAACGGGCCGCGAGCGGAACGCCCAGCCCGCCCACGATGGCCAGGATCTGGAACAGGGAGGACCCGGCCCCGGCCTGTGCGGCTGTCATGCCGAGTTCGTCCGCAAGGATGCTGGGCAGCCAGGCGGTCACACCGTAGTAGGAAAATGCCTGCCCGGCGAAGCCCGCGGTGAGCCCCACCGTGATCCAGCGCGAGGCCCGCCTAACCCCGGGGCGGGCGGGATCCGGTCCCGGGACCGGTTCGGGGCGGAACGCCCGGGGGCCGAAGGCGAGGACCCAGACAACCAGCGCCGCGACGGCGAAAAGTCCGCAGGCGGCCAGGGCCAGCCGCCAGCCGAACAACTCGGCCAGCGGCGCCATCACCATGGCGGTGATGAACGAGCCGATGTTCAGGGCGGCGGTGTAGATGCCCATCGCCGTGCCCTGCCGGGCAGGCGCGAAGTCGCGCCGGATGATCAGCGGTACGGCGATGTTCCCGATCGTGATGGCGACGCCCAGAATCACCGTGCCGAGCATCACGACGGCGCCGTTTCCCGCCGAACGCACCATCACGCCCAGCAGCACGCCCAGCAGCGTGAGCGTTATGGCGACTTCCGCGCCGAGTTTGCGGCCTGCCAGCGAGGCGAGCGGGGAAGCGAGGGCGAAGCAGAGCACCGGGATGCCGGTCAGGAGTCCCAGTTCCACCGGGGAGAACCCAAGTTCCTGCTGCATCAGGCCGACCACCGGCGCCACGGCCACGAACGGGCCGCGCATGTTCAGGGCAATGAGTCCGATGGCGGCCAGCAGGATCCAGCTGCGCGGCACCTTGGCCAGGACGCTGGTGCTCACGGGTGCCGCGGCTCGGCCGGCGGGCAGAAATATGCTTTCATCAGTCCCATTGCTATCACGCGCCCCCGCCGGACCCGCCGATTATGACACCCGCGGGGTTCCCGCCGGCGTCAGCCCGTGGCCTGTAGCGTCTCCTCGATCACCGCGGGCGACAGCACATACTGCGTCACCATCTGGCCGGCGCCCCGAATGGCGGTCTGGTCCCCCGCCATGGACAGGCCGATCCGCAGATGGGTGGTGGCCAGCGGCAGTGAGCGCCGCTAGACCACCGCCTCCGGTGTCGACGCTCCAGCCCAGTTACCCAGCGCCGGACCCGGCATCCACCACAAAGTACCGCGCCATTCCGCAGGGTCGGTGCGGCGCGGCCGGCAGTATCTGGGCGGGTGCCTCGCGACGCCGTCGGGAGGCCACCGGTTTCGGCGCGTGGCACGCGGTTCTTGAAAGCAGCCGCAACAACGCTTCACGAAGCGAGGACGGCCTAGCTGCCGGACTAAGGTTTTGGCATGACCCACGCAATCCGGACGGCAACCGCGGACGACGCCGGCGGGCTGGCTGCGCTGGCGGCCGTCACCTTTCCGCTGGCCTGCCCGCCCAGTTCGACGGCTGCGGACATCGCGGCCCATGTGGCGGCCACCCTCAGCGAGGACAACTTCCGTGCCTACCTGTCGGATCCGCAGATCACCGTCCTGGTGATCGACGTCGACGGCGACCTCCGCGGCTACAGCCTCTTGGTGGCCCGGCCCGCCCGGGACCCGGACGTGGCCTCCGCCCTGACCATCCTGCCATCGACCGAACTCAGCAAGTGCTACGTCCATCCGGACCATCACGGGCTCGGCGCCGCGGCCGAACTGATGCACGCCAGTGTCGCCGCGGCCGCAGCGGCCGGCGCCCGCGGGCTGTGGCTCGGTGTGAACGAACAGAACGCCCGTGCCATCCGCTTCTACGAAAAGTCCGGATTCCGGAGGGTCGGAACCAAATCCTTCACGCTCGGCAGCTCGGTGGAACACGACTTCGTGATGGAGCGCCCGGTCACGCCGTGACCAAGCCGACAGTCCCGCCGGGAATGCGGCCGGCCGCCGCAGGGTTGTGGCGAGCATGAAGATTGAGATCTGGTCCGACGTGGCCTGCCCCTGGTGCTACATCGGCAAACGCCGCTTTGAGACCGCCCTCGCGGCCTTCCCGCACCGGGAGTCCGTGGAGGTGCAGTGGCGCAGCTACCAGCTGGACCCGTCGCTGCCGGAGCACTACGACGGCACGGAACTGGACTACCTGAGCACGCGCAAGGGGATGGCCCCGGCCCAGGTCGCCGGAATGTTCGCGCACGTGGCGGAGCAGGCCAAGGGCGAGGGCCTCAACTACCGCTTCGACGACGTTGTGGTGGCCAACAGCTTCACCGCCCACCGGCTGATCCACCTTGCCGCCGCACACGGACGGCAGGACGACGCAAAGGAACGCCTGCTCAGCGACCACTTCGAGCACGGCCGGGACATCGGCAGCCGGGAGTACCTGACGTCGCTGGGTACGGACCTTGGGATTGGCACCGTCGAACTGGACGAACTTTTCACCACCGACAAGTACGCCGACGACGTCCGGCTGGACTTTGAGGAGGGCCGCGCCCTCGGGATCAGCGGCGTCCCGTTCTTCGTGATTGACCGTAAGTTCGGGCTCTCCGGCGCCCAGCCGGCCGAGACATTTGCCGCGGCCCTCGAGCAGGCCTGGCAGGAAAGCCAGCCGCTGGTCATGGTGGGAGCGGCAGACAGCGGCGAAGCCGTTTCAACATCTGCCGCCACCGGCGAGGCCTGCGGTCCGGACGGCTGCGCCAGCTGAGTCCCGCCGGCGTCGAAGTCGCCGGACTCGTCCGGGGTCGCCGGAAGTTCCCGGCGACTGGGCAGGTTTCCGGCGACCCCGGACCCCATGCCGCCGCCAGAAGCCGCTTTTGCTGACAGATAGCGCTAAAGTGTCTGTATGCCCAGGATTTCGGCCGCGAGCAACGCCGCCCAACGCGCCGAGACCCAGCACCGCATCCTGACTGCGTTCGGCGAACTCCTCTTCACCCATGGTCTTCCCGGGCTGACCATGACCGACGTCGCACGCCACGCCCGGATCGGACGGACCGCCGTGTACAACTACTACGCGGACATCGAAGAGCTCCTGATCGCCTACGCGCTGGACGAGACCGAGCGGTTCCTGGTGGACCTGCGCGAATCCCTGGATTCGCTGGACAACCCGGTGGACCGGCTGGCCCTCTACGTCCGCGCCCAGGTCGAGGACCTCAGCAGGCGGCACCTGCCACCGGGTCCCGCGATGGGCGCTGTGCTCTCACCGGCGTCGTTCGCGAAACTGGCGGACCACGTCGGGGAGCTCAGCGTGCTCCTGCAGGGCATTCTGCGCGACGGCATCGCGCAGGGCTACCTGCCGGAGGCGGATATCACCCAGCTCGCGCAACTCATCCACGGCACACTGTCCTCCAGCGCGGCCCGCGGCGACGGTGCCGGCCAGGACTCCGGGGCAGAGGCCCGGCTGGGCCGCACCGTGCGGTTCGTCCAGCTCGGCGCCGGGGCGCGTTTCGACGACGCCGGCCGTCCCGTCCGCGTGAACCCCTAGGCTCCCGCTACGTCCGCACTGCCCGCCGGGCGCGGCGTCCGCGCTAAGCGTCCGTACTAGCGCGCTGTCGGCGCCACCGTCGGAGTCACCGGCCACGCCGATTCATCCACGATCCGCCGTTCCTCGCGCGGGCAGCTGAGTTGCCCCGGCGTCTGGTCGACCAGCTCCGGTTTCGCGAGTCCCTGGAAGTCTCCGGTGAGGACGACGTCCACGCTCGGGTCCGTCCGGCCGTCCTGGAAATAGTCCGAGCCGGGCAGATTGCGCTGCACACTGAACGCCGCAGACTGTCCCGCGGCGCCCGAAACGATCAGCGCCACGCCGCGGTAGCCCGACGTCGTATTGGCCACGGCCCCGACCTTGAATTTGCGGGCGGCGAACTCGCCGGCCACGGACCGGGCGAGGCCGGGCCGGGAGGTGGAGTTGAAAACGTTGAGATTGATTTTCTCCGGCGGCGTGTAGTCGTAGATTGCCTCCGGGCAGACGGACGCGGCTGCCTGGCTGCGCCCCGCCGTCGGGATCTTGATCTGGCCGTTCATGATGGCCAGTGCAACCACAATCGCCGCGGCGACCAGTCCCACGAGCAGCACCAGGACGACGCCATGCAGGATGCGACGTCGCGTCCTGCCGGGATGTTCCGGCAGTCCGTCATCGTCGACGAAGGTGGCGCGCAAATCCGAGCCGGAGATGACGTGGTGCCCATGCAGGACGGTGACGTCCTTCGGCCCTCTAGCCATTTATCACCAGGACGCGCGCGTGAATCGCCGTGCGCTGATGCAACGCCGTCCGGACGGCACGGTGCAGGCCGTCCTCCAGGTACAGGACACCCCGGTACTCCACAACGTGCGGGAACAGGTCGCCGAAGAACGTTGAGTCCTCCGCCAGCAAAGCCTCGAGGTCCAGCGTGCGCTTGGTGGTCACCAGCTCGTCCAGCCGGACCGGCCGCGGCGGCAAGGCCGCCCAGTCCTTGGGCGTGTTGTAACCATGGTCGGGGTACGGGCGTCCCTCGCCCACGGCTTTGAATATCACCATGCCAGCCTAAGGAACTTGGACTGCCAAGGGAATCCAGACTCCCCGGCGGCGGGAGGTTGTAGCCAAACGGTAACCATTTGTCACAGGGTGCGCCCCGGGTTGTCATGGCCAAGACCGCGCCTGCGGCGCAGTCCACAGCGCATGCAAAGATGCCCGCCGGCTGGGAGAATGGTGCCATGACAACTCCCGAGACCCCAGCTTCCCTCTCGCCGTCGGCTCCCCCGCTGGCACTGCTGCTCGACGTCGACGGTCCCGTGGCGAGTCCGGTCACCCGCGCGGTCCAGCCGGAGATCATTGCGGACCTGCTGGCACTGGCCGCGGCGGGGATCCCGGTCATCTTCAACACAGGCCGTTCGGCTGCCTTCATCCGCGAACAGGTCATGGAGCCGATGATCGCCGCCGGGATGCCCGCCAGCATCCTCATCCACGCCATCTGCGAGAAAGGCGCCGTCTGGTTCAGCTACACCTCCACCGGGCCCGGAGCCGTCCACGTCGATCACGATCTGGCCATCCCGAGCGCCTTCGGCGACGACGTCCGCCGGCTGGTCGCCGAGGACTACGCCAGCCACATGTTTTTCGACGAAACCAAACTGGCGATGGTCTCCGTGGAGCAGCACATCTCGGTCGAGAACTCCGACTACCGGGCCGAACAGCAGCTGTTCGACGCCGATGCCATGGACCTGATGGGCCGGCACGGCCTCGGGGTGGTGCGGCTGGACCACCATGCCCCCGATTCCGATGACCGGATCGACTACCGGGTGGATCCCACCATCATCTCCACCGACATCGAGTCGGTCCGGCTCGGCAAGGACCTCGGCGCGAGCCGCGCCGTGGAGCTCCTGGCGGCCCAAGGCATCACCCCGCAGGCCTGGCGCACGGTGGGTGATTCCCGCACCGACTACGCCATGGCCGACTGGCTGCACCACAACGACCACCCGGTGAAACACGTCGACGTCCGGCCCGCCGACGGCGTCCCCGTAAAGCCGTACGAGGTACTCACCGCGGCGGACCTGGGGCTGGGTGATGATGTCATCCACGACGACGCAGGCGCCGCCTTCCTGCGCAGCTGGCGCAAGGCCCTGCTGGGCTGAACCAACGGCGTGGAATCCGCGGAAATTTCGGGCGATTTTGGGGCGGGCGTTATTATGCAGGTAGGCACACATTCGCGCAAACATTCACGGAGAACCGACATTACAGAATCATTGGTCCAGGACGAGATCTATTACGGCAGCCAGGCATCGGTCGACGCCCACGAAGAGGTCACCTCAGCGGCGGCCGTCGCGAGGTTCCGGACCCGCGAGGACGTTGTGCGCCGGCGGGGCCGGTACGGGCTGGTCAATGAGAACCGTACGCCGTACCAGGCCATGGTCGAGGACCTGATGTTCATCCGCTCGGTGCTGGACGGCGCCGGCCTCGACTACCTCTTGGTCCGTGGCAACAACCACCGTCCGGTCATTGCCGTGGACTGGAAGGACCGCAAGGAACTCCGTGACGCCCTGGTGGCGGCCTGCCACGACGAGCCGTTCTACTCCATGAGCGTCGACGCCAAGAAAAAGTCCGCAGTGCTCGTGGCCGACGGGGAGCTCTCTCCCAACCGGCAGGCGCGGATCTTCCGTCTCTACCGTCCGCGGGTGGAGCCGGAGGGCGGCTTCGAATTCGGTGCCTCGGCCGGGGTGCAGCTGGAACTGTGGAGTTTCGACGGCGACCAGCTGATCCTCCCGATCGAAAACTCGCTGACCCGCCGGACGCTGCTGGCCCAAGACGCCGTCCGCGGCACGGTGGAGCGGTACGGCCACACCTGGCCCACCATTGAGAACATGTTCGCCGACCACGCCAGCGACATCAGCTTCGACGTGGATCTTGTGTTCTCCTGGGTGGACGGCAGCTCCCCGGAATACATCGCGGCCCGGCGGGCACGGATGGCCGGCGTCGTGGTGGGTGAGGGCGACGACCACGAAGCCCGTTTCCGCCAGATCGACGAACTCAAGTACGCGCTGCGCTCGGTGTACATGTTCGCGCCCTGGATCCGCCGGATCTTCATTGCCACGGACTCTCCCGCACCCGCCTGGCTGGCGGATCATCCGGGAGTGACGATTGTCCGCAGCGAGGAATTCTTCGCCGACCCCTCCGTGCTGCCCACCCACAACTCGCAGGCCGTGGAGTGCCAGCTCCACCACATCGAGGGCTTGTCCGAGCACTTCCTGTATTCGAACGACGACATGTTCTTCGGCCGCGCCGTTGGACCGGACATGTTCTTTACGCCTGGCGGCATCACGAAGTTCATCGAGGCGGAGACCCGCATTGGCCTCGGGGACAACGACGCGGAGCGCAGCGGTTTCGAGAATGCCGCCCGGGTGAACCGGAAACTGCTCTGGGACCGTTTCGGCCGGATCACCACCCGGCACCTGGAACACACGGCTGCGCCGCTGCGCCGCAGTGTCGTGGCCACGATGGAGCAAGAGTTCCCGGCGGAGTTCGCCAAGACAGCAGCCAGCACCTTCCGCGCGGCCGACAACATCTCGGTGACCAATTCCTTCTACCACTACTACGCGCTGCTGACGGGCCGGGCCGTCACCCAGACGGCGGCCAAGGTACGGTATGTGGACACCACGGCGAGGGCAGGGCTCAACTACCTGCCCAAGCTGCTCGCCAAGCGGAACATGGACTTCTTCTGCCTCAATGACGGCAGTTTCCCCGAGGTCGCGGCCGAAGAACGGGCCGAGCTGGTGACGGACTTCCTGGAGAAGTACTACCCGATCAAGGCGCCCTGGGAAAAGTAGACAGTTCTGCCGGCGGCGGGCCGCTAGTTGCTGGCGGTCAGCCGGCGGTGACCTGGGGTCTTGGCCGGGTCCTCAAGCTTGGCTTTGCTGGGGATGCGGATCCCTGCCGCTGAGATCCGCCGCTGGGCTTCTGCGGCGGAGACGAGCTCGCCGACTGCGGGGGTGTCGCCCAGCAGAACCACAGAGTGCACGATCGTGTGCTCGTAGACATGCACAAGGTTGAACGCCTGGCCGCCGTCGCGTCCGCGGGTCCCGCCCACCGGGACATTGAGGTCCTGCGTGTAGCACGTGGCTGACGCTACGGAGACCGGGATCCCGGCGAAAGTCGCCGTGGTGGAGTAGTGCAGATGGCCGCCCAAAATGGCCCGGACGTCGGAATTGCGCAGCACCCCGGCCAGTGCCGTCTGGTCCCGCAGCTCCACCAGGACGGCGAGGTCCAGGACCGAAGGTACCGGCGGGTGATGCAGTGCCAGAATGGTTCCGTCCGGGGCGGGGGTAGCGAGTTCAGCCGCGAGCCACTCCAGCTGGTCAGGGCTCAGCTCACCGTGGTGGAAACCCGGGACCGAGGTGTCGAGAGTGATGATCCGCAGCCCGTTGATGAAATACGTATGGTCCACGGGGGCGTCGTCGGCGGGCAGGTCGAGGAGTCCGGTGCGGAAATTAGCGCGGTTGTCGTGGTTGCCCATGGCCCAAATGACTTTCGCGCCCAGGGCCTTGCAGGCAGGCTCGACGATGGCCCGCAGTTTCGCGTAGGCCTCGGGTTCACCCCGGTCAGCGAGGTCGCCGGTGAAAATCACGGCTTCGGGACGCGCACCGGACGCCCGCACTTCGTCGAAAAGCTGCTGGAGCAGGGCATCGCTGTCGACTTTGCCGAGCAGCGGTGCGGAACCTCCCAACAGGTGGGGGTCACTCAGATGGAGTAGAAAATGACGTGGCCGGGGGTGCTCGGCCTCCATGAGCTCCATTGCTACCTTCCTGGTTGGGTGAAGGCTGTAGCCTCCAACTTCCCTCTCAGTAATGTCTATCCAACCAGACATCCGGCGAACAATGTGCAAACTCCAGTAGGCATGTTTGAAAAAAGGGCAACAACGGGTAATCCGGCGGACACATACTTGCTCCGGTATGTGTCCGCCGGAACCCACTTACTCAGGTACCCGGCGGCTAGCTCAGGTAGCCGTTCGGGTTCAGCACGTACTTCGTTGCGGCGCCGGCGTCGAACTCCGCGTAGCCCTTGGGCGCGTCCTCCAGCGTGATTGCCTTCGCGTTGACGTTCTTGGCGATGTGGACCTTGTCATGCAGGATCGCCATCATCAGCTGGCGGTTGTATTTCATCACCGGACACTGGCCGGTGGTGAAGCTCAGCGATTTGGCCCAGCCGGTGCCGAGGCTGAGGCTGAGGGCACCCTTCTTGGCGGCCTCGTCCACGCCGCCCGGATCCCCCGTGACGTAGAGTCCCGGGATGCCCAAGGCACCGCCGGCGGCTGTGATCTCCATCAGCGAGTTGAGCACGGTTGCCGGCGCTTCCTTCGCATCGTGGCCGTGACCCCTTGCTTCGAAGCCGACCGCATCGACGCCGCAGTCGACTTCGGGGACACCCAGGAGCTGTTCGATCTGCTCGGCCGGGCCACCCTGGGTCAGGTCCACGGTTTCACAGCCGAAGCTTCGGGCCTGCGCCAGCCGGTCCGCGTTCAAGTCCCCGACAATCACGACGGCGGCCCCCAGCAACTGCGCGCTGGTCGCTGCGGCGAGTCCGACCGGGCCGGCTCCTGCGACGTAGACCGTGGAGCCTACTCCCACCCCGGCAGAGACGGCACCATGGAAGCCGGTGGGGAAGATATCTGACAGCATTGTCAGATCCATCATCTTCTCGAGGGCCTGGTCCTTGTCCGGGAACTTCAGGAGATTCCAGTCCGCGTAAGGCACGAGGACGTAGTTCGCCTGGCCGCCGACCCAGCCACCCATGTCGACGTAGCCATAGGCGCTGCCCGGGCGGTCAGGGTTGACGTTGAGGCAGATGCCGGTTTTGCGTTCCTTGCAGTTGCGGCAGCGGCCGCAGGCGATGTTGAAGGGGACCGAGCAGATGTCCCCCACCTTGATGAATTCCACGTCCGGCCCGACTTCCACCACTTCGCCCGTGATTTCGTGGCCGAGCACCAGGTCCGAGGGTGCTGTAGTGCGGCCGCGGACCATGTGCTGGTCGGACCCGCAAATGTTCGTGGCAACGGTTTTGAGGATTACGCCATGGCGCACCGAACGGCCCACGTTGGCGGGGTTGACCCCCGGACCGTCTTTGAGTTCGAAGGTGGGGTAGTCAATGTCGATAAGTTCGACCTTGCCCGGGCCCTTGTAGGCAACGGCTTTGTTCCCTGTCATCACTTTCCTCCTGCTTTCACGGACCCTCGCTAGGAGCGTCCAGTTGTGATTCACGAAGCGTGCTGATGTACCGTCCCCAGGCACCCGGCGGCAGATCCGCCAGCGCGCTGACGCACGTCGGCGCCATGGAAGTACCCGGATTTTTGGAAGGTCCGGCCAGTCTAGGCGGTAAGCATGCTTAGGGATAGGGGCCGTTGTCCCCTTGTGGTCTTGGGAGCCGGCTCTCAGCTGAGAGCCGACTGCACCGCTTCAATGACCTCCGGTGAGTCCGGCTCCACCGTAGGGGCGAAACGGGCAACTACCTCGCCGTCGCGGTTCACCAGGAACTTCTCGAAGTTCCATTTCACGAGTCCGGGCAAGACACCGTTCTTGAACTTCGTGAGCTCGGCGTAGAGCGGATGCTGCTTCTTGCCGCGGACATGGGATTTGGCGGTGAGCGGGAAGGTCACGCCGAAGTTCCGCTCGCAGAATTCGACAATCTCGGAGTCGGCAGCCGGCTCCTGGCCCGCGAACTGGTTGCAGGGGACGCCGAGGACCTGGAAGCCCTGATCGCGGAACTTGTCGTGCAGGGCCTGGAGGCCTGGATACTGCGGCGTGAAACCGCACTGCGACGCCACGTTCACCACCAGTACCACCTCCCCCTTAAAGCGGCCGAAGCTGGTGTCCGTGCCGTCGATCAGGGTGATCGGAATGTTATGGAGAGCTGTCATGGGTGCGTTCCTCGCGAAGTCGGTGGTGAAGGTCGTGTCCGGCGTGCGCTCCGGAATAGGTCACAACAGTCATTCGATACCACAACGCGCGGGTATGGGTTTGTATGCCTGCTACGGTCCGGGCGACAACGACGGAGCCGCCGTTGAGTCGCTGGTCGCCGTTGGTTCACCGGTCGTCGACGCTTCACTGGTCGGTGTGGCCGCGGGCGTGGCCGGTGCCGAAGTAAGCTCCGGGGCCGGCACGGGCGCCGGATCCCCGGTGGGCTCCAACGAGGTCGGCGCCGGTTCCACGATCGTGGGGAGCGCCGGCGCGGTCGGCACCGTCGGGGTCGGCGTCGGGGTCGGAGTAGGAGTCGGCGTCGGGGTCGGCGTCGGCGTCGGCGTCGGGGTCGGCGTCGGGGTCGGCGGCGGGGTCGGCGTCGGGGTTGGCGTGGCGGAGCCGGGCTCCGAGGGAGACGGGGTGCCGCTCGGCGGCTGGGAGCCCCCCGGGGTGGCGGTTCCGCCAGGCGTCGAAGTGCCCGGCCGCGGCTTCGTCGGCGACGGCTCCTCCGGAGTCGGGGTGGCCGTGGCGGAGGGCAGTTTCGGCAGCGCGGATATGGGCAACTCCTGGGCGCCGCCGGTGACTTCATGCGTCTTGTCGTCGGACACCGGGACGGCCCAGCCGAGTGCCGCGTTGGAGGGCTTGTCGGCGTCGGGCGCGTAGCTGGTCATGGCGATGGTGCCCAGGCGGTCCGTCTGCTTGATCGGAAGAAGCGTCCAGTCATGAGGGTTCTTGTGGGAGCCGTTAAGGATGGTCTCAAAATGCAGGTGGCAACCGGTGGAGGATCCGGTGGTTCCCACCCGGGCAATGACCTCGCCGACCCGCACCGAGTCGCCCTTCTTGACGGCGATCGCCTCAAGATGGTTGTAGGTGGTGATCAGCCCGTTGCCGTGGTCTATTTCCACGCGGTTGCCGCCGCCCCAGGGGTGCCAACCGACTGCCCGCACCACACCGGCGTCGGCCGCATAGACACGGGTGCCGCAGGCCGCGGCGTAGTCCTGCCCCCAATGGAATTCGCCCGCCGACCCGGTGATGGGGCTGGTCCGCAGCCCGAAGGGAGAGGACTCCCGAAGGGATTCGAGGGGCGCCATCAGGAAGCCTTCCGCCGGCCGCTTCAGCCCGGAAGATGCCACATTGAGCTCACCCGGGACTCCGCTCTTGGACGCCGTCTCGACCTGGGAGCGCGTGTACGCCACCAGCGCCAGGGCGTCCGCGGTGACAGCTGACGACGCCGGGGCCTCACCGCCATTACCGGAAGCAGCGCTGGCGGCTGCGCCGGCGGTGCCTGGGTCCAAAACGCCGGGCCCCACAACACCGGAGGCCAGAGACGGAGATGGCGTCACAGCTGAGCCCGCGCCGGACAGCCCCTGGACCCCGAAGGTCAGGACCGCCAGGGACAGGCAGAAGCCGCCGGATATACAGCGCACGGCGGTGATCCGTGCCCTGACTGCCTGCTCACTCGATGAGTTTCCCCAATGTTTTCCCACGATGTGACTCCTGCATCCTGTCCGCCAGTCCCCGATTTCACGGACTCAACGTTCTTATGGGACCACAATCGGGTGGCACTGGGAACCGTAAAAGCTACCCCTTTCAAACTCAAGTGGCAGCCCAGTAGTACTGGGACGCGGGGCAAGTACTGTGACTTCAGCGATGAGCGAGAATGGACTATGCGCAACCTCCTCAGGGAATGGCAGGCCGAACTCAAACAGACGTTTACCGGAACCCGGGACGCCGTGCCGGAGTGGGTGCCGCGGCTGGCAGAGGGGGACGATCCCGGCTACCACCTGCCCGGCTCCGCGGTCTGGGCAGTCCATGGGGACATGCCGACAATAGTCGCGGGAATCCGGGCCCTGCTGATGCAGGCGCTCCATCCCGGTGCGCTGGCCGGGGTCCACGACCACTCCCGGTTCCGCGAGGATCCCCTGGGCCGGCTGGCGGGAACCATCCGCTGGATTTTCACTGTTTCTTACGGTTCAACTGCCGCGGCCCGCGCAGCCTCCGACTGGGTGTTGCGGCTGCACGAATCGGTGCGCGGGGACTATGTGGACGGGCACGGTGTCGCCCAGACCTATGCGGCGAATGACCCGGAGCTGCTCCGCTGGGTGCACATCGCCTTCACCGACGCGTTTCTCTCCGCTCACAAGATCTGGGGCAGGCCCATCCCTGGCGGTCCCGACGCCTACGTCCGCGAATGGGCGCAGGCAGGCGAACTGATGGGGGTGGTATCCCCGCCGCTCAGCGAGGAGGAAATGCGCCGGCAGCTGGACCACTGGTACGACGCCGGCGAGCTGCGTTCCGACGAAAAGGTCGCCGAGACGGTCGCATTCATCCGCGATCCGCCGCTCCATCCCGTGCTCAGACCGGGCTACCGGATTTTGTTCGCGGCGGCCGTAACCAGCCTCGAACCCAAATACCGCGAACTGCTGGGCCTCCGAACAGCGCGGCTCGGCCCGATCCCCCTGCCCGTGCGGCTGGCCACCAGGGTGACACTCGGCGTCGTCCATCTTACCTTGGGCCGGATGGGGCCCAGCGAGCAGGCCGCCCGGGCCCGGCTTCGCAGGCTCGGCTACCCCGGGACGCAAAAAGGCCCCGGTCCAAAGGACCGGGGCCAACCGCGGAGAATGGGGGATTTGAACCCCCGAGGGCGTTAACCCAACACGCGTTCCAGGCGTGCGCCATAGGCCGCTAGGCGAATTCTCCAGTAGCTTCTGAATCAAAAGCAGATACTAGAATACCTGAACTTCCCGGCATCGCCCAATTGGCCCCTCCGGCCCCCGCCCCACGGGACATGCCC
>NZ_JCBANT010000006.1:0-191128 GCF_059816125.1 Arthrobacter sp. 001422645 | reverse complement strand
TCACCGTCGAGGTGGACGGCCGCCGGATGGCCATCGGGCTGCCCGCGGATCTCCTGGACGGCTGGGCCCGCTCCGGTCAGGCCCTTCCCGCCGCAGGGACAGCAGCTTCAGAGTCCGACGGCGCCACGCACGCCGGCGGAGACGCCGACCCTCGCGAACTGCGCGCCGGCATGGCCGGGACCGTGGTGAAATGGCTCGTCGCACCGGGCGCCGCAGTTTCGGCAGGGGATCCCGTCGTCGTGCTCGAAGCGATGAAAATGGAAACCCAGGTCGCCGCCCACCGCGACGGAACTGTAATCGGCCTCCTCGCCGAAGCCGGCGGCGTGGTGACGGCCCGAGCGGTCCTGGCACTCATCGGCCAGGGCGGGTTCCGCTGACGGCCGTTCCGTGGCCGTTCCGGCTGGAGCTCCTCGACGAGAAACCCTATAGCCAACGTCCTCGCAGCAACGATGACGACTCTTCGAAGGTCTAGCCGGCTCTCCAGTCTCGATCTTTCATGAATGTGTGGGCGGCGTGGTACGAACGTCCGCGAGCAGCCGACAGTGGACCGATTCCTCTTCGAGGACAGGCAGCCCCCGCGGCCTTGGGACCTCCCCACGGCCCAGCCAGCGAATTTCCAAGTCTCGGGCTGTGGTGCTTCGAGGTGTTTCATAATCCCCGCTCAGCAACAACACGCACTAGTGCGCATGGCGCACATGGGCAGACAAGGATGGAGAACCATGCCTCAGGGCCCAACCCCTGATTTCCAAGACAACCACCTCGAACAGGGGAGCCAGATCAGGGAACAATCATGCAACCCCGCAGACCGGCCGGTGCATGGACCTAGCGACGTATTCCACGACCGCACCGCGGACCTTCCCGTCGTCGTGGATGAAGGCTTGAACGAAGTTGTGACGGAGACGGTCGCGGCAACTCAGCCATTCATCGGGATACCCAGCAGCGTGTGGCGGCTGCGCAGCGATGCGTGGGAGTTCCTGGGCTACGCCACCAAGCAGTTGGCTGCTGCCGACGCGCCGGAGGCTTCGGTGAACGGCCTCCCGCGCGAGATCAGGCGGCTGCTCCAACTGCTGGAGGCGATAGAGATGTATTGGGCGTTCCCTGGGCACCGGCATATCACCCAGCTGCGCCAGCGCATCGACGCCGGGGACTACCGCAAGGCGCTTGAACTCATTGAACCCGTCACCCGGGGTTTCGCGAGATTGAGCCCCGGTGCTGAGGAGCGGGAATCCTCTCTCGAGAGGGATACCCCCGGTGCCGAGCTGCCCGTCGCGCAGGCCCCGGCGGAGGTTAGGCCGAGATTCGAGGTCCTCATCGTCGATGACATGTCCGCTACGGATCGGGACGCCCTCCAAGCCGAGATGCTCCGCCATCGCAGGCCTGCTGATGCGTTCATCTACGAGCTCACCGTAGTCTCGAGCTTTGAGGACGCGCTCGTGGCGGTGCTGTTGAATCCCGATATTCAGGCCTGTGTTCTTCGGCCGGGGTTCGGATCCACCACGCGACAGCGGCTGGGCCATGACCTGCGCGACTTCCTTGCCGGATTCGCCGGAGAGGACCTTGCCCCGTTGCGGCCCATCGAGCGGATCCTTGGCCTGGCGGACAAGATCGCGCAGCTGCGGCCCGAACTCGATCTCTACCTGGTCGCGGGCGTCTCTATCGAGCAGCTCGCCGGGTCACTGACCAGAAGGTTCAGCCGAATCTTCCGCCGGGAGGACAGCCTGGAGCTGCACCTGTCGCTGTTGCGCGGAGTGGCGGACCGTTACGACACTCCGTTCTTTACCGCCCTTCAGTACTACAGCAGAAAACCCGCGGGTGTCTTCCACGCGCTGCCAGTCTCCCGGGGCGGGTCTGTGGTGAACTCCAAATGGATCAAGGACATGGGCGAGTTCTACGGCCTCAACCTGCTCCTGGCGGAGACCTCGGCAACCTCCGGAGGTCTGGACTCGCTGCTTGACCCGCACGGGTCCATCAAGGAGGCCCAGATGCTGGCGGCCCGCGCGTTCGGGGCGCAGAAGTCGTTCTTTGTCACCAACGGCACGTCAACGGCGAACAAGATCGTCCACCAGTCGATCGTGGCCCCCGGCGATGTGGTCCTGGTCGACCGCAACTGCCATAAGTCACACCACTACGCGCTCATGCTTGCCGGCGCCCAGGTCGCCTACCTGGATGCCTACCCTCTGCACGAATACTCCTTCTACGGCGCCGTCCCGCTGGCCAGCATCAAGAAGATGCTGCTGGACTACCGCCGGGCCGGACGGCTGGCCGACGTCAAGATGATCGCGCTGACCAATTGCACCTTCGACGGCATCGTCTACGACGTCGAGCGGGTCATGGAAGAGTGCCTGTCGATCAAACCGGACCTGGTGTTCCTGTGGGACGAGGCCTGGTTCGCGTTCGCCGGCTTCCACCATGTCTATCGCCGCCGGACCGCGATGGCCGCGGCACGAAAACTGGAGGCGGCCTTCAAGGACCCCGCCTACACGCTTCGCCATGCGGCGCAGGTGAAGGAACTCTACGACCCCGACACGAACGAGCCCCTCGCCGACGAAGTGTGGATGAAGACCCGACTCGTGCCGGATCCGGCAACGGCCCGTCTGCGGGTCTACGCCACCCAATCAACGCACAAGACCCTCACCTCGCTGCGCCAGGGCTCCATGATCCACGTCTTCGACCAAGACTTCAGCCACCTCAACGAGGAAGCATTCCGCGAAGCCTATATGACGCACACCTCGACCTCACCGAACTATCAGATCCTGGCCTCACTGGACATCGGACGCCGACAGGTCGAATTCGAGGGGTTCGAACTGGTGCAAAAGCAGGCCGATCTCGCCGTCAGCATCGCCCAGGCAGTGGCACGCCATCCCCTCCTGAAGAAGTATTTCCGCACCCTCACCACCAAGGACCTGATCCCGGAGGAGTATCGCGAAAGCGACAGGCCGATGCCGCTTCGGGACGGGCTCGCGGCCATGGACGAGGCCTGGCGGCGGGACGAATTCGTCGTTGACCCTAGCCGCCTGACCCTATATATCGGCCTGACCGGCGTCGACGGCGACACCTTCAAACACGAATACCTCATGGACAAGTTTGGGATCCAGGTCAACAAGACTTCCAGAAACAGTGTCCTGTTCATGACCAACATCGGCACCAGCCGCAGCTCCGTCGCCTACCTCATCGAGGTTCTCGTCAAACTGGCCGAAAGCTTCGAAGACGAGCAGGCCGCACTGAGCCCGCTCGGCCAACGAGCCCACGCGGCCCGCGTCGCAGCGCTCACGAGCGCACCCCCGCCGCTGCCGGACTTCAGCCATTTCGCGGACCGCTACCGACGCGACCCGCACACCCCGGACGGAAACATCCGAGCGGCCTACTTCGAAAGCTACAAGCCGGGATCATGCGAATACCTTTCCCCGGCCGAGCTGAACCGGCGGGTAGCGGCGGGCCACGAGGTGGTTTCCGCCGGATTCGTTACTCCTTACCCGCCGGGATTTCCCATCCTGGTACCGGGCCAGGTCATCACCGCCGGGATCCTGGCATTCATGTCCGCACTGGACACCCGTGAGATCCACGGATACAACCACGAGCTCGGATACCGGGTAATGACTGGGGCAACTGCAAACTGATACGGGGGTCCGGACTGGTTATGACCGTTGATTGAGTACTCGGTATTCTTCGGATTTTCTAAGGAGTCTGTCGATGGGAGAGGCTGACTTTGTCGCTTTTGGGAATGGCTCGGGTGGTGCGGGAGTTTTTGTCGGCTGTGGTCGCCGGGAGCGTATCCGCTTAGGGTGAGAGCGCCACGGACGGTGAGCCAGGTCACGAACGAACCGGCTTGGAAAAGCTGCTGCCGGGCCGGGTATGCCGGAGAGTTGCCCAGCGGTCCTTCCTTTGCCGGCTTTGGCCCGAAGTTTGCGGAGTTGGTGCCAGGTGGCGAAGCGGTGCAGCACCCGGGTGTGTTCGGGTGGCTGAGGTTTGGTCAGACAAGCAAGCCCGCTTTTGGTCCGTTGCATCGTCAGCATTCGGTCGAACAGCGGGGCCAGGGGCGGGTGGATGCGGCCCGTGACGTCATCCAGCAGCGCGGCGAGCCTGTCGGCGAGGGTGCATCTGGGGCAGAGCCGTCCGGCGAGCAGGGGTCCTTCAACGCGGCAGCGGTCGCTGGAGAAGTCGCGGGTGATCCCCGCACAGTCGCGGCAGACCGGCATCCCTGTGGCGTTGCGGCCCGGCAGCAGCCGTTCGGTCCGGCAGCTGGGGCAGGATCCATGTGTGCTGTGGCCTTGTCGAAACAGGTCCGGCAGATCGGGCCGTCCGACCAGTTGGCCGCTTTCGCGGCCTGTCGGCTGCAGCAGGCACAGCTGCGTATATGCCAGCGCTCAACCTTCTCGCGGGTGTCGTAGGCGGGGTTCACCGCTCCGGGGGTGATCCTGGCCCGCTTGGGCCGGATGGTGGCGGCAAAGTCCACGACCTCGGCGCCCGCGGCGGCCGTGCGGCGCGGTGTCACGGCCTCTGCCTGAGTGGCGATCAGCTACGCGGGGTCACTCCCAGAATGTCGCAGAGCGCGGCTAGGACCCGCAGCGAGAGCCGCTCGGTGATCCGGGTGACCAGCCGCCAGACCTGCACTCGCCCTGCGGGCGCTGGGCAGAATGGAACGGACCCTCTTCCTCCTGGACTGGCTCCAGGGCCCCGGCCTGTGCCGTAAAGTCACCGCAGGCCTGAACAAGGGCGAGGCCCGGACCACCCTCTCCCGAGCCGCTTATTCAACCGGCTCGGCGAAATCCGCGACCGTTCCTTCGAGCAGCAGCGCTACCGCGCCAGCGGGCTGAACCTTCTCACCGCAGCCGTCGTTCTCTGGAACACGGTCTACCTTGACCGCACCGTCGCCACCCTGACCAGCAACGGCTGTGACATCGACCCGGACGTCCTGCGGTTCCTTTCACCGCTGGGCTGGGAACACATCAACCTCACCGGCGACTACACCTGGCCACGCGCCCACATCAAACCCGGAGAATATAGGCCACCACGACGCCCGGCAAGACCTTAGCGTCGGATATATCACTTTTTCGCAAGCCACCCCTATTAGGGGAGGGAATGTCCAGCGGCGGGGGTGGCTGGCGGGGCATGTTCCCCGGTCTCGTGCTCACCCAGTCCCCGGGCCGCGAGGGCCTCGCCGGTCTGCCGGGCGAAGGCCACCGTGGTGATAAAGACCGGGAGGATCAGGGCCCGGGGGTTGCGCTCCAGGCCGCGGGCCCGGGCGGAATCGCGGACGTCACTGTAAGCGCCCGCGATGAACGGGATACTCCGCAGCATGATGGCGATGGTTAGGGCAAAGCGTTCCGGATCCGCGCCGAACCGCCGGAACGGCTGCGCCAGGGAGGCTACCCCGTCCAGCAGCCGCTGCACCGGAGTGGTGGCGGTCAGGATCGATGCCGCCACAATACAGACCAGCACATTGAGCACAATCCGCGCCGCCGTGGGGCCGCCGAGCTGCCACCACTGGAACAGGCCGATGGCCGCGAGGACCGGCAGCACGGGACGGACAGCCCGGAACAGCCGCCGGAAGCCTGCCCCGCTGAGCAGGAACAGGGCACACATCAGCACCAGGGCTGCGGCCGCCACCACCCAGTCCACGATCAGGAACGATGCCATGCCGCAGGCAAGCACCAGGAGAAACTTAAGCCACAGTGGCGCGCGGTGCAGCAGGGAGTTCCCCGGCACGTAGTTGGCGAACAGGAATCCGTGCCCGCTCACAACTGCTCCAGTCGCGGCTGACTGACGTGCGGCTGATTGAGGCGCGGCCGGTCCGGCCCCGGGCCTGGAGCAGGGAGAGTCTCCGCGCAGATGGCCCGGTAGTGGGCAACAGCGGCGGCCGGGCCGCCGTCGAACACCACCGACCCGGCGTCGACGACGAGGACCCGGTCAAGATCCAGGGCGAGGTCGAGGTCGTGGGTGGAGAGGATAACCTGCTGGCTGAGTCCGGCCAGGGTCCGCCGCAGCAGTTCCCTGTTGCGCAGGTCCAGCAGCGTGGAGGGCTCGTCCAGGACCAGCACCTCCGGGTCCACGGCGAGGACGGCCGCGAGGGCCAGGAGCTGCCGTTCCCCGCCGGACAGCTCGTAGATGCTCTGGTCGGCCAGCGGCAGCAGCCCGAAACGGTCCAGGGTCCCCTCCGCCTGGCTGCTGCGTTCCCGCGCGTTCCGGACCGAACGCCGGAGGGAGAGCTCAACATCCTCCCGGCCCGTCGGCATCACCAGCTGGGACAGCGGATCGGTGAACACGAAGCCGACGCGCCGGCGTACCTCCCGCACCGCGCGGACCGTGTCCGAGCCGTCCACCGTGACGGTGCCACTGCTCGGCGCCACGAGTCCGTTCAGGAGCCGCAGCAGGGTGGACTTGCCGGAACCGTTGGCGCCGATCACGCCGATCCGCTGCTCCGTGAGCCGCAGGCTCAGCTCCCCAAGCAGGGTTTTGGGCGCGGGGCGGCCGTCGACGGCCACCCGCACCGCAGCCCGGTCCAGCACGATGGTGCTCACGGCCGGCTGTCCGCCTGGGCGCCGACAGCGGGGGCCGCGGATGCGCCGCCGGGAGTCCCGGAGGTCCGGATCCGGCGGATCAGCAGGTCCGGGAATGCTTTGTGCAGGGCAAGCGCAACGGTCACGGCCAGTGCGTTCTTGATCACATCTCCGGGGTAGAAGACCAGGTCGGCGAGGAACGCCTTGGAGAAGTCCAGCTTCGCGTTGACCATCATCCCGAGGATGCCAAGGCCGTGGATAAAGATGATGCTGCTCACCATTGCGGCGGCGAACAGCAGGACGGCACGGAACTTGCCGGGACGGCCTGCCGTGCGGCGGAGCACGACGACGGTCAGCCAGCCCACCGCCGTGGCCGCGAACACAAAGCCGATGATGTAGCCCGCGGAGGGGCCGGCAAGGACCCCGAGGCCGCTGCGCCCGCCGCTGAAGATCGGCAACCCGGCAAGCCCGAGGAGGACGTAGAGCCCGACGGCGGCGAACGCCCTGGCGGGGCCCAGGGCCAGGCCCGTGAGCATGACGGCGAGCGTCTGCAGGGTGATGGGGACGCCGAGGCCGCCTACCGGAATGGCGGCGATCAGGGCGGATCCTGCCACCAGCGCGGCGAAAACGGCGATCAGTCCCAGGTCGGTGGCGTTCCAGGGGTTACGGCGCCGGGCGGGAGTGGCGGCAGCGGTGCCGTCGGTCTTTGTCATGGGAGTTCCTATCGCGGGTGAATCGGGGACCTGCTTCTCATTTTGACTCTACGAGCATGGCGGGCGGGGTTTTTTGTAGGTGACCCACTAACCGGCGGCCCTGTTGCTGGAGGGCGGCACCAAAGCGTCCCGGATGCTCCCGGAGCGGCCCTTGTCATGGGGCGGAGGCCGGGCCGGTAGACTGGGAGAGGCCGTCCTCTCGGCCACACTGCCCCGGCCCCTTCCAGATTCCACCGTTGTGCCGCGGCGTTCCCTGTTGTGAAAGGCCTTAGCTGCATTGATTACCGTCCAGGATCTCGAACTGCGCGCCGGCGCCCGCCTCCTTATGGACCAGGTGAGCTTCCGGATCGACAAGGGAGACAAGATCGGCCTTGTGGGCCGTAACGGTGCAGGCAAGACCACACTGACCCGGGTGCTCGCGGGCGAAGGCCTTCCGGCCGGGGGCAAGGTGACCCGCACCGGCGAGATTGGCTACCTGCCGCAGGACCCGCGCACGCCGGACATGGAACAGCTGGCCCGTGACCGGATCCTGTCCGCCCGCGGCCTGGACATCGCCGTCGGGAAGCTCCGCGTGGCCCACGAGGAAATGGCGAGCGACGACGCCGACGTCCAGCGCAAGGCCATGAACCGCTACGACCGGCTGGAATCGGAGTTCCTGGCCGCCGGCGGCTACGCGGCCGAGGCCGAGGCCGCTGCGATCTGCTCCAACCTGGCTCTCCCGGACCGGCTGCTGAACCAGCCCCTGAAGACCCTGTCCGGTGGCCAGCGCCGCCGCGTGGAGCTGGCCCGCATCTTGTATTCGGACGCCGAAACGATGCTCCTCGATGAGCCCACCAACCACCTCGACGCCGACTCCATCGCCTGGCTCCGTGAGTTCCTGAAGAACCACCAGGGCGGTCTGATCGTGATCAGCCACGACACGGAACTGCTCGAAGCCACCGTGAACAAGGTCTTCCTGCTGGATCCGAACCGCGCGCAGATCGACTTCTACAACATGGACTGGAAGCGCTACCTGCAGCAGCGCGAAACGGATGAGCGTGCCCGCAAAAGGGAGCGCGCCAACGCGGAGAAGAAGGCCCAGGTCCTCTTCGACCAGGCCAACAAGATGCGCGCCAAGGCCACCAAGGCCGTGGCCGCGCAGAACATGGCCAAGCGCGCCGAGCGTCTGCTGGGTGGCCTTGAAGCCGTGCGCGCGACCGACCGCGTGGCCGCCCTGCGCTTTCCGGATCCGTCGCCCTGCGGCAAGACCCCGCTCACCGCGGACGGCCTCAGCAAGTCCTTCGGTTCGCTAGAAATCTTCACGGATGTGGACCTCGCGATCGACCGCGGCTCCAAGGTGGTCATCCTGGGCCTCAACGGTGCGGGCAAGACCACCCTGCTGCGGATGCTCGCCGGCGTCGACAAGCCGGACACCGGCGAAGTCGTCGCCGGTCACGGCCTGAAGGTGGGTTACTACGCCCAGGAGCACGAGACGCTCGACGTCGACCGGACGGTGCTGCAGAACATGCGCTCCTCCGCCCCGGACATGAACGACGCGGAAGTGCGGAACATCCTCGGGTCGTTCCTGTTTTCGGGTGACGACGTCGACAAGCCCGCCGGTGTGCTGTCGGGCGGCGAGAAGACCCGCCTGGCGCTGGCGACCATTGTCGCCTCGAGCGCGAACGTGCTGCTCCTCGACGAGCCCACCAACAACCTTGACCCGGCCAGCCGCGCCGAAATCCTCGGAGCCTTGAGCAACTACACCGGCGCCGTGGTGCTGGTGAGCCACGATGAAGGTGCCGTTGAGGCGCTGAATCCGGAGCGTGTGGTGCTGCTGCCCGACGGCGTCGAGGACCTGTGGAACGCGGACTACCTCGACTTGATTACGCTGGCGTAGGCCGGGTGGGCGGGCGCGCGCCTCGCGTTCCGCTTCGCGGCTCGCCCGATTTGCCGCGTGCTCGCTCGTACACCCCACCGTCTCCCTAACCTCGCAAGCTCGGCCAGGGAACCCGGACGATGGGGCACTCGCTTAGACGCACGCTACGCAAATCGACCGCACCGCTGCGCTGGCGGGCGTCGTCACCTTCGTTACCGGACCGGCATTTCCTGGGCTTCGGTGATGCGCTGGAGTTCTCTGTAGCTGATGGAGAACATCGAGTGGTGGTCGCCCGCTCCGGCCCAGAGCACGGGGTGGGCCGAGAGGGACTCGTCCAGCAGGGTCTGGATCTTTTCCGGATGCCCCACGGGGGCCACGCCGCCGACTTCCTGGCCGGTGTGTTCCAGGACGAACCCGGGGGAGGCGCGGCGGATGCTGCCAGTGCCCAACTGCGCGGCGACCTTCCGGACATCGACCCTGGCGGCCCCGCTGGCCAGGATCAACAGCGGAGCGCCCTCGAGGTCGAACACGAGGCTGTTGGTGATGGCCGCGACGTCGCAACCCAGCGCAGTGGCCGCGGCAGCCGCCGTCGGGACTGTCGAAGCGAACACCGTCACGGTGTCCTCGGCGCCCAGCACCGTCAACGCGCGCTTCACCCGGGCCACCGGCTCCGGCACCACGAGGTCCATTCCTCAGAACCCCTGGGCGTCGAGGATGGCGTCTTCCTCTTCCTCCGCGGTCGCGTTCTTCCGCTTGCGGGGGAGCGGACGGCGGCGGGCCACCGGGCCGCTGGAGTACATATGGCCGCCGGCAGAGGCCCCGTCGCCGGCCTGCGCTTCGGCGTCTTCGGCGTCGATGGCCGCGTTTCGGGCCTGCTGACGGGCGGCGTACCCGAAGCCGACGAACATCAGCACCCCGAACGCAAACCACTGCAGCGAGTACGACAGGTGTGTGCCCTCCTCGGTGGACGGTTTCGGGAACGGGAGGGGCATCTCCGCCACGGCCGGGCTCTCGGACGCCAACTGCCCGTACGCCCCCGTCAGCAGGGGGTAGCCCAGCTCGGTCGAGTAGGCGGCGAGGTCAATGGAGGCCAGCTGCCCGTCCGGGGCGCCGCGCTGAAGATCCGGCTCGGCCGGTTTGAGGCGGGCGACGACGGTCACGGTGCCCTGCGGGGGTGCGGGAACCGTGTCGGGCCGTCCCGGGTTGTTGTTGCCGATCGGCAGCCACCCGCGGTCGATGATGACGGTCTCGCCGGATTCCAGCCGGAAGGGGACCACCACCTCGTAGCCGGGCTGGCCGTTGAGCGGCCGGTTGCGGACTATGCGCTGTCCGGCGACGTCGTACCTGCCCTTCAGCTCCACCTGGGTCCACTCGCGTTCCGGCGCGAGGGAGCGGAACTGCTCCTTGACCTCGGCGAAGGGTACCGGCGTGGCGGAATAGTTGGACGTGACGCGGCTGATCTCGGCGAGGGTCTCGGCGCGGCGGTCCATCTGCCAGCGGCCCAGGCCGACGCAGGCAGCGGCAAAAATCGCGGCAAGCAACAGGTATCCCAGCCACTTGCTGGAGAAAAGAAAACGGTACATTCAGCTTGCCCTGCCTGCCGGGTTCAGTGCCACAGTTTCCTTCCAGAGCCCCCGGGTCTGCAGGTAGTCCTCGAGCCAGGCCCGATGCTCTCCGCAGGCGAGCCAGATCTTGCGCCGTTCCGGGGTGTGGATCTTCGGGTTGTTCCAGAGCAACTGCCATTCGGCGCCGCTCCGGCACGCTTTGCGGGAGCAGACGGCGTCGGCCGGCCCGGCCGCCCCGCCGTTCCCGGCCAGGTCAAAAAGACTCACGACGCCGCCCGCCCCCGGCCGCCGTCGTCCCCGGCGTCTCCTGCGGTATCTCCCGCGCCGAAGCCGGGGCCGCGCTCCGGGACGTCCTCGATGGGGGAGTCCTCGTCATCGACGAGTTCGCCCTGCAGCAGCGTCATCGAGGGGTCGTCCGTCTCCGGGGCGCCCGGTACCGAGGGGGCCGGCGCGTCGAGTTGGGCCAGTGGCGCGTAGTCCAGCAGCGAGTCGGCGTGGACCTCCGCCTTGTCACTGCCGTTGGCAATGATGACGGCAAACCAGGGCAGGAAGACGGCCCCGATGACCGGGAGGATCTTGAGCCAGCCGTCCACCACAAAAATCAGGATCAGGCACACCATGCGGATGCCCATCGCCACGGCGTACTTGATCATCCGCTGGCGCATCTCTTCAGAGTGCGCCGCGGAGGCGTCCGTGATGCTGTGAACCTCGGAATCACCGGATGGGACGTCCGGGTTTCCGGGCACAGGCACACCGTGCTGGTTTTTGAGTGTCAAGGCTGTCAGATCACGCTCCCAAGGCTTACTCCAATTCTCTCACCAACGGCAGGGCCGCCCAAACGCGGCCCTGCCGGGCGCTAAGATCGGAGGCAGGAAAATCCCGACCCCACCGCGGCGCCCCCCGCCGCAGAATTCCGGAGCCCCAGCATGTCTGAAACAGCAACCGCCGGCCGCAGTGTCCTGATCACCGGCGGAAACCGCGGAATCGGCCTCGCCATCGCCGAAGCCTTCCTCGCCAACGGAGACAAGGTGGCCGTCACCTACCGCAGTGAATCCGCACTCCCCGACGGCATCCTGGGTGTCAAGGCCGACGTCACGGACGAAGCCTCGGTGGACGCCGCGTTCACCGAAGTAGAGGCTGCCCATGGCCCCGTCGAAGTGCTCGTGGCGAACGCCGGCATCACCAAGGACACCCTCCTGATGCGGATGAGTGAAGACGACTTCACCTCGGTCATCGACACCAACCTCACCGGCGCCTTCCGCGTGATCAAGCGCGCGTCCAAGGGCATGATCCGGGCGCGCAAGGGCCGGGTGGTCCTGATTTCCTCCGTCTCGGGTCTCTACGGCGCGCCCGGCCAGATCAACTACTCGGCGTCCAAGGCCGGCCTGGTCGGCGTCGCCCGCTCCCTCACCCGCGAGCTGGGCGCCCGCGGGATCACCGCGAACGTGGTGGCACCGGGCTTCATCAACACGGACATGACGGCGGAACTGCCCGAGTCGACCCAGAAGGACTACCTGTCCAAGGTGCCCGCCGGCCGCTTCGCCGAAGCCTCCGAGGTTGCCAACGTGGTCCGCTGGATCGCCAGCGACGAGGCCGCCTACATCTCCGGCGCGGTCATCCCGGTCGACGGCGGCCTGGGGATGGGGCACTAGCCGGCAAACCGGCGCGGGCGGCGCCCGCCGGGGCAGCCACGTCAGGACCTTTTGCCCTTTAGCCCGGTGTGCTCCGGGGTGTGTAATGGGGCTACAGCCCCTCACCGCACCGGGCAGGGGCATGGATCCGGGAGGACAATCATGGCTGAACTTAACAAGTGGGTGCCGTCGGACGTGCTTGAGCCGATCAAGCGATTCCTCGACGGCGACCTCACCATGTCCCCGTCCATCAAGGTGGAGCAGTTCCAGGACGGCGAAACCCTGGTGGTGCGGGCGGAGGTGCCCGGGATCGATCCGGACAGGGACGTTGACGTCTCCGTGAGCGAGGGCATGCTGCACATCCGGGCCGAGCGCGAGGAGAAGACCGAGCACAAGAGCAAGGACGGGTACCGCTCCGAGTTCCGCTACGGCTCGTTCATGCGCAGTGTCGCCCTGCCTCCGGGGGCCAAGGAGGAAGACATCACCGCCACGTACAAGGACGGTGTCCTCGAAGTCCGTGCACCCGCCCCGGCCACGCCGCCGGACACCACGGCCAAGAAAATCAGGATCGACCACACCTAGCCGGCGTTGGCCCGCGCCTCCCGCAGCCAGTCCAGGACCTCCCCGTCGAGTTCGTCCACGGTATTAAGCTCCAAGTGATGCATCCACACCCCGGGGGACGGGTGGGCTACTTCTTTGAACCGCGGGGATTCCACCAGCCGCGGGAGCGCGATGGACAGAACGGCCGGGACACTGGAGCGCACATACCGGCCGGGCCGCCACAGATAGGCGAAGCCTCGTTGCGCCCGAAACGTCACCTGGCTTTTTGTGGCCCGGACCGCGGCCGGAGTGGGCGTGGCCAGCAGTTGCTCCACGGCCCGGAACAGCAAAAGGCCGCGCGGCGAGCCGTTGAACACCTCTTCCGGCGTCGATTCCTCGCTCAGGCCCCGGGGCACGGGGCCTCCCGGTGCCGCGTACTCGGCGATGTCATGCCCGCGAGCCTACGCCCGCCGGCGGTGCCGCAACTAGCCTGAAGCAGCTTCTTTGTGGGACCCGAACAACCGAAATGGCCTGCGCCGCTGGCATGATGGACTGCAGACCCACCGTTTTTGGACGTTTGGAACAAAGGAGCTCGTATGGGACTGCTGGAGAACAAGACCGCAATCGTGACCGGTTCATCGCGCGGCATCGGCGCTGAAGTCGCCAAGATCCTCGCCGGCGAGGGCGCCGCCGTCGTCGTGAATTACCGCCAGAAGGCCCCGCGTGCCAACAAGGTGGTTGCCGAGATCGAGGCCGCCGGCGGCCGTGCCGCAGCCGTGGGCGCCGACCTCACCACCCAGGAGGGCGTTCAGGCCCTGGCCAGCGCCGCGATGGAGAACTTCGGATCGCTCGACGTCCTGGTCCTCAACGCCTCCGGGGGCATGGAATCGGGCATGGAGGAGGGCTACGCCCTCAAGCTCAACCGCGACGCCCAGGTGAACATGCTCAACGCCGCCGTGCCGCTGATGCCCGAGGGATCCCGGGTGGTCTTCGTGACCAGCCACCAGGCCCACTTCATCAACACCGTGCCCACCATGCCTGACTACGAGCCGGTGGCACGCAGCAAGCGCGCAGGCGAGGATGCACTCCGCGGCCTCGTTCCGAACCTGGCCGAGAAGGGCATCTCCCTGGTGGTCGTCTCCGGCGACATGATCGAGGGCACCGTCACGGCCACCCTGCTGGACCGCTCCAACCCGGGCGCCATCGAAGCCCGCCGCGCCGAGGCCGGGAAGCTGTACTCGGTCACGGAATTCGCCGCCGAGGTCGCCAAAATGGTCACCGCCGACGTCGAGTCCGGCCACACCGAGTACGTCGGCGGGTCCGACTACTTCGACAAGAGCAGGAACTAAGGACCGGCCGTATACGCCGAACACGCGACTATCACGCGACACTAAGGAAGGCCGGGGCAACTGCCCCGGCCTTCCTTAGTGTCAGTGCCCCTCACACGCCGGCGATGTGCCGTACGACGTCGAGGTACGGCAGGTTCACGGCGGCGTCCGCCACCGCGCGAACCGCCGGCTTCGCGTTGAACGCCACGCCGATCCCCGCGGCACCGAGCATGTCCAGGTCGTTGGCGCCGTCGCCCACGGCAATCGTGTGGGCCATCGGGATGCCTTCCCTGGCGGCCCATTCGCGCAGGTATTTCTCCTTCGCCGCCCGGTCAATCACCTCGCCGGTCACTTTCCCGGTCAGGGCGCCGTCGGCGATTTCAAGTTCATTGGCGATCCAGTAGTCGAGTCCCAGTCCCTCGGCAATCGGCTGCAGGATCTGGTTGAATCCGCCGGAGATGACGGCCACCACGTGGCCCGCGGCCTGGAAAGCGGCCACGAGTTCCGCCGCGCCGAGACTCAGCGTCACTTCGGCACGCACGGAATCGACGACGTCGGCGGGCAGCCCGGCGAGTACCGCCACCCGTGCGTGCAGGCTCTCGGCGAAATCCAGCTCGCCGCGCATGGCGGCCTCCGTCACGGCGGTCACTTCTTCACGCTTGCCGGCGTAGGCGGCCAGGAGTTCGATCACTTCCTGCTGGATCAGGGTGGAATCCACGTCCAGGATGAGGAACTTCCGCTGCGCATTCCGCAGAGAGGCGGGGACAATGGCCGTGTCCACTCCGGCGGGCAGGTTTTCCGTCGCCGCGCCGCGGAGTCCGGCGAGTGCTGCCACTGCGGTTGCTCTGTCGTCCGCGCCGGCGGCCGGGTCAACGCTGCCGTCCACTGTGTAGACCTCGTAGCGGGAGTCGCCGGTGCGCGTCTCGGCGTCGAGCGTCAGACCCGCAGCGGTGAGCAGCGACCGGAGCCGCTGCACCTCGGGAAGGGTCAGTTTCGGGGCATAGCTCACTGCGGTCACCTTGAGGGTCATGTCTGCAATCCTAGCGATCAGGCGGATCGGGATCCGAATTCGTTGCGCTCCGGTGACGCCTCCGCGGCCCGGCCGCGGGCGCCGGACCAGCCCCCGGCGCGGGCACGGCGTTCCGGTTATCAGTCGCCCGCTTTTATGTCCTAGTGTCTACTCCTATGAGTGATGTTCTTGAATTGGCCGCCGTCAGCGTTGTGCGTGGGGCAAAAACCCTCCTGGACAAGGTCGACTGGCAGGTCCGGGAAGGCGAGCGTTGGGTGATCCTGGGTCCCAACGGTGCCGGCAAGACCACTCTCCTGCAGATCGCCGCTGCGCGGCTCCACCCCACCACCGGGATGGCCGGCATCCTTGAGGAGATTCTCGGCGCCGTCGACGTGTTCGAACTCCGGCCCCGGATCGGCCTGTCCTCGGCAGCCCTGGCCAACCAGATCCCGGAACACGAGAAGGTCCTCAACGTCGTCGTGACCGCCGCCTACGGGGTCACCGGACGCTGGCGCGAGGGTTACGAAAAGGACGACGAACGCCGCGCCTTCTCCCTGCTGAACGAGTGGGGTATGGGTCCGCTGCTCAACCGGCCTTTCGCGTCGCTCTCCGAGGGTGAGCGCAAACGCGTGCAGATCGCCCGCGCCCTGATGACCGACCCTGAACTGCTGCTCCTCGACGAACCCGCCGCCGGACTGGACCTGACCGGCCGCGAGGACCTCGTCTACCGACTCAGTGAACTGGCCCGCGACGAGACCGCCCCGGCGATCGTCCTGGTCACCCACCACCTCGAAGAGGTTCCGCCCGGTTTCACGCACGCCATGCTGCTGCGCGACGGCGGCGTGGTGGCCCAGGGTCCGATCGAAGGCGTCCTCACCGCGGAGAACCTGAGCGAGACCTTCGGGCTGCCCCTGGACGTCAGTGTCACCGCCGGCCGGTACACGGCCACCGCCCGCCGCTGAGCGGGCCGCTGACAGCGCGTGGAGTTCCTCAGTAGCGTCTTCATCTTCTTTGCCGGGCTGTGGGCCGGCACTATCAACAGCGTCGTCGGTTCCGGCACCCTGGTGACCTTCCCGGTGCTGATCGCCCTCGGCTACGCGCCCGTCACTGCGTCCATCAGCAACGCGATGGGCCTCGTGGCCGGGAACGCCACCGGCGCGTGGGGCTACCGCAAGGAGCTCACCGGACGCGGGAAGCAACTGCTTAAGCTACTGCCAGCCTCGCTCCTGGGCGGCGTTACCGGGGCCTACCTGCTGCTGCACCTGCCCGAGGAAGTCTTCCACTACGCCGCCCCCGTCCTGATCGTGGTCGCCCTGCTGATGGTGGCCTTCCAGCCCAAGCTGCAGCAGTGGGTCCGTAACCGGGAACAGAACCCCGAGCACGCCATCCGGGACCGCGGCCACAGCGTCATCCTGGTGGTCCTGGTGTATCTTGCCGGCGTGTACGGCGGATACTTCGTCGCAGCGCAGGGCATCCTGCTGGTCGGGATCCTGGGCGTCTTTATGACCGGGACCATGCAGAACGCCAACGCCATGAAGAACATCCTGGTCCTCGGCGTGAACGTCGTCGCCGCAGTCTCCTACCTGCTCTTCGCGTTCGGCCGGATCGACTGGACCGTCGTCGGGCTGATCGCCGTGAGCTCGCTGATCGGCGGTGTGATCGGCTCCAAAGTCGGCCGCCGGCTGTCCCCGGTGGTCCTGCGCGGGGTCATCTTCGTCCTGGGCCTCGTCGCCCTGGGGTTCATGATCGCCAACCTGTTCAAGTGACCCGGTCCCACGGCTCCTAGTAATCCCCCCACATATTCCACTGATACCTCCCGCTGAAATGGCCCGCCAGTGACTTTCCACCACCTTGACTCCGCCGACGACCCGCGGGTCTCCGACTACACCCGGCTCACCGATGTGCACCTGCGCAAGCTCCGTGAACCCGCCGAGGGCATGTACATCGCCGAGTCCTCCCGGGTGCTCCGCCGCGCCCTCGCCGCGGGGCACCGGCCGCGGTCGTTCTTCCTCGCCGAGAAATGGCTCGAGGATCTCGCGGACGTCTTCGAGCAGCACCCTGACGTCCCTGTCTATATCGGTTCCGCCGCGCTCCTCGAGGACATCACCGGCTTCCACCTCCACCGCGGCGCGATGGCGGCCATGCAGCGCCCCGACCCGGTGCCGCTGCCCGAACTCCTCGCCGGGGCGCGGAGGGTCGCCGTGCTGGAGGACATTGTGGACCACACCAACGTCGGCGCGATCTTCCGTTCCGCCGCGGCCCTGGGCGTCGACGCCGTCCTGGTCTCGCCGCGCTGCGGGGATCCGCTGTACCGCCGCAGTGTCCGGGTCAGCATGGGAACGGTGTTCCAGGTGCCGTGGGCGCGGCTGGAAAACTGGCCGGGGGACCTGCAGGTTCTCCGCGACCAGGGCTTCACTGTGGCCGCCTTGGAGCTCACAGGCGACGCCGTGGACCTCGATGAGCTGGCCGCCCGCCAGCCGGAGCGGCTCGCACTGGTCCTTGGCACCGAGGGTGCCGGGATGAGCGCGGGCACCCTCGCCGCCGTCGACCTCGCCGTGAAGATCCCCATGCGCGCGGGCGTTGACTCGCTCAACGTCGCCGCGGCGTCCGCCGTGGCGTTCTGGGAACTTCGGCCGCGCAACTGAAGCACGCAGCCGCACCTCCTGCAGGCAAGGCTCCGCACGGCCCTGCACCGCGCCGCTGGTCAGGCGGCGAAGGCGCCGGTTTTCCGCTATGATGGGTAGCTGGCCGTCCGGTGCATTCCGCCGGCCATCCCATTCATACCTGGCAACTGGCAAAATCCAGTTGTGCGAACAAAGGTCCAATTATGAAGTCCAATACTCACCCGAAGTACGAAGCTGTTGTTTTCAACGACCTGGCTTCCGGCGTCAAGTTCCTGACCAAGTCCACTGTGTCTTCCAAGAAGACCATCGAGTGGGAAGACGGAAACACCTACCCGGTCATCGACGTCGAAATCTCCTCCGAGTCCCACCCGTTCTACACGGGCAAGCAGCGCATCATGGACTCTGCAGGCCGCGTCGAGCGCTTCAACGCTCGCTTCAAGGGCTTCGGCGGCAAGAAGTAACTTCTTCCCCAAGGTCTTAAGGAAAAGCCCGCACCGGTTACGGTGCGGGCTTTTTGCGTCTGCCACCATGGTGCCTCCAGAACGCCGCGGCGTGGCAGGATTAAGGTCATGACGACCCTTCGCCCCGTTCCCGGTCCCAGCAACGCTGACGACGGCGGTACCCGCCGCCACGGGGAGTACAAGGTCCCCGGCGGCAAACTGGTAGTCGCCGACTTCGACTTCGTCGACCGCGTCCTGACGAACGTCTCGCTCAGCGGCGACTTCTTCCTGGAGCCGGACGAGGCGCTGCTGGAGATCAACCGGGCACTCACCGGCCTCCCGGCGGACTCCGCTGCGGCGGACATCTCCGCCGCCGTGGCCGCGGCCCTGCCCGCCGACGCCGTCCTGTTCGGCTTTTCCGCCGACGCCGTGGCGGTCACCGTCCGCCGCGCCCTGGCCAAGGCCACCGGCTGGGCGGACCATCACTGGAACATCATCGGGCCCTCCGTGCTGCCCACCCACGTGAACGTGGCCCTTGACGAGGTCCTGACCGAAGAGGTCGGCGCGGGCCGCCGCAACCCGACGCTGCGGTTCTGGGATTGGGAAGAGCCGTCCGTGGTGATCGGCAGCTTCCAGTCCGTCCGCAACGAACTGGACCCCGCCGGCGTCGAACGCCACGGCATCAGCGTGGTCCGCCGGATCAGCGGCGGGGGAGCGATGTTCATGGAGGCCGGCAACTGCATCACGTACTCCCTGTACGTGCCGCAGACCCTCGTGGACGGCATCAGCTTCGCTGACTCCTACGGCTTCCTGGACGCGTGGGTGATGGCTGCCCTTGAGAAGATGGGCATCAGCGCCTTTTATGTGCCCCTGAACGACATCGCCACCGAGCAGGGAAAAATCGGCGGCGCCGCGCAGAAGCGGCTCGCGAACGGCGGCATGCTGCACCACGTCACCATGAGCTACGACATCGACGCGGACAAGATGGTGGAGGTCCTGCGGATCGGCAAGGAGAAGCTCTCAGACAAGGGCACGCGGAGCGCGAAGAAGCGGGTGGATCCCCTCCGCCGGCAGACGGGCCTGGCGCGGTCCGAGATCGTCGCGGCCATGATGGACGTCTTCGCGGAACGCTACGCGGCGACGCCGTCGGAGCTCACCGACGGCGAAATCGCAGCGGCCCATCAGCGGGTCGAGGCCAAGTTCGGTACCGCGGAGTGGCTGCACCGGGTCCCGTAGGCCCCCGCGCGCCCCACAGATTGCATCCCACCGGCCCCCCGACTGAGCCGCCGCTGCCCTCAGGGCGCCTCGGGTAACGGCCATTCGTGTCAGATGGGTGGCCGGCCGGGCGGCGCTCGTGACCGATTCACCACAACTGGCCGCTACACCGACCCGCTTAGCGGCCGTACGTGTCAGAAGTGCGCACCGCGGGATGCGCTCGTGACCGATTCACCACAAGTGGCCGCTACACCGACCCGCTTAGCGGCCGTACGTGTCAGATGGGTGGCCGGGCGCCTCGCATACAGCGGTTACGGAGCAGCGGACGGGGTGTTCGCGGGCAGCGCCTGCGCCTCGAGGGCGCGGTGCAGGTGGCTGCGCTGTTCGATGATGATGCGGCGCAGTGCCCGCGGGGCGTCCTGGTGTCCGGCAAGCCACTCATCCGTCCGGATGATGACGGGGTGTGAGTCCGGGGTGCCGCCGCCGAGGTCCTGCCCTGCCGGGTAGAGCCCGCGGACGATCCGGCTGGCAATCTCGATGCTGCGCCCGGCCCATACGTCCTCCAGGCAGTCGAAATACCGATCAGTGAAGCCCTGCAGCAGCGCCGCCGGGCCGGTGTTGAAACCGGCGATGGTCGCGCTGAGCAACTGGTTGGACAGCGACGTGCCATGCACGGCCTCATTCCAGGCTGCCTCCTTGACCGCCGCATCCGGGCGGGCTGCGAGGGCGGTGGCATGCCCGGATTTGCCGGCGGCAGTGTTGTCCCTGCTCAGCTCCCCGTCGAGCTGCTCGGCGGTGGCTTGCCCGTGGGCGGCCAAGGCGTGCCAGAGGTTCCACCGGAGCTCCGCATCCACGGACAGGCCCTCAATGACCGTGCTGCCGTCCAGGATCCCGCGGAGCAGGTCGAGCCGGCTGTCATCGAACCGGCTGGTCGCGGCAACCGTGCGCGCCCACGCCAGCTGCTGGTCGGACCCCGGTGCGGCACGCTGGAGCTCGTCGGCCGCCATGGACAAGAACCCGCGGCGGACACCGGCCCGCTTCGCCTCGGGGACGTAGCGTTCAATGGCCGTGGAGGCATTGCCCAGGACGTTCAGCAGCACACCGATGCCGGCCTCCGCGGGACCGAAGCGCTGCACGGCGTCCACGTACAGGGCGGACGGCGTGACGGCGTCACGCGCGGAATCCCAGAGCGCGGTCCAGCACAGGGCCCGGGCCATCGGATCCGTGAGTGAACTAAGCGAGTTCCGGACCGTGGCCTCGGAGCGCGGGTCCAGCCGCACTTTGGCGTAGCTCAGGTCATCGTCGTTGACCAGCATCAGGGCCGGCCGCGGCCTGCCGGCGAGGGCCGGCACGTCGGTCCGGGCGCCGGTGACGTCGGTCTCGACGCTGTCCGTGCGGACCAGGGCGCCGGCGTCGTCCATCTCGTACAGGCCGATACGCAGCCGGTGCGGCCGCGGCTCCTGCCGGCCCGTCGTCGGGTCCTCGGCGTCCTGGAAAAGGGTGACGGCACCGAGGACGCCGTCGTGCTCTTCAATCCCGGTGGTGAGGGTGGAGATGCCCGAGGTCTGCAGCCACTGGCGGGCCCAGTCCGCGAGGTCCCGGCCGGAGGCGGCGCTGAGCGCGGCGAGCAGGTCGGCCAGGGTGGTGTTCCCGTAGGCATGGTCCTTGAAGTACCGGCGCGAACCGGCGACGAAGGCCTCGAAACCCACGTACGCGACCAGCTGCTTGAGCACCGAGGCGCCCTTGGCGTACGTGATGCCGTCGAAGTTCTGTTTGGCTGCCTCGAGATCGGGGATGTCGGCGACGATCGGGTGCGTCGTCGGCAGCTGGTCCTGCACGTAGGCCCACGCCTTGCGGTTGTTGGCGAAGTTCACCCAGGCTGTGTCCCAGTCCGTAGTGCGGTCCACGCCGAGGGTGCCCATGTAGTCCGCGAAGGACTCCTTGAGCCACAGGTCGTCCCACCACTGCATCGTGACGAGGTCGCCGAACCACATGTGGGCCATCTCGTGCAGCAGGGTGTTGGCGCGGGCCTGGTACTGCGAATCCGCGGCCCGTGAAGTGAAGACGTAGTTTTCCGTGAACGTCACCAGGCCCGGGTTCTCCATGGCGCCGAGGTTGTACTCGGGCACGAAGGCCTGGTCGTACTTGCCCCACGGGTACGGGAAGTCGAAGAGTTCGTTGAAGAAGTCCAGGCCGTTCTTGGTGAGGGTGAAGAGTGCCTCGGGGTCGAAGGACGGCGCCATCGAGGCACGGCAGTAAAGGGCCAGGGGCACGTCCAAGACGGATCCGTCAGTGAGCGTCCCGCGCCAGGAGTCCTCGGCCTTGAAGTACGGGCCGGCCAGCACCGTGGTGATGTAGGTGGACATCGCCTTCGTGGGGGCGAAGTCCCAGCGGCTGGTGTCGGGATCGCTGGTGAGCTGCGCGCGCCGGGTTTCGACGCCGTTGGAGGACACCTGCCAGGCTGAGGGCGCCATGACGTGGAAGGTGAATTCCGCCTTCAGGTCGGGCTGCTCAAAGTTGGCGAAGACCCGGCGGGCGTCGGCGGGCTCGTACTGGGTGTAGAGGTAGCACTGGCCGTCGGCGGGGTCGAAGAAGCGGTGCATGCCCTCCCCGGAAGTGCTGTACAGCGCGGTGCCCGTGACGGTGACCTGGTTCTCCGCCTGGAGGTTGTCCAGCCGGATCCGGGAGCCGTCCACGACGTCGGCGACCGGGAGTCCCTTGCCGTTGAGGAAGACGCTGTGCACCTGGCTGCTGATGAAGTCCAGGAACGTGGAGGACCCGGGTTGGCCGGCGGAGAAGTTGATGACGCTGCGGCTCGTGTACCCGGCGACGTCCGGATCCGCAGCCTGGCGGACGTCCAGGGAGACGTCGTAGCTGTGGGTGGTAATCAGGGCTGAGCGGGTTGCGGCTTCATCGCGGCGCAGGTTCTGGTTCGACACCCAGCTATCTAATCATGAGGAACGCGGCGCCCAGCCCCAGCGCGGCAATCAGCAGCCACGACGCCAGAGCGGCCAGCAACGCCCGCGCCCCGGTGTGGATCAGCTGGCCCACCCGCACCGCCGATCCGAGGCCGAACAGCGCCATCCCCAGCAGGATGTCCTGAAGCACCGCGGCGGCGTCGAGCACGGCGGGGGAGAGCCAGCCCGTGGTGCGCAGCGCCGCCAGGGCGACGAAGCCGAGGACGAACAGCGGGACGATGGGCGGCCGCTTCAGGCCGGTGCCGGCGTCGGCGGTGCTGCGGTGGTGCAGGCCCGCGGCGGCGACCATGGGGGCCAGGAGGATCACCCGGGTGAGTTTCACGACGACGGCGACCGCCAGTGCCGAGGCCCCGGCGGTCTGCGCGGTGGCCACCACCTGTCCGACGTCGTGCACGGACGCCCCGGCCCAGGCCCCGAAAACCTCCGGAGTCAGGCCCAGCGGCTGGATGAGCAGCGGGAGCACACCGATGGCCAGGGTGCCGCACAGTGTCACCAGGGCCACCGGGAGCACGGTGTCGTGCTGCCGGATCCGGCGCACCGCGGCCATCGCCCCGATGGCCGAGGCCCCGCAGATGGAGAAGCCGGTGGCGATCAGCAGCGACACGTGCGGCGGCAGCCGGAACAGCCTGCTGATGCCGTAGGTTCCGGCGAAGGCGGCCAGCACCACGCCCGTGATCAGCAGCAGCGCGCTCCAGCCCAGGCCCAGCACGTCCACGAGGCTGACTTTCAGGCCGAGGACCACGATTCCGGCGCGCATCAGGTGCCTGCCGGCGAAGTCCAGACCTGGCCGGCCCGGGCCCGCCGTCCAGCCTGACAGCCCCGGGACGTTGGCGGCGAGGAGCCCGAACGCCACGGCCAGCGTCATCGCCGGGAGCACGGGAACCAGGGCGTGGACGGTCAGCGACAGCACGACGGCGGCTGCCGCGGCCAGCAGCCCGGGGACCAGGCCCGGCAGCGGCTTGGCCCTGGGCAGCGGGTGGGGAATTTTCGGTGGCACGCACCAACCTTGCCCCAACTGCGCGGAAAAGCCCGCACGCGCCACGGCGGCCGCCCCGCGGTCAGCTCCGGTTTCCGGCCAGCGGACAGCGCCACGCCCGGCGGATTCCTGCTGCCCGGCGCCACGCTCCGGCGGGCATGGAAATGATTTCGCAACAAAAAGGTGATTGTCTAGTGACCATGTCTGACCTATTCCAGGATTACTCCGTGGCCGCCGAACGTACCGGCGCCTACGACGAGATGTTTACCCCCGGGCAGGAGCCCAGGAAGTCCTACGGGCAGGTTGCCGGGGCTTTGCGTGAACTCTCGCTCGCTGATGTCACCGCCCGCGCCGATTCCATGGCACGGACCTTCCTGGACCGCGGCGTCACGTTCGACTTCGCGGGGGAGGAGCGGCCCTTTCCGCTGGACATCGTGCCGCGCGTCATCCCGGCCGATGAGTGGACCGTGCTGGAGCAGGGCGTCGCGCAGCGCGTGCGGGCGCTGGAGGCGTTCCTCAACGACGTCTACGACAAGATGGCCGTGGTGACCGACGGCGTCATCCCGCGCCAGCTCGTCACCACCAGCGCCCACTTCCACCGCCAGGTGCACGGCTTCGAGCCGGCCGGCGGCGTCCGCGTCCACATTTCCGGCATCGACGTCGTCCGCGACGCCGCCGGGACCTTCCGTGTCCTCGAGGACAACGTCCGCGTGCCCTCCGGCGTCAGCTACGTCCTGGAGAACCGCCGCGCCATGGCCAAGGGCCTGCCCGAGGCATTCGGCCAGCAGCTGATCCGGCCGGTCGAGGAATACCCGCGCCGGCTCCTCTCCGCCCTGCGCAAGACGGCACCGTCAGGCGTCGACGACCCCACCGTGGTGGTCCTGACCCCCGGCGTCTTCAACAGCGCCTATTTCGAGCACACCCTGCTCGCCGGCCTCATGGGCGTGGAACTCGTCGAGGGGCGCGACCTGATCTGCCGCGGCAACCGCGTCTACATGCGCACCACCGCCGGTGAGCAGCGCGTCGACGTGATCTACAAGCGCATCGACGACGAGTTCCTGGATCCGCTGCAGTTCCGGGCCGACTCGATGCTCGGCTGCCCGGGCCTGGTCAATGCAGCCCGCGCCGGCGGCGTCACCATCGCCAATGCCGTGGGCAACGGCGTCGCCGACGACAAACTGGTCTACAGCTACGTCCCTGACTTGATCCGCTACTACCTCAGCGAAGAGCCCGTGATCGCCAACGTGGATACGTTCCGGCTGGAGGAGAAGGAAGCCCGGGAAGAGGTCCTGGACCGCCTGGACGAACTGGTGGTCAAGCCCGTGGACGGTTCCGGCGGCAAGGGCCTCGTGATCGGCCCGGATGCCTCCAAAGACGAACTCGATGCGCTGCGCAAGCGCGTCATCGCGGACCCCCGCGGCTGGATCGCGCAGCCGGTCCTGCAGTTGTCCACCGTGCCCACCCTCAGCGGCGACAAGTTCGGCCCGCGGCACGTGGACCTGCGCCCCTTCGCGGTTAACGACGGCGACGACGTCTGGGTCCTCCCCGGCGGGCTGACCCGGGTGGCGCTCAAGGAAGGCTCCCTGATCGTGAACTCCAGCCAGGGCGGCGGTTCCAAGGACACATGGGTGCTGGCGGATTCCCCCGAGGTGCCCGTGGAGACCCTGCCCCGCCAGGCCATCACGGTCCGCGAACGGGTTTCGGTCTGGCCCGTCGAAAGCAACTGGCGCGATAGCCAGAAGGAGCAGCAGCAATGACCCCCGGCACCCTGCCACACACTGTTCCGCTGACCTGCCCTTTTCAGATTTCCGATGCGCTGGAGGTAACCGCGAATGCTTAGCCGTATCGCCGAGTCACTGTTTTGGATCGGCCGCTACGTCGAACGGGCCGACGGCACCGCCCGGATCCTCGACGTCCACCTTGAGCGGCTCAACCACCTGCCCATGGAGGAACAGCGCAGCGTGGCGCAGGAACTCCTGGCCGTGATGGGCGCCCGGGCGCAGAGCGAGGACTTCGGCCTGCCGGAACTGCTCAACGCCCTCGCCTATGACAAGCAGAGCGCCACGTCCATCGCCGGTTCCCTCGGCGCGGCGCGGGAGAACGCCCGCCGCGCCCGGGAAACCGTGTCGTCCGGGCTCTGGGAGAGCCTGAACACCACGTATTACGGGCTGAACCAGCACCGCAAGGACGTCGTGGGCACCTACCGATTCTGCAACTGGGTGCTGGAACGCACGGCCATGGTCAGCGGCCTCGCGGACACCACGGTCAGCCACGACGAAAGCTGGCAGTTCCTGGTCCTGGGCCGCTCCCTGGAACGCGCCGACATGACCGCCCGGATGCTCTCCACCCGGGACGTGCTCTCCGCCGGGATGTCGTGGGTGAACATGCTCCGCTGCGCCGGCGCCTACGAATCGTTCCTGCGCACCCGCCGGGCAGCCTTCGGCGACCAGCACGCCGCCGAGTTCCTGCTCCTGGACCGTCTGTTCCCGCGCTCCATCGTGTATGCGCTGCGTGACGCCGATGAATGCCTCGCGAAGCTGGACCCCTCGGCCCAGCGCGTCGGCTTTATCAATGACGCCCGCCGGATCGTGGGCCAGGCCCGCACCTTCCTCGAGTTCCACCGCACCGACGACCTGATGTCGGAGCTGCCCGAGCACATGGAACGTGTCCAGAAGGCCGTCTCGCAGGCTTCGGACGCCATTTCCCGTAAGTACTTCAATCAGGCAGACGAACTGGCCTGGGTGGGAGAAGTTTCATGACCCGGCTGAGTATCATCCACAAGACGGCGTACAAATACAACAAGCGGGTCACACTGTCCTACAACGAGGCCCGGATGACCCCGCTAACGGACCCCCAGCAGGTGGTGCTGGAATCCTCGCTGAAGGTCTCGCCGTCCCAGGCGTCGTTGAGCAGCTACCGCGACTACTGGGGCACCCGGGTCACCGCCTTCGACATGCAGATGCCGCACGAGCACCTGGAAGTCCTGTCGACCACCACAGTCGAGGTGCACCGGGTGGAGCGGATCCCGGCCGAGGCGGACATCGTCGGCTGGGACGTCCTCGACTCCCCGGACACCCTCAACAAGTTCAGCGACTGGATTCCGCAGTCGCAGCTCACCGGGCCGGGCACCGAAGTGCTCGGAATCATTCCCGGCGTCGTCGGGGACCGCAACCCGCATGAGGCCGCCATGGCGATCTTCGAATGGATGCGCGGCGAAATGACCTACATGAAGGGCTCCACCGGCGTCACCACGAACGCAGAACAGGCCTGGAACCAGCGCCAGGGCGTCTGCCAGGACCTGGCGCACCTCGCCATCGGCGCGCTGCGGAGCCGGGGCATCCCTGCCCGGTATGTGTCCGGTTACCTGCACCCGCGGTCGACGGCGGACCTCGGCGAGACGGTCGCGGGACAGTCCCACGCCTGGCTGGAATGGTGGGACGGCGAATGGCGCAGCTGGGACCCCACCAACCACAAACCGGCCGGCGATTTCCACGTGACTGTGGCACGCGGCCGGGATTACCGCGACGTGCCCCCGCTTAAGGGAATCCTGTCCGGCGGGGGCGGCTCCGCCCTCAGCGTCACGGTGGAGATCACCCGCCTGGCCTGATTCCCGACCTCATCTCGCTGATGCGCTATCACCTAATGCTGTTCTGAGGCCCCAGAACAGCAACAAGTGATAGCGCAACGGGTTTAAGTGTTATTCCAGGCCGGAGCGGGTGGCGTCATCCAGCGGCGTCCACCAGGTCAGCGGGGGGACCACCTTGAAGCGGCGTCCCGTAACGGTGTCCGGAGTGATCCGGACGAAGTGTTCCTTCTTGCCCGCCTGCCACGGGAACAGGAGGAGCCCCACGGTGTCCAGGACCTCCTGCTGGTTCTGCACCGGTGCTGCCTGTCCCTTGATCACCACACTCCAGGCGACGCCGGAGTCAGCGTCGATACCGTCGGCCTCCAGTGCCACGGGTGTGTCTGCCGTGGCCGCCTGCAGCTTGGTGCCGTCCGCCGTGCGGAACACCAGAGTGCCGTGGTCCACCTTGTAATTGATCGGGAAGATATCAGGATGGTCATCCACCCACACCGCGAGCCGACCCACGCTGACGCCGCGTAGCAGACGCCAGCATTCATGGTGGTCAAGGTTCTCAACTTCGTGTGCCTGCTGGTGTTTGCCCGGGTTGGGATCAGTACTCATGCCGCCGAGCCTACGCCCGCCCGGCGGCAGCGGGGTAGGGGATAAGGTCACAATCCCGGGCAGATCGTCCGGCTACCCGGGTCTTTGTGCCCGCCACGGGGTATTCTGGCATCACCATCGTCAGCGTTGACGATCGTCGCGTTCGTTTGTATCGAATTGGGGCCATGAGCATGCATTCAATGGGGGACCGCCCGGACCAGACCGCCACGGAGCCACAACCCATGGTTGACGGTGTCCTCCGGGGTTTCGTGTCCAGGGCCGAGGAACTCCTCCAGTCCCAGGAACGCATGGCCGGGCTGCTGGAAGCAGTCGTGGCTGTCGCCGAGGACCTCAGCCTGGACGCCGTGCTGGAGCGCGTGGTGGAGTCCGCCTGCCGGCTTCTTCATGCCCGCTATGGCGCCTTGGGCGTCATCGGCGATGACCGCGCACTCAGCCACTTCATCACTGTCGGCATTGACGAGGAACTCGCCCACCGGATCGGGCCGCTGCCAACCGGCCACGGCGTCCTGGGTCTGCTGATTTCCGAGCCCCGGCCCCTCAGGCTCCATGACCTGCGCCAGCATCTGGAATCCTACGGCTTCCCGGCGAACCATCCCCCCATGAAGTCCTTCCTCGGTGTCCCGGTGCGGGTCCGGGACGTGGTCTTCGGCAACCTCTACCTGACGGAAAAGGAAGACGGCAGCGACTTCACGGCCGAGGACGAGGGCCTGGCCGTCGCGCTGGCCGCCGCCGCGGGCGTGGCCATCGAGAACGCCCGCCTCTATGACGACGCCCGGCGCCGGGCCCGCTGGCTGGAAGCCTGTATGGACGTTTCCGGGCTCATGCTCAGCAGCGACCGCGACTACACCTCCGGGGGACTGGATCCCATCGCCAGCAGGGCACTGCAGGAATCCGGCTCCCAGCTCGCGCTGCTGGTGGCGGCCGCCGGGGACGCCTCGGGCCATATTGTGGCCGGCGTCGCCGGCAAGCGTGGTTCACAGTTCTCCGGCCGCTCTCTGCGACTGGATTCGCCGCTGCTGGAAAGTGTCCTCGAAGGCGGAGAGCCTGTTGTCCTTGAAGACGCCTCCGCTCTGTTCGGAGAGATCGACGGCGGGATCACCGGGCCACTGCTGGCGGTGGCGCTGAGCACGCAGGGAGCGCATCACGGGCTCCTGGTGCTGGTCCGGGATCCGGACGCGCTCCATTTCGCCCGCACGGACATCGAAATGGGGGCCGTCTTCGGTTCCCATGTGGCCCTCGCCCTTGAGCTTGCCCGCGTCCACCGGCTCCGGGAGGAGCTGCTGGTGTTCACTGACCGGGACCGCATCGCCCGTGACCTTCACGATCTTGTCATCCAGCGGCTGTTCGCGGCGGGACTGAGCGTCCAGAGCCTGACCCGCTTCACCAAGGACGAGCTCGCCACCGAAAGGATCCGAACCATCACCGGTGAGCTTGACGAGGCGATCCGGAGCCTGCGGGACACCATTTACTCGCTCAAGAGCAGCAGCGGTGAAACGGAACTGCTCAGCGGCCGGATCCGGCGGGTGACCCGCAGCTCGGCGAAGTCCATGCCGTTCACACCGCGGCTGACCCTGACGGGCCCGGTGGACGCGGTCACGCCGGACAAGGCGGACAATGTTGTGGCCGTGGTCTCGGAGGGCCTCAGCAACGCCATCAGGCATTCCGGGGCGGATGCCATCTCCGTGTCGGTCGGCGTCGTCAAGGGGCGGGTCACGGTTGTCATCACGGACAACGGTGCGGGCTTCGCCGAACCGGAAAAGCGCAGGGGACTGGCCAACCTGGAAGACCGCGCCAGGATGCTTGACGGCGAATGCTCGATCGTCAGCGCCCCGGATACCGGCACGAGCCTTGAGTGGTCGGTGCCGCTCTAGGAGCGGACATCCTCAGGTGCGCTGTCAGGATGCGCGGTCAGGATGCGCGGTCAGCTACAGCCGCGAGCGGCGGCTGCCGGCTAGCGGACGCTGTGGGTGCGGTGACTCTCGGCCTGGCCTGCGGGTTGCACAGGCGACGCCGGTCCGGCGATGAACACGGCGGCTTGGGTCCTCCGTTCGAAGCCCAGCTTGGCCAGCAGTGAGGAGACATAGTTCTTGACCGTCTTCTCCGCAAGGAACATTTCCGCAGCGATCTGGCGGTTGGTGAGTCCGCCGCCCACCAGCTCCAGCACCCGGCGCTCCTGGGGTGTGAGGGAAGACGTCCGGGGGTCCACTTCTTCAGCCTCCACCAGGCTCTCCACGACGCCGGCGGCTACGCCCTCCTCGAAGAGCGACTCGCCTGCCGCCGCCCGGCGCAATGCACCGATCAGGTCCGTGCCGCCAATTTCTTTCAGGACATAGCCCCTCGCGCCAGCCAGGACGGCCCCGCGCAGCGCTTGTTCGTCGTCGAAACTGGTCAGAATAATGCAGTTCAGCGATGGGTCTACCGAGCGCACGTCACGGCAGACCTCAATTCCGGTCCCGTCCGGAAGCCTGGCATCCAGGACACAGACGTCAGGATGAAGAGCGGGAATCCGGCGGGTCGCCTCCACGGCTGAACCCGAACTTCCCACCACCTGGAAGCCTTCACCCTCAAGAAGCTCCTGAAGGCCGCGCCGGACGAGTTCGTGGTCATCCAGGATGAAGACACGTATGACGGCCCGCGCCCCGTCGGGTGCAGTGAGACCTGCTTCTGCCCAGGCAATCATGATTCTCCCTCCGGCGGCTTGCGCCGCCACATATGGTGCGGTGGTCCCCAGCCTGTCCGCAGATCATACCTGCGCGTCCGCTGACTCCATTGTCGCCGACTTGGGCGCCGCTGTCGCTGTTCGCCCTGGTCGCCCGGGAACTGACGGTCCCTGCGGGTTGCCCCCTGCGAGTGGTTTACCACCGACGACTGCAATTCTTGCCCCTGCCGGGGACCCCGGCAAGGGTCCTTGGTCCCGCCGGGACATCTCGTGCAAACCGCGCCTAGGACATATGGCCCTAGCCGTCGTCGTGGCTGGCCGGTCATTGTAGGCTGGACGCGCCAGCTGTACGACGAAGGGATCAGCAATGACCGAAGCCAGGGACATCCGGACCATCGTGGTGGGGGTTGACGGCTCCGATGCTTCGGTGGAGGCGCTGCGCCAGGCACAAAGCCTCGCCGGGCCGCTCTCGGCCACGCTGGTCGCCATGGCCAGCTGGGACGTCCCTCCCGTGTACGACGGTTACGTCGCCATGGGCATCGACGACTTCGACGTCCGTGCCGGCGAAATCCTCCAAGAGACAGTGGACAAGGCATTCGGGGCGGCAAGGCCCGCCAACGTCGAAACGCGGCTCGTGCAGGGGCACCCGAGGTACACCCTGATTGAGGCCAGCCGGGACGCCGACCTGCTGGTGGTGGGCCGCCGCGGGCACGGAGGCTTTGGCGGAATGCTGATCGGATCCGTGAGCTCTGCGCTGGTGGCCCATGCCCATTGCCCCGTACTGGTGGTCCATTCTCCGGAAACGAAGGCGGCCAAAGCCGCCAAGTAGGCGCCCGTGGAAATTTCCGGGGGGGGTAGTAGTGCGGTCCTGCCGGTCTGATGCCGCCTATTCGAACGAAGCCCGGCGGGGATCGGAGAGCCGGGTGGCCCACATGTCAGGCCGGTTGACCTTGAACCGGCGCCCGGTCATGGCCTTGGGGGCAAGACGCACGTAGTAGTCCTTGTCGCCCGGCTGCCACGGTTCGAGCAGTTGTTGATCGACTGCGTCCTTTTCCTGCTGGCTCTCGATCAACTGTGCTTCGCCGCGGGCCACAACGCTCCAGGCCTGCTGTTCGTGGGCATCATAGCCGTCGATCTCGAAGGCGACCGGCTTGGCCGTCATCGCGGCCCACAGTTTGGACCCGCCGGCGGTGCGGAACACAATGGAGCGGCGCTCCAGCGCGAAGTTCACGGGAAAGATCTCCGGATGGCCGTCCACGATCAGGGCGATCCGCCCCACAACTTCCGTTTCCAGAAGTGTCCAGCACTGGTCAAGGGACAGGCCAAAATCGGGCGCGGGCGTGCTCTCTGTGTTCATGTGGACCCACGTTACGGTCTGTCCCGGCACCCCATTAGGGCCATAAGGCCCGCACCGGACGCCGCCGCCTACCAGGGGCTCGGCTTGTAGTCCTTCAGGAAAACGCCGTACTGGTCCTCGCCCGATTCGCCCATCACGATCGGATCGTAGACCCGGGCAGCCCCGTCGACGAGGTCGAGGGGGGCGTGGAACCCTTCCTCCATAAGGCGCACCTTGGTGTAGTGCGGGCGCTCATCAGTGATCCAGCCGGTATCGACGGCGGTCATGAGGATGCCGTCGGCGTCCAGCATCTCCTGGGCGCTGGTCCGGGTCATCATGTTCAGCGCGGCCTTGGCCATGTTGGTGTGCGGGTGGCCCGGGCCTTTGTAGGCGCGGGAGAACTGGCCTTCCATGGCGCTGACGTTCACGATGTACTTCCGCTTGGCGGTGGAGCGTTTCATCGCGCCCCGGAGCCGGCTGACGAGGAGGAAAGGCGCGGTGACGTTGCACAGCTGGACTTCGAGCATCTCGAGGGGATCCACCTCGTCCACCACCTGGGTCCAGCTGTTGATGGCGGCCAGGTCCGGGACCAGGCCGCCCGCGTCGATGGCGGTGCCGGCGGCGATCCGCTCCAGCGAAGCGGAGCCGGTGGAGAGCGCCAGCGAGGTGATGGCGTCGCCGGCCAGCACCGGGTGCTCCAGGACGGTGCTGGCCAGGGCCAGCGGGTGCTTGTCGTGGGCGTGCCCGAAGGTCACGAGTTCCGGCCCGCCGTTGGCGGCCTGCAGGGCCGCGGGTAGCGGTTCGTCCTCGGCGTCGACCAGCGGCTTGTACGCGTTGCCGGAGCGGCGCACGGTCTGGGCCGCGTTATTGATGATGATGTCGAGAGGACCCGCCGCGTCCAGGGAATCTGTCAGCGCCATGACCTGGGCGGGGTCGCGCAGGTCGATGCCCACGATCCGCAGCCGGTGCAGCCACTCGCCGCTGTCCTCCATGGCTGCGAAGCGCCTCGCGGCGTCCTTGGGGAAGCGGGTGGTGATGGTGGTGTGGGCGCCGTCGCGGAGCAGACGCAGCGCGATGTACATGCCGATTTTCGCCCGGCCGCCGGTAAGGAGCGCGCGGCGTCCGGACAGGTCCGTCCGGGCGTCCCGCTTGCTGTGGCTGAAGAGGGCGCATTCCGGGCACAGCTGGTGGTAGAACGCGTCCACCTGGGTGTAGTGCTGTTTGCAGATGTAGCAGGGCCGGGACCTGATCAGGTGCCCCGCGATGCTCCCGGTCGTGGACGGGGCGAGCTTATTGCCGCGGGTTTCGTCGTCGATCCGGTCCGGTGCGGCCGTCGCCGTCTGGGCGATCACGGCACGGTCCGCTTCGGCGATGAGATCCCGCTTGCTGACCCGCCGGTGACGCTTGACGGCCTTGAACATCTTGCCGGTGGCCCTGCGCACCGAAACGTAGTCCGGGTGCTCCTCGTCATAGACGTGGATGCTGTTCAGGACCTTGAGGCAGGCCTGGATTTCTTCGGGCGTCAGATCGGACTGCAGATCGGGGGAGCTCATTCCCCCAATTTTACAGCCTGCGGGGAGCCCGGTCCGACGCCGGCACCGGGCTCCCCGCCCTTTATGAATCCTCGCTGGCCGGCGGGCTCAGCGGTCCTTCGGGGACGCTGCGCCCGGGACGCCTACTGCGGCGGCCTGGACCTCGGCGACCTTGTCCACCGATTCCCGCATGGCGGGCCAGTTCTCCGTGGCGGCACGGACGGCGTCGGGCACCAGGATCAGGTTGGCGGCCGACAAGGCGCGTTCCTGCTCGCCGGGTTCGGGCACGAACTGCCCCTTCGACAGGACAGTGATGCCCGATTCGGTGACCTTAAAGCCGCGGGACCGGTCCAGATCGGCGTCGAGGCCGATCGCTGCGCCCGCCGGGACCTTGACGTTCTTGTCGATGATGGCGCGCTTGACGACGGCCCCCGCACCGATGTTGACCTTGTCCATGAGGACGGAGTCCAGCACCCGGCTGGAGGTACCGACGTAGACGTCGTTGGACAGCACGGAGCCTTCCACGATGCCGCCGGAGATCACGACCCCGCTGGCGACGATCGAATCCAAGGCCGTGCCCACCGTGTTCTTCTGGCCGCGCACGAACTTGGCCGGCGGGGAGATGCTCTGCCGCGTGTAGATGGGCCATTCGGAGTTGTACAGGTTGAACACCGGCACGGGCGAGATGAGGTCCATGTGCGCGTCGTAGAACGAGTCGATGGTGCCGACGTCGCGCCAGTAGGTGCGGTCGCGTTCGGTGGAGCCGGGGATCTCGTTCAGGGTGAAGTCGTAGACACCGGCCTCTCCCTTGTCCACGAAGTAGGGAATGATGTCACCGCCCATGTCGTGCTTGGTGTCCAGGCGCTCGGCGTCGACGTGCAGGGCCTCAACGAGGGCGTCGGCGTCGAAGACGTAGTTGCCCATGGAGGCGAGGAACTGGCTGGGATCAGCGGCCAGGCCCGGCGTGGAGGATGGCTTCTCGACGAAGGCCGCGATCTTCTCCGGGTTTTCCTGGTCCACTTCGATGACACCGAACTGGTCGGCCATGTGCAGCGGCTGGCGGACGGCGGCGACGGTGGCCTTGGCGCCGCTGGCGACGTGCTGGTCCACCATCTGGGCAAAGTCCATCCGGTAGACGTGGTCTGCGCCCACAACCACCACGATGTCCGGGTTGGCATCATGGATCAGGTTCAGGGACTGGTAGATGGCGTTGGCGCTGCCGAGGAACCAGCTCTTGCCCACACGCTGCTGCGCAGGGACGGAGGCGATGTAATTGCCCAGCTGGGTGGACATCCGCCAGGTCTCAGAAATATGGCGGTCCAGGCTGTGCGACTTGTATTGCGTCAGCACAACGATCTGCAAGTAGCGGGAATTGACCAGGTTGGACAACGCAAAGTCAATGAGCCGGTAGCTTCCTGCGAACGGGACGCCGGGCTTGGCCCGGTCCGCCGTCAGTGGCATGAGCCGGTTTCCCTCGCCGCCTGCAAGGACAATAGCCAGAACTTTCTTATTCGGCATGGTGATCGCTCCTGAACGCCTTTGTACTTCCCCAAACAGTCCGGCACGCCCGAACGTCTTCACACTAGATCAGTTCCACCGTAACGACTACCTTGGGGTTTGTGCGTATAGACATTGTGACCAAAGAATTCCCGCCCGAAATCTATGGCGGCGCCGGGGTCCACGTGGCCGAACTCAGCCGGGTGCTCGCCCAGCACGTGGATCTGCAGGTGCGCGCCTTCGGCGCGCCCCGTGAACCGGGGTACCACGGCGCGACGGTCACGTCCTACGCCGTGCCCGAGGACCTTTCCGGGGCGAACGCCGCAGTGCAGACCCTGGGTGTGGACCTGCGGATCGTTCCGGACATCGCCGGCGCGGACCTGGTGCACTCGCACACGTGGTACGCCAACATGGCCGGGCACATCGCCTCGCTGCTGCACGGCATTCCGCACGTGCTCAGCGCGCACAGCCTCGAGCCGCTGCGTCCGTGGAAGGCCGAGCAGCTCGGCGGCGGCTACGCGCTGTCCTCCTGGGTGGAAAAAACCGCCTACGAGGCCGCGGCCGCGATCATCGCCGTCTCCGAGGGCATGCGCCAGGACATCCTCCGCAGCTACCCCGAAGTTGACCCCGCCAAGGTCAAGGTGGTCCACAACGGGATCGACGTGAGCCTCTGGAACCGGGACGAGGGCGACGACGTCGTCCGCGCCCTGGGGATCGACCCGGACCGGCCGAGCGTGGTCTTCGTAGGCCGCAACACGCGCCAAAAGGGTGTGCCCTACCTGCTCCGAGCGGCCGCCAAGCTGCCGGCCGACGTCCAGCTGGTGCTGTGCCTCGGCGCCGCTGACACCCCAGAGCTCGCGGCCGAAACCGCCCGCCTGATCGAGGAGCTGCAGACCCAGCGCGGCGGTGTGATCCTGGTGGAGCGGATGCTGCCGCGGAACGAACTCATCCAGGTCCTCAGCCACGCCACAGCGTTCGCCTGCCCGTCGATCTACGAACCGCTCGGAATCGTCAACCTGGAGGCCATGGCCTGCGGCGCCGCCGTTGTGGCCAGCGCCACCGGCGGAATCCCCGAGGTGGTCCAGCACGGTGAGACCGGCCTGCTGGTGGACATCGAGCAGGTCACGGACGGGACCGGCACTCCGCTGGACCCGGAGAAGTTTGTCACCGAATTCGCCGCTGCCCTGACCGAGGTGGTGTCCGATCCGGAAAGGGCCCGCGCCATGGGACAGGCCGGACGCCGCCGGGCGGAGGAGCACTTCTCCTGGGAATCGATCACGGAGACCACCCTGGAGGTCTACCGCTCGGTGCTCCCCGAGGGTTCCTGACCCGCCGCTTCCAGACAACAAACGACGACGGCGCCGCCCCGGCTTTGGGGGCGGCGCCGTCGTCGTTGTCCGGCCGGGTCAGGCGCGGCGCTTTCGATTCACTGTGCCTTTGTAGCGCGGGTCTTTCGGGCGAGCAGGATTTTCTCGTCCACCGGTGCGTCGCCGCTGGCACGCTGCCGGCGGAAGTACTCGCGGGCCTCGTCCTGGCGGACCTTTTCGGCGCCCGTGGCGATCTCGGCACGGAGATGTTCAGGGCCGAAGCCGAAAGCGTCCACCAGGTCCAGGGCGTGCGGGCGGATTTTCACCAGCAGCCGGTTGATGTAGTCGCCCACGGTCCGGGCGCGCTGCATCGAGAGGCGGCCGTTCATCAGGTACCAGGACAGGTTCTCCTCGATCAGGGACAGGCCGAAGAGGTCGCGAAGCCAAGTCAGGACTTTTTTGGTGCCCGGGTCCGCGACCTTCCCCAGCGCTTCCGTGAAGGCTTCCCACTGCAGCAGTTCGGCGTGCGCCTGGGCGGCTTCGATGAGTTCGTTCTGGTGGCTGTTGAACAGCGCGGCGCCCTGCTGCTGCGGCAGCTTGCCGGCGCCTTTCAGGGCCGAGCCGACTTCGGCGACCATGGTCTGGACACGGTCGGTCAGCAGCGCGCGCTGGCTCGCTTCGTCCTTGATCGCGATGGCAGCTTTCTGCACCGAACCGGTGTCCGCCATGAACTGCGCCACCCCGCGCAGGCCGGTCCGGTGGATGGCGGCGTCGGTGGCCTGGCCGACGACGTAGCGGGCCAGCACACCGAAGTTCACGCTGCGGAATTCCTTGGCGTAGTCGGCGAGCAGCCGCTTGGCAACAAGCTGCAGCAGGACGGTGTTGTCGCCTTCGAACGTGGCATAGACGTCCAGGTCCGCGCGCAGCGAGGCGAAGCGGTTCTCGATCAGGAAGCCGGCGCCGCCGCAGGCCTCGCGGCATTCCTGCAGGGTGTCGAGGGCGTGCCAGGTGCTGAGCGGCTTGAGCGCCGCCGCGAGGGTTTCCAGGTCCTGGCGGTCCTCATCCGTATCCGTGCGGCCGGAGAAGACGTCGTCGAACTTCTGCAGCAACTGTTCGCTGGCGAAGCCCGCGGCGTAGGTCGTCGCGAGGCGCGTGAACAGCCGGCGCTGGTGCCGCTGGTAGTCCAGCAGCACTTCCTCGTCGGTCTGGGAGGAGGCGTTGAACTGGCGGCGCTCCGTGGCGTACTGGATGGCTGTCTTCAAAGCCAGCTTCGACGCGGTGACGGCGGCGCCGTCGAGGGAGACGCGGCCCTGGACCAGGGTGCCGAGCATAGTGAAGAAGCGGCGGCCCGGGCTGGCGATGGGGGACCTGTAGCTGCCGTCGGCGTCGACGTTGCCGTAGCGGTTCAGCAGGTTGGTGCGCGGGATCCGGACGTGCGTGAAGTGCAGCCGGCCGTTGTCGATGCCGTTGAGGCCACCCTTGACGCCGTCGTCCTCGCCGCCGATTCCGGGCAGGAATTCCTTGGTTTCGGGATCGCGGAGGTCCATGTAGAAGGCGTGGACGCCGTGGTTCACGCCCTGCGTCACCAGCTGGGCGAAGACCACCGCGGCGAGGCCGTCCACGGCGGCGTTCCCGATGTAGTCCTTCCACGCGGCACGGAACGGTGTGTGCACCACGAACTCCTCCGTGGCGGGGTCATACGTGGCGGTGGTGGCGATGCTGGCGACGTCCGAGCCGTGCCCGGTCTCGGTCATGGCAAAGCAGCCGGGAATGTCCAGGCTCATGATGCCGGGGAGCCATTTCCCGTGGTGCTCCTCCGTGCCGAGGTGGTTCACGGCGGAGCCGAACAGGCCCCACTGGACGCCGGCTTTGATCTGCAGTGAGGGGTCGGCGATGACGAGTTCCTGGAAACCGGCCACGTTGCCGCCGTGTTCGTCAGCGCCCCCGACGGACACGGGGAAGGCGCGGTGCACCGCGCCGTTTTCCACCAGGATCTTGAGCTGGCCGAATGCACGCTGGCGGTGCTCGGTGTGGGTCAGGCCCTCTGTCTTGTGCAGCTCCGGCCGGCCGGCGAGCGCCCGGGAGGCACGGCGGGTCTCGGCCCACTTGCCCAGGAGCAGTTCGCCGAGGGCAGCGACGTCGACCACGGGGGCCGGCGTCCCGGACGAGCTCCCCGCGGCGGCCGGCGCCGGGGCCGATGCGGGGCGGGAAGCGGCGGTGCGGGCTGTCGTGTTGCGGACGGTGTTCTCGGGGGCTTCGCCCCACTGGCGGTCTGCAAGTTCGGTCATGTCGATTCCTTCTTTGGTTCTGACAAAGGCGGTGCTGAAGTCGGTGTTGCTCGGCTCGGGGCTGCCGTGCGCAGCTCGGGGGCGAGGCCGAGGCACAGCCAGTCGGTAATCTGGCGTGCCATCGCTTCCTGCCCGGGCTTGGACGGGGACTCCGGGCTGGCGAGCCATTGTTCGCCGGCGTTCCGGACCAGGCCGATCGCCGCGTTCGGCCAGTAGCCGATCACGGCCTCGCGCCCCGCCGAGTCGCCCAGGTGGCTGCGCATGGGGCGGGCGATCATGTCGCTGATCGACGCGAAGAAGTGGCCCAGGGCGCCGGCGGTGGCGATGGTGCCGTTGGTGGCTCCCGTATCGCCGGGGGTGTAGCGCGTCACGAAGGCGTACACGTTCGGGCTGGTCTCAGCCATCTGAAGGTAGGCGGAGACCATGGCGAACAGTCCCTCGCGGGGAGTTTGTGCGCTCTGCGCGGCTTCCTGGATCCGGCGCTGCATCTGGCTCAGCACCACTTCGCCGACGGCCTGCTGCAGCCCGGCTTTGTCCCCGAAGTACCGGTAGAACACGGATTTCGAGGTACCCGCGGCGGCGGCAATGTCCTCCATGGACGCGTCACTGCCGAGCGCGTGCACGGCCTTCCGGGCCGACTTGATGAGCTCCCGGCGGCGCTCTTCACGATGCGACTGCCAGCGCGAGGCGCGGCCGTCCACACTGCCGGCGGCGGCAGAGGGGGAGTCGGCGGCGCTTCCGCCGGGAAGGCCGGGCTGGGGGATGTTCACGATACCCAGCGTATCAGGTACGCTGGGTATCGGTAACCCGCTTTGATCGAAGGAGACAGCCCATGTCCGTCAACGGACAGTCCGCACCCGGACCAAAGGAATCGACCCGCGCAGCGACGCCCCCGGCAGGCAAAGGCGCCGGCGCGCCAACGGCAGAACCGGCCGCAGGCACAGCAACCGGACCGGCCGCTTCACACCTTCCGCAGGTTCGCAGGGCGGTCATCGTGGGCGGCAACCGCATTCCCTTTGCCCGGACCGGGGGCGCCTACACCAAGTCCTCCAACCAGGACATGCTGACAGCGGCCCTGGACGGGCTCATCGCCCGTTTCGGGCTGCAGGACGAGCGCATTGGGGAAGTTGCTGCCGGCGCCGTGCTCAAACACTCCCGTGACTTCAACCTGACACGCGAAGCCGTGCTCGGCTCCGCGCTCTCCGCAGAGACGCCGGCCTACGATCTGCAGCAGGCGTGCGCCACCGGGCTGGAAACGGTCCTGGGCCTCGCCAACAAAATCAAGCTCGGCCAGATCGATTCAGCCATCGCCGGCGGCGTGGACTCCGCCTCGGACGCCCCCATCGCCGTGAGCGAGGGCCTGCGCGAGGTGCTCCTTGACCTCAACCGCGCCAAGACGCTGCCGCAGCGGCTCCAGGTCCTCAGCCGGCTCCGGCCCAAGGACCTCTCCCCGGATGCCCCCAACACCGGCGAACCGCGCACCGGCCTGTCCATGGGAGAGCACCAGGCGCTCACCACTGCGCAGTGGAAGATCACCCGGGAGGCCCAGGATGAGCTGGCCTTCAACAGCCACCGCAACCTCGCCGCCGCCTACGACGGCGGCTTCTTCGATGACCTGCTCACCCCGTACCGCGGCCTCACCCGGGATTCCAACCTGCGCGCCGACACCAGCCTCGAAAAGCTGGCCACCCTGAAGCCCGTTTTTGGCAAGAGCCTGGGTTCCGCGGCGACCATGACGGCGGGCAACTCCACTCCGCTGACTGACGGCGCCTCCACCGTGCTGCTCGCCTCGGAGGAGTGGGCCGACGCCCACGACCTGCCCAAGCTGGCCACGGTGCTCGACGGCGAGGCGGCGGCCGTCGACTTTGTCCACGGCAAGGACGGCCTCCTGATGGCACCCGCTTTCGCCGTGCCGCGCCTGCTGGCCCGCAACGGGCTCAGCCTCGACGACATCGACTTCTTCGAAATCCACGAGGCATTCGCCGGCACCGTGCTGAGCACCCTGGCAGCGTGGGAAGACGAGGAGTTCGGCCGCACCCGGCTGGGGCTGGACGGGGCCTTCGGCACCATCGACCGCTCCACGCTCAACGTCAACGGGTCCTCGCTCGCGGCGGGCCATCCCTTCGCGGCCACCGGCGGACGGATTGTCGCTTCGCTTGCGAAAATGCTCCACGCCAAGGGCCGCGTGGACGGCCGTCCGGCCCGCGGCCTCATCTCCATCTGCGCCGCCGGCGGCCAGGGCGTCGTCGCCATTCTTGAAGCACACTAGGGGGACCCGATGACCGACAAATACACCCAATTCGTGAGCCTCAGCCCGGGCAGGGACATCGCCCGGAAACTTGGGCTGCCCCAGCCGGTGGTGTTGAGGCGCCACAAGCCGGGCCAGCCGCTCATCACCGGACCCGTACTGGTCCAGGGGACCGGCACGGGAGCCGACGAGCTGGCCTCGACCCTGCTGGCCTGGGATCTCGACGTGCGCCGGCATGCCGTGCCCAAAGAGAAGCTCGGCGCCATCATCGTGGTGCTTGACGAACTGGCCCGCCCCGAGGACCTCGCGCGGCCCGTGCTCACCGCCGCCACGTCCCTCCGGGACCTGGCACCCAATGCCCGTGTCATCACCGTCTCCCGTGCTGCATCCGACAGTGCAGACCCAGCCGCTGCAGACCCTGCCTCCGCCGCGGCCCGGCAGGGAGTGGACGGGCTGCTCCGCTCGCTCGCCAAGGAGCTCCGCGCCGGTGCCACCGCCAACGGCATCCTGCTCGCGGGCGGCGCCGGAACCACCAGCCCCAGTACGCTCGGTGCCCTCCGGTTCTTCCTTTCCGGCCGTTCCGCGTTCGTCGACGGTCAGTTCCTCACCGTGAGCTCCGCGGAAGGACAGCTGCCGGCCGACGCCGAGAAGCCCCTGGCGGGTAAGGTCGCAGTCGTGACCGGGGCCGCGCGGGGAATCGGCGCCGCGATTGCCCGCACCCTGCGCCGGGACGGCGCCACAGTGGTCGTCGTCGATATCCCGGCGGCAGGCGACCACCTTGCCGCGGTGGCCAACGAGGTGCACGGCACCGCCCTGCAGCTGGACATCACCCGGGAGGACGCCGGACAGCGGATCATCGACCACGCCGTGGAACGCCACGGACGCTTGGACATCGTGATCCACAACGCCGGCATCACCCGGGACAAACTGCTGGCCAATATGGACCAGAGCCGCTGGGACTCCGTGATCGCGGTCAACATCGCCGCGCAGTTGCGGATCAACGAGGCGCTGCTGGGCTCGGAGCACTTCCGGGAGTCACCGCGGATCGTCTCCGTGGCCTCCACCAGCGGCATCGCCGGAAACCGCGGCCAGACCAACTATGCCGCCTCGAAGGGCGGTGTGATGGGCATGGTCCGGGCCACGGCTCCTCTGCTCAGTGTGCACGGCGGTTCCATCAACGCCGTCGCCCCGGGCTTCATCGAGACCGAGATGACAGCGAAGATCCCCTTCGCCACCCGCGAGATCGCCCGCAGGCTCAACAGCCTGCAGCAGGGCGGCCGGCCCGCCGATGTGGCCGAAACCATCGCGTTCCTGGCCAGTGACGCGGCCGGCGGCATCTCCGGCGAGGTACTGCGTGTGTGCGGCCAGAACCTGGTGGGAGCATGACCCCATCCGGGCCCGTCATCCTGGGGGAGATGCCGTCGCTGTCGAAGCTGTACGTCAACGCGGCCGCCACCGCCGCCCGCCGCCGGGTCTTGGGCACCCATGCGGGGAACGGTCTCCCGGAGGCACGGCACGAGGTCCGCGGGGTGAAGGCGGCGGTGGAGAACCTCACGGCCTACCAGCACCTGATCGGCGAGACCGCCAGCGATGTGCTGCCCGCCGGCTTCATCCATGCGCTGGCGTTCCCGCTGGCCATGAGTGTGATGAACCGGGATGACTTCCCGCTGCCTCTGCTGGGCATGATCCATCTGGAAAACCGCGTGGTGCAGTCCGCGCCCCTGCGCTTTACGGAGGCCCTCGACGTCCGGGCATGGACGGAGAACCTGCGCGGGCACCGGTCCGGCACCCAGCTGGACGTCGTCACCGAAGTCGGCTGCGCGGGGAAGGACGCCGTGAGCTGGCGAGGTGTGTCGACCTATCTGGCGAAGGGTGTTTTCCTGCCCGGCATCGACAAGCCGACGGCCGCATCGGCGGCGGCGGACTTTTCGGCGCCGGATCCCACCGCACTGTGGCAACTCGGCGTCGACACGGGCCGGGCCTACGCTGCCGTGTCCGGCGACTTCAACCCGATCCACCTGAGCGTCCTCTCGGCCAAGGCCCTGGGCATGCGGCGGTCCATCGCGCACGGGATGTATCTCGCGTCGAGGGCACTGGCGGACGTGGGCGCCGTGAAGGGTGAAGCCTTCAGCTGGGACGTGGCCTTCGAGGCGCCGGTATTCCTGCCGGCACGGGTGGCGCTGGATATCAGTTCCGTACAGGACTCCGTGGGGGCGTGGCAGCGCTCCGACTATGTCGCCTGGAATTCGCGTTCCGGGCGCAGGCATTTCAGCGGATCGGTTGCCGCGCTCTAGCCGCGCCGGCCGACAACATGACGACCGAAAGAATGACGACGGCGGCGCCCGCTCCGGGAGGGGAAGGCGCCGCCGTCGTTTTGTGGGCTGTTCGCCCACTCGTTTTTTGGTGCCGGAACCGCTACTGCCGGTCTGCTGACTCCTTCACCACACGCAGCATCCGGTGGAGGCTCAACAGAATCGATTCAACGGCGCTGGGCGCACCGGTGGCAGCTTCCTCGCTGCCGACCCGTGCCGTCAGGGCCTTGACGGCAGCGTCGGCCTCAGCGCTCAGCTCGGCCTGCCGCTCCGGGCTTTCCTCCTCGACCGAACGCAGGACGTCGCCCACGGAAGCCATGGCGTCGGCGAGTGGCGCGGCGTATTCATCCGGCACCACAAAGGGGGTGTCCTTGGCCCAGATGACGTCCGAAAGCACCTGCGTCACGTCCTGCACGTGGAAGGTCACCCGTTCCAGGTCCCGCAGGTTGCGGTAGTCCTCGTCGATGTCGCGGGGATGGAGCCGGCGCCGGGGGTTTGCCCGCCGGCTGGCGTCCGCCTTCTCCACCGCGAGGCGGACGGACCGTGCGGACGATTCAAGCCCGTCGGAGCGTTTTGACCAGTCTTCGTGCTCCGGCGGCCAGCTCTCCTTCAGCGCCTTGGCCATGTCCCAGAGCTGCTGGGCGAGCGCCAGGCGCAGTTCGGCGATGCTGAGCTCCGCGGCGCGGAAGTGCAGCGGCGGGAACACCAGCAGGTTCACCAGGACGCCCACCGTCACCCCGGCGCCCATCTGGAGGAGGTAGCCGAAGGAGAACTGGTCCGGATTGTGGCCGCCGACCAGCAGGACCAGGAGCGCCGCCGTCGGGATCCAGTCCCGGCCCGCGCCGATCTTCGGGAGTCCGGCGAGGATGACGCCGAAAGCCATCACCACACCGACCGTCAACGGCGTGGGACTGCCGAGGATGAACAGCACAAAGGCCAGGCCGACGCCGATTGCCAGCCCCGCGAGCGTCTGGACCCCCTGCTTCATGGAACCGGCGACGTTCTCGTACATCGCCACCAAGGCGCCCAGCGGAGCGTAGTAGGGGTAGTCGGCTGCGGACCCCGGCATAAACGGGGCGATGGCGAACGCGATGCCCGCGGCCAGTCCTGCTTTGAGGGCCAGCTGCAGCCGGGGCCACAGCAGCGCCGAGCGGACGTTGCTGGCCGCGATCCGCCAGAGCCGCCGGACGAGTGAGGGGTGTCCGGCGTGGGTGGCCTCATCTGTAGTTGTCACCCGGTTCACCCTAGGGTGGGGATGTTGCTGCGACAACTGGACGAACCCTTAGCTGGCGTCGCCGGCGGCCTGCCGGACGGCCGCGGAAAGACGCTGGGCGCGCCCGCGGGTGCGGCCTTCTTCACTCCGGCGGGGAACATATCCGAATCCGAGACCGTAGGCAGGGTCCGCGAAGCCGAGCGCCCCGTTGGCTCCCTCATGCCCGAAAGCGCAATGGCTGCCGAAATTCCGGCCGGGCTGCGGTTTCATGAATACGACGGCGAACGCGTTGTCCTGGCCCGAAGCGCGGTCCAGGCCCCAGACCTGTTCTTCGGCCATGGCGTCCACTGTTTGCGACGTCAGGAAGGGCGCGGAGCCGTCGACTCCCGTGGTTGCGGCGGCATAGAGCCTGGCAAGACCGTCAGCGGAACCCACTCCGCCAGCACTGCTCATCCCGCCGGCACGGATGACGCGGTGGTTGGGCAGCTCCATAATGGTGCTGACCGGTGCGTTGCTGTTCAGGCCATCCAGTCCGAACGGGTCAGTCCACGGGAGGTCAGGGTCATCCGCATAGAGAACCTCCCGGTAGCGCGGCTCCTGGTCCTCGGGCAGCCCGAGGAAGAAGTCGACGCCGAATGGCCGGCGGATGCGCGCATCGTACAACTCCTGCAGGGAGGAATCGGTCACCCGTCGGCAGAGCTCCTCCATGAGGATTCCCATTGTCAGGGCGTGGTAGCCGAACGTTGTTCCCGGGCGCCACAGGGGCACGGCCGCGGCCAGCCTGTCGGCCGCCTCCGGAGTGGTGAACTCATCCAGGGCAAACCCGCCCGCGACGCCGGGCACGCCCGCCTGATGCGACAACGCCTGCCTGACACTGATCCTGTTTTTACCGTGGGCACCGAATTCCGGCCAGTAAGAGGACATTGTCCGGTCAAGGTCCAACGTCCCGTCCTGCAGCAGCAGGGCCATCACGAAAGCTGCCGCACCTTTTGAACACGAGTAAGTGCCGGTGATGTCACCATGAGTCAGCTGCGGACCGCCGATGAGCTCGAGCACCTTCACCCCGTGGCGGTAGACCGTCAGCTGGGAGCTATAGTCCGGATCCTCGGCCAGGAAGGCGTCGAACAGGGTGCGGACGTCCGTGAATTCCGCGGTGGCAAACCCGCTGGAGAGCGATGTTGTCGACGACCCCATCCGTTAGCCTGCGCCGTGTCCGGGGGCCACTTCTTCGCCGGCACGTACCGGGCCCGGAGGTGTTCCGTCGCCGAAGGGACGGCCGCCGAGGGCTTCGCGGCCGTGGTCAGTCAGCCAACCGTCGAGCGCTGGTCCCGCGGGAACGATCCCGGTGGGGTTAATGTCCTCGTGGACGATGTAGTAGTGCTGCTTGATCTGCACGAAGTCGGTGGTGTCACCGAATCCGGGGGTCTGGAAGAGATCGCGGGCGTAGGCCCACAGAGCAGGCATCTCACTGAGCTTCTGCCGGTTGCACTTGAAGTGACCGTGGTAGACGGCATCGAACCGGGCCAGCGTCGTGAAGAGGCGGACGTCGGCTTCGGTGATTGTGTCGCCCACGAGGTAGCGCTGGCCCGTAAGTCGCTCTTCCAGCCAGTCCAAGGCGGTCCAGAGCCGGTGGTAGGCGGCGTCGTACGCTTCCTGCGAGCCGGCGAAGCCGCAGCGGTACACCCCGTTGTTCACTTCGGTGAAGACCCTCTTGTTGACGGTGTCGATCTCCCCGCGCAGCGCTTCCGGGTACAGGTCCGGCGCGCCCGGCCGGTGGTGCTCGGCCCACTCGGTGGAGAAGTCCAGGGTGATTTGCGGGAAGTTGTTGGTCACTACCTGTCCGCTGGCGACGTCGACAAGGGCCGGGACGGTGATGCCGCGGGGATAGTCCGGGAACCGGCGGAAGTATGCCTCTTGGATCCGCTCGATGCCGAGCACCGGATCCTTGCCACCCGGGTCCAGGTCAAAGGTCCACGAGCGCGCATCGTGGGTGGGGCCGGGCTGGCCGAGGGAGATGGCGTCCTCGAGGCCAAGCAGCCGCCGTACGATCACGGTCCTGTTGGCCCACGGGCAGGCGCGGGCCGCGATCAGCCGGTACCGCCCCGGCTCAACCGGCCAGCCGGGCTCACCGTTCCGGCCGGGGGCGCCGTCGCGGGTGATCCGGTCCTCGATGTAGTTAGTGTCGCGGGTGAACTCCTCGCCGCCGGTGACATAGGCGCCCTTGGTGCTGAATCCCGGATCGTCCGTGTGTGTTGTACTCATGGTCCCAGCCTATGCCGGGGTGCCGCCGGTGGCGTGCAATGGTACGCCCTGCCACTGCGGCGGCAGTCCTGCCGCGAGGACCTGGGACAGGGGCTGCCAGGCGACCCACCAGGCCGCGCCGACCACCACGGCGAACAGCACGATCCAGACGGCCGCGGGGATGCGGGTGGACCGGTGCAGCAGGTACGCGTCCGACGTCGCCAGCCGGTCCCGCCGCTTCAGGTGCACGGTGGCGAGCTTGCCGAGGTCCCGGACGGCCGCGACGAGGAGTGCCAGGCCAAGCACGATCATGACGTGGCCGTTGAATTCGGGCGGGACAAACTGCACAAGCAGGGCCGCTGCCAGGACCGCACCGGCGGTGATCAGCAGCCCGATGCCGTTGCGGATGAAGAGGAACGAGGCCAGCAGGATGAGGGTGCCCAGCGACATGGCTGCCGGACCCCAGCCGTTGAAGCCGCTCCAGACCATGGCGGCCCCGACCACGGCTGGCACCGGGTAGCCCCAGAAGGTGGACCAGACGGCTGCCAGGGGTCGCCGGCTGTAGGTGGTGGTGGTGCCCGAATGGTCCAGGCCCAGACGGATCCCGCCCACGCGCTGCCCGGTCATCAGCGCCGCGAAGGCGTGGCCGAGCTCGTGCGTCACCGTGGCCAGCAACCCGAAGTACCGCCAGGTCACCCGCGGCAGGGAGAGAACGACGGCGAGGAGCACCACCAGGGCGAGTTCGGTGCCGGTGACGTGGGGGACGGGGGACTGGGTGAATCCGGCGGCAATCCGGTCCCACCAGGCCCCGGCTGCGTCGGTCATGCCCTGCCCCGAGGAGTAGGTCCTGCCGGGCCGGCACTGTGCCGGATGCAATACGGTGTCCAGGGCCTGGCTTCCAGCCGTCCCTCCGCGATCCCTTCCCCGCACACGGAGCAGATTCCGTAGGTGCCGGCGTCGATCCGTGCCAGGGCTGCCTCAATGTGCGCCAGGCCCTGCCGGCTCTGGTCCATCAGGGCGGAAGCCTGGGAGAGCTCAAAAGCGATCGTTGAGCCCTCGGGATCGTGTTCGTCATCGACATTGGAATCCTGCCGGGCGGCGTTCACCGCCGTGATGTCCCGGCGCAGCGCGGGCAGGAGTTCAAGTTTGCGGCGGCGCTCCTCCTGAAGGAGAGTCCGGAACCGTTCGACGTCGACCATAGGCTGCAAGGCTAGCGCGACGCGCCAGCCGGCGTCGAAACCCCCAAGCCTGAAACCGGCGGCGGAATCCGCGGCGGCCGGCACCATCTGGTTGGGCCGAAAGGCCCCGGTGCCCGGGGAATCTCCGCCGTACAGTGGGGAAGAGAGCGCGGAAGCCCCCAATTCCACAGTCCCAGGAGACGTCATGGACCAGCCAGCGGCCGGCACCGTCAACAAGAACGCCGATGACGACGCCGCGGCCTTCGCGGCGGTGGAACAGCACCATGCGAGTATGCTCAAGCGCCTCAGCGCGCTGACGGCGACACTGGTCCGCGCGGCGTCAGGACCGGCGACACTGTGGCGGAACACGACGCCCACGAGGTGCTGGTGGAGTGGTGCGAGACCGAACTCGTCCCCCATGCGCTCGCCGAGGAGGGTCCGCTGTACACAGGGGCAGGGAACCTGCCGCAAGGCCGGCTGCTCGTGGAGGGGATGCTCGCCGAGCACCAGGTAGTCGTCGGACTGGTCGAGGACCTGCGGGGATCCACCGGGGTGGACGCCGCCGTGGCCGCCGGCTCGCTCCGGGACATCTTCGCCCTGCACCTGGAGAAAGAGAACCGGCTCCTGCTGCCGTTCATCGTCGCCTCCCCGGAGCTCTCGCTGGCGCGCGCCGTTGAGGGCCTGCAGGAACTGGTGGGCGAAACCCACGTCCACCGACACGGGACGGGGCCCGGGGGCAGCGTTTAGAGTTGCCCCATGGCTGATGGCATGCACCCTGACACTGCTCCTCGCGCAGCCGCACTGCTCAAGGAGCTTGCGGCCGCCCACGGCGTAGGGACCACCTACTGGGGGTGGGACGGCGTCGAACGGTCCGTCCCGGAGAGGACCTTGCGCGCGGTTCTCGCCGCGCTGGGTGTCCCGGCCGGGGACGCGGACGCGACGGAACGGTCCCTGACCGAGGCCCGGCTGGCGCCGTGGCGGCGCCTGCTGCCGCCGGTCGCCGTCGCGCGGGAGGGGCAGGAACTCCACGTCAATGTCCATGTGCAGCACGGAAGCGCCGTCCGCGTCTGGATCGTCGCCGAGGACGGCACCAGGTACGAGGCAACGCAGCGGGACAACTGGGACGCGCCGGTCGACGTCGACGGCGTCCTCACCGGCCAGGCGACCTTCGCGGTTCCGGACCGGGTGCCCCTGGGGTGGCACACCCTGGTGGCGGACAACGAGGGCACGGTGGCCCAATGCCCGCTCATTGTCACGCCGCGGAGGCTCCACACCACCGAGGCGCTCGCCGGACGGCGGAACTGGGGCCTGACCGCGCAGCTCTATTCCGTGCGGTCCTCCCGGTCGTGGGGCATCGGTGACTTCACCGACCTGGCCGATCTCGCCGCCATGACCGGGCAGGAGGGCGCCGGCTTCCTGCTGGTCAACCCGCTGCACGCCGCCGAGCCCCGGCCTCCCGTCGAGGACTCGCCCTACCTGCCCACCACCAGGCGGTACGTCAATCCGCTCTACCTGCGCGTGGAGGAGATCCCCGAATACGGCTACCTCGGCCCGGCCGACCGCGCCGAGGTGGAACGGCTGGCCGCCCAACAGCACTCCGCCAACCACTCCACCGGGCTGCTGGACCGGAACTCCAGCTACAATGCCAAACTGGCTGCCCTGGAGTTGCTGTTCGGCGTTCCGCGCGACCCCGCCCGCTCGCTCGCGTTCGCTGACTTCTGCGCCCGGGAGGGGAAGGGGCTCGACGACTTCGCCCTGTGGTGCGCCCTGGCCGAGAAGCTGGCCCCCGACGCTCCCCAGTGGGCGGTGGAGGCCTCCTCGCCGGAGACCGCCTATTGCCGGGAGCAGCGCGCGCTGCTGGCAGGCCGCATCGAGTTCCACCGCTGGCTGCAGTGGCTCTGCGACCAGCAGCTCGAGGCCGCCCAGCGCTCGGCCCGCAGGGCGGGCATGGAAATCGGCGTCATCCACGACCTTGCCGTGGGCGTGAAGCCGGGCGGTGCCGACGACTGGTCGCTGGCGCGGGTCCTGGCCCGGAACGTCTCGGTGGGTGCGCCGCCGGACATGTTCAACCAGCAGGGCCAGAACTGGACCCAACCGCCCTGGCACCCCGGCCGGCTCGCCGAATCGGGTTATGCCGCCTACCGGGACATGCTCCGCACGGTGCTGCGCCATGCCGGCGGGATCCGGGTGGACCATATTCTGGGGCTGTTCCGGCTGTGGTGGATTCCTGAGGGTGCCGGGCCGGGGGAGGGCACCTACGTCTACTACGACCACGAGGCGCTCATCGGCATCCTGGCGCTGGAAGCGCAGCGGGCAGGCGCGATCGTGATCGGCGAGGACCTTGGCGTGTTCGAGCCGTGGGTCCGGGACTATCTTGCCGAGCGCGGGATCTTCGGCACCTCGATTCTTTGGTTCGAGCACGACGCCGACGGTCCGATCCCGCCGGAGCGATACCGGCAGCAGTGCCTGACCAGCGTCAACACCCACGACCTGCCCCCGACGGCAGGGTATCTGGCCGGCGAGCACGTCACCCTCCGCGAATCCCTGGGGCTGCTGCAGCGTCCGGTGCACGAGGAGCGCGCCGAAGCTGCCGCGGAGCAGGAAGCCGTGCTCCGCCTCCTGCACGATCGCGGCCTCCTGCCGGAGCCGGGGCACCGGGATGTCCAGCGCACGGTGGAGGCGCTCTACGCCTTCACCACTCTGACGCCGTCGTCGCTGCTGGGTGTCGCGCTGGTGGATGCGGTGGGCGAAACCCGGACGCAGAACCAGCCCGGCACCAGCACGGAATACCCCAACTGGCGCATACCGCTCGCCGGCCCCGGGGGACCCGTCCTGCTGGACGGGCTGCAGTCCGATCCGGGATTCCGTTCACTTGTCGGCACGATCCGGTCAGCGCTGCACCCGGACGCGTTAGCTCAAGGCAAAGAGTTTTCGCCAAATCAATGACCCGCCCGCGGGTGTCCGTATACGATGACCTCGTTTCATCACACTGACACCATGGGGGAATCACCGTGAGCTATCCGCAATATCCGCAACAGACTCAGCAGCAATCCGGGCAACCGGTCTGGCAGGGCGGCGAACCGCCACTCTGGGCGCCGTACTACGGGGCACCGTTCCCGGCAGCCGTCCGCCGGTTCTTCAAGAAGTACGCCACATTCTCCGGGCGGGCCAGCCGGAGCGAATACTGGTGGTGGGTGCTGGTCTCCTTCATCGTCTCCGCCGTACTGAACGTCATAATGCTCGTGGGCGGTGCCGCCGGCGCCGAAGTGGGAGCCGATGGCACCAGCGTCCCCGGCCCCGGGATGGTGATCGGGCTCATCCTCGCCGCCATCTGGTTCATTGCGGTCATCGTTCCGTCCCTGGCCCTCTCGGTCCGGCGGCTCCACGATGCGAACTTCAGCGGCTGGATGCTGCTCCTCGGTTTCGTACCGTTCGTGGGCGGCATCATCCTGCTCGTCTTTATGGTGATGGAAGCCAAGCCGGCCGGGCAGCGTTTCGACCAGCATGGCTGGTAGCCCGGCTGCAGGGACAGCAAGCTGATCCCGCACGAAGCACCAAAAGTCGAAGGCCCTGCCGACTGCCCAAATCAGTCTGCGGGGCCTTCTGCTTTTGCCGGAATCGCACCGGGCCCTGACGACTGGCTAGACTTCGACAACTGCTGCCGCAGCCAGAGCTGGCCCCGCGGGATGACCACCCAACAGAAGATGTATACGTCTCGTGGTGCGTACCGCCGGATGAAGTATTCCCCGAGCCGATAGGAAAAACCCTGTGAACCCCCTCGACGACCTCAACCAGCGCCTCACCCAACAACTCGAGGAATACCTCTACGGGATCGAGAACCGACCCCCTAATGCGTCACTGTGGCTCACTGTGGTGCTCCAGGGTGCGGTGTGCGCAGCCGTCGGCGGAGGCCTCACCTTCGTCGTGGGTGCCTGCGCCGGCGTCGAGGACGGCTACGCGCTCATGGGCCTCATCGCACTGGGCGGCCTTGCGGGCCTGTGGTGGTGTGTGACTGCCATGCAGCGCCGCGGACGAAGGGTCAAGGAAGAATACGTCCGGCACGGCGGCAATCCTGCCGGAACCAGCGATCTGCTCTTCGGCGCCGTGGTGTACAAGATCATGCCGGACGGCCGGTGGAAGTGGCCGGAACCGAGTTCCAGCAGCGAATGACCTGGCTGCACCGGGTTATCGGGCACGCGAAAAAGGCCCCGGAATCCATGGGATTCCAGGGCCTTTTCCTGTTGTGCGCGGAGGGGGACTTGAACCCCCACCCCCTTTCGAGGACTAGCACCTCAAGCTAGCGCGTCTGCCATTCCGCCACCCGCGCAGGTGGTATTCGGTGAACCATTTCGCCTTTCAGCGTTTTGGATTTCTCCGAAGCAGCGAGAAAGACTCTAGCACGACTTTTCCGGAAACAAATAATCGGGGTCCGGCGGGGTGGTGTGGGTAGGCTGAAGCCAGCAACAGAGCCGACGCCACGAGGAGTTACACATGACTGACATCAGGCCCGAGGACGAAGTCGTCAGAATCTGCCAGGAACTGATCCGGATCGACACCTCCAACTATGGAGACGGGTCCGGCCCGGGGGAGCGGGCGGCTGCCGAATACACCGCGGGGCTGATGACGGAAGTGGGACTGGATGCCGAAATCTTCGAGTCCGCCCCGGGCCGCGCCAGCGTGGTGACCAGGCTGGCCGGCGAGGACCCGTCCGCCAGCGCCCTGGTGGTCCACGGACACCTGGATGTCGTCCCTGCACTCCGCGACCAGTGGTCGGTGGATCCCTTCGGCGCCGAACTCAAGGACGGCATGATCTGGGGCCGCGGCGCCGTGGACATGAAGGACATGGACGCCATGATTCTCGCCGTCCTCAGGAACTTTGCCCGCACCGGCCGCAAACCCAAACGGGACCTGATCTTCGCGTTCTTCGCCGACGAGGAAGCCGGCGGCACCTACGGCGCCCGCTACGCGATCGAGAAGCGCCCCGAGCTCTTCGACGGCGCCACCGAGGCCATTTCCGAGGTCGGCGGCTTCTCCGCCACCATCGGCGGCCAGCGCACCTACCTGCTGCAGACCGCCGAGAAGGGACTGTCCTGGCTCCGGCTCGTCGCCCACGGCCGCGCCGGGCACGGCTCCCAGATCAACACCGACAACGCCGTTACGCGGCTGGCCAGTGCGGTCTCCCGCATCGGGGAATACCGCTGGCCGGTGGAGCTGACCCCCACCACCCGGCAGTTCCTCGACGGCGTGACGGAACTCACGGGTGTGGAATTCGATCCCGACGATCCCGACAAGATCCTCAAGGAGCTCGGCACGGTGGCCCGGTTTGTCGGCGCCACCTTGCAGAACACCACCAACCCCACGCTGCTCAAGGGCGGCTACAAGCACAATGTGATCCCCGAATCGGCGGAGGCCCTCATCGACTGCCGGACCCTGCCCGGCCAGGAGGAGCACGTCCTCGAGATCGTCCGCGAACTCGCCGGCACCGGCGTGGACGTCAGCTACGTCCACAACGACGTCTCCCTCGAGGTTCCGTTCGCCGGGAATCTCGTGGACTCCATGATCGACGCCCTGCACGCCGAGGACCCGGGAGCCAAGGTCCTGCCCTACACACTCTCCGGCGGCACGGACAACAAGTCCCTCAGCCGTCTGGGCATCACCGGCTACGGCTTCGCCCCGCTCCAGCTCCCGGACGAACTGGACTTCACGGGGATGTTCCACGGAGTGGACGAACGCGTCCCCACCGAATCCCTGAAGTTCGGTGCACGCGTGCTGGACACCCTGCTCACCAACTACTAAGGCCCGGTAGACACCACACATGAGCCCTGACGATTCCCTGCCTGCGGCCTTGCCCGCAGCCTTGCCCGACGCCCTGTCTGAAGTCCTGCCCGATGACCTGCTCGAACGGATCCGGGGGCGCGCGGCGGGTTATGACCGGGACAACGCCTTCTTCCACGAGGATCTTGAGGAGCTGGCCGCGGCCGGCTATCTGAAGATCTTCGTCCCGGCGGCCGACGGCGGGCTGGGACTCGGGCTCGCGGCGGCAGCGCAGCTGCAGCGCCGGCTGGCGACGGCGGCCCCGGCCTCCGCACTGGCCATCAACGTGCACCTGGTGTGGACCGGCGTCGCGCATGTCCTGGCCGCCCGCGGCGACGCCTCACTGGATTTTGTCCTCAAGGAGGCCGCGCAGGGCGAAATCTTCGCGTTCGGCAACTCGGAGGCGGGGAACGACTCGGTGCTCTTCGACTCCCGCACCACGGCCGTGCCGGACTCAGGCGGCGGCTACGCGTTCACCGGCCGCAAGATCTTCACGAGCCTCTCACCGGCGTGGACCCGGCTGGGGATATTCGGCAAGGACACCTCGGCCGGCGACGGCGAGGGGCAGCTGGTCCACGGCTTCATCACCAGGGATACCCCCGGCTACGAGATCCTGGCCGACTGGGACACCCTGGGCATGCGCGCCAGCCAGTCGAACACTACGGTCCTGGACGGGGCGGTGGTGCCCGCCGAGCGGATTTTCCGGAAGCTGCCGGTCGGCCCGAACGCGGATCCGCTGATCTTCGCCATCTTCGCCTGCTTCGAGACGCTGCTGGCCGCCGTGTACACGGGCATCGGCGAACGGGCCCTGACCCTCGGCGTTGAGGCCGTGAAGGGCCGGACTTCGTTCAAGAACGGCGGGCGCAGCTATGCCCAGGATCCGGACATCCGCTGGAAGGTGGCCGACGCGGCGATGGCGATGGACGCCCTGTATCCGCAACTGTCGGGCGTCGCCGCCGACGTCGACGCACTCGCCGAACATGGCGGCCAGTGGTTCCCGAAGCTGGTGGGGCTGAAAGTCAGAGCGACGGAGACGGCCCGCACCGTCGTGGACCTGGCCATCCGGGTCTCCGGGGGCTCCAGCTACTTCCGCGGCTCGGAGCTGGAGCGGCTGTACCGCGACGTGCTGGCAGGAATGTTCCACCCCTCAGACGACGAGTCGGCGCACAACACAGTGGCCAACGCGTGGTTGGGACCCCTCGAAACGGCGTAAACGCTGGAGTCCAGAACCCCTAAACGGTCCTCTGGACTCCAGAACCCCTAAACGGTCCTCTGTACTCCAGAACCCTTAAACGGTCCTCTGGACCTGGGTAACCCGTCGGCGCAGCCAGAAGCGGCGTCCGCCGCCCAGATACAGCACACTGCGCTCCAGTTCCCACTTGCCGTACTCGGAGTGCTCCACCAGGCGGCGGCGCGCCTCGGGCAGGGAATCCTCAGGACTTACCGTCAGTACGAGGTACTCGTACTGCCTCACATAGTCCCGTTCCCGCCGGACTGAACTGCTGAGAAAATGTTCCTTCATTGCTCTCCATTTTCTTCCTTTTCCGGCTAACGTGAAGTCATGAGCATCGATCCGCGTGTCGCGCTTCAGTCCCTGACGTCTGCCCTGGAAGAACACCTCGCCGCCGCGTCGGCGCGCCGGGGGGCCGGGGATCCGGCGGTCGAGGCAGCGTTCTTCGCCGTTGCTGATGCCTTTGAAGTCTACGACGACTCGCTCTACGAAGCGTACGGCGAAGTGACGCCGCTTGAAGTGATCGATGACGACAGCGACGAGGATGAGGACGAGGACGTCGACGACGAGGAAGACCTCGAGATCCTCCAGGACTAAGTCCGGCCGTGAGGCCAGCCAAATAGTCCGGTCAGGCGGGGTTTGACACGTCCTCCAGGGCCTGGGCGATCTGCGGCGGGAGCGGCGCCAGCGTTGAATCCATAATCTCCTTGAGCTGCACCGGCGTACGCGCCCCCACAATCGCCGTCGCGACGCCGGGCTGTGACAGCAGCCAGCTCAGCGAAACGTCCAGGGACGTCCGCCCCAAGCCTTTCGCCGCCATCGCCACGGCCTCCACCACGCTGGACGCAGCACCCTCAAGGTACGGTTCCACATAGCCGGCCAGCCGCGCTTGCGCCGCCCGCGAATCCGCAGGGATATGGCCGCGGTACTTGCCGCTCAACACCCCGCGCCCCAGCGGCCCCCACGCCATCAGGCCCAGGCCTGCGTCCTCGATGGCGGGGACCAGTTCAGTTTCGGGGGAGCGGTGCAGGAGGGAGTATTCCGACTGGTTCGCGACCAGCGGAAAACCCGCGACGGCGGCGGCCTTCGCCGTCTGCCAGCTGTTGAAGTTGGACACACCCGCGTAGCGGGCGCGGCCCGTGCGCACGGCGAATTCGAGCGCGGACAGGGTCTCCTCCAGCGGGACGTTGGGGTCCCAGGCATGCGCGAACCAGAGGTCCACGTAGTCGGTGCCGAGCCGGGCAAGGCTGGCGTCCAGGCCGGAGAGCATCCCGTTCCGGGAGGTGTCGACGCTGCGCCGGCCATCCGACGTCGCAAGTCCCGCTTTGGTGGAGATGACCACCTCGGAACGGGCGACGACGTCGCCCAGCATTCCGCCCAGCATTGCCTCCGCCTGGCCGTCGCCGTAGGACGCGGCCGTGTCGATCAGGGTTCCGCCGCCGTCCACAAAGGTACGGAGCAGGGCCGAGGCATCCTGCTCATCGGTTTCCCGGGCCCAGGACAGGGTGCCGAGGGAAACGGAGGACACACGCAACCCACTGTTGCCGACATAACGCTGCTGCATGTCAGCTAGCTTACGGGGATTCGGAATGCTTCATGACGTAGGGTCTATCTACGTGAACTGGTTTGAAGCGGCCTTTCTAGGCCTTGTGCAGGGACTGACTGAATTCCTCCCAATTTCCTCGAGTGCCCATCTGCGGATTGTTGGCTCTTTCCTCCCGAACGCGGCGGATCCCGGGGCCGCGTTTACCGCCATCACGCAGCTCGGCACGGAAACCGCCGTGGTGGTGTACTTCTGGCGCGACATTGTGCGGATTGTCAAAGCCTGGGCCGGATCACTGACCGGCAAAGTCTCCCGGCAGGACCCGGACGCCCGGATGGGCTGGCTGGTGATACTGGGCAGCCTGCCGATCATCGTCCTGGGGCTGCTGTTCCAGGACCAGATCGAATCCGTGCTACGCAGCCTTTGGATCGTCGCCACCATGCTGATCGTCTTCGGCATGATCCTTGCCGTCGCCGACGCCGTCGGACGCCAGGACCGCGACCTGACCAAGCTGACCTACAAGCACGGCATTCTCTACGGCCTGGCGCAGGCCCTGGCCCTGATCCCCGGGGTCTCCCGCTCCGGCGGCACCATCACCGCGGGGCTGCTGATGGGCTACACCCGCGAAGCGGCCGCCCGCTATTCCTTCCTGCTCGCGATCCCGGCCGTGTTCGGCAGCGGCCTGTACCAGCTTTACAAGGTGGTCTCCCAGGATGGCGTCACCGGACCGTACAGCCTCCCGGAAACGGCCCTCGCCACGGCCGTTGCCTTCGTGGTGGGGTACATCATCATCGGCTGGTTCCTGAAGTACGTCTCGACGCACAGCTACCGGCTTTTCGTCTGGTACCGGATTCTCCTCGGCCTGGCCCTGTACCTGCTCCTCGGTTTCAACGTCATCAGCGCGTAGCACTAGGCTTGGGCTGTGAAGTCTTGGATCTCCCGCCCCGTTCCCCAGCTCCCCGGCAGCATGCCTGCCCTCCGCCTCTTCGACACTGCCAAGGGCAGTATGGTCACCCTCGGCGCAGCGGGCGAACAGTCCATGTACGTCTGCGGCATCACCCCGTATGACGCCACCCATATGGGCCACGCGGCCAGCTACGTCGCCTTCGACCTGCTCAACCGAGCCTGGCGGGACGGCAGGCAACAGGTCTCCTACGTGCAGAACGTCACCGACGTCGACGACCCCCTGCTGGAACGAGCGACGGCGACCGGCGTGGACTGGCGCGACCTCGCCGCCAGCCAGATCGAGCTCTTCCAGACGGACATGGAAGCCCTCAACGTCCTCGCCCCGGACCACTATGTGGGCGCCGTCGAAGCCGTACCCATGATTGTGCCCGCGATCGAACAGCTCGTGGAACGCGGCCTCGCGTACCGGGTGGCCGGCTCCGACGGCGAGCCCGACGGCGACGTCTATTACGACGTCGAGGCCGCCGGCAAACACTCCGCCGAGGCCACCGACGCCTGGACCCTCGGCGCCATCTCCGGATTGTCCGACGCCGAGATGCTGGAGCTCTTCGCCGAACGCGGCGGCGATCCCGGCCGCGCCGGCAAACGCCAGGCGCTGGATCCCCTGCTCTGGCGGGTGGCCCGCGAGGGCGAACCCAGCTGGCCCGGCGGCGAACTGGGGGAGGGCCGGCCCGGCTGGCACATCGAATGCACCGTCATAGCCCAGCAGTACCTGCCCGCACCGTTCACGGTGCAGGGCGGCGGCTCGGACCTCATTTTCCCGCACCACGAGATGGGCGCCGGGCACGCCTATTCGCTGTCCGGCGTGCCGCTGGCCCAACACTTCGCGCACGCCGGCATGGTGGGGCTCGACGGGGAAAAGATGAGCAAGTCCAAGGGAAACCTGGTCCTCGTCTCCAGGCTCCGCGCCGCCGGCGAGGAACCGGCAGCAATCCGGCTGGCCATCCTGGCCCACCACTACCGCAGCGACTGGTCCTGGACCGAGGCCGGGTTCGCCGAGGCCAAGGAGCGGCTCCGCGTATGGCGGGCAGCCCTCGCCGCGGCCCCCGGCGGCTCAGCAGCCGGGCTGGTGTCACGGATGCGGGCTGAGCTGTCCAACGACCTGAACGCCCCCGGGGCCGTCGCCGCCGTCGATGAGTGGGCCCGGGCGGCCCTCGCGGACGGCCGCGCCGCGGCACCCGATGCCACAGACGCCGCGCTGGTCAGCGACGCCGTCAACGCGCTGCTCGGCGTTGAACTCTAGGGCGTCGAACCCTACGGGGGGTGGAACTCTGCGGGGGTCGTTCCCTAGGCGTTGAACACCAGGGCGTCGGACCCGAGCGTTGAACCCTAGGGTTTGTCCTTGCCGCGGCGCTTGAGGTAGCGCTCGAATTCCCGGGCGATCGACTCGCCGCTGGCCTCCGGGAGGTCGGCGGTGTCCTTCGCTTCCTCCAGCTGGCGCACGTACGCCGCGATCTCGGGGTCTTCGGTGGCCAGCTCATCCACGCCGCGCTCCCACGCGTCCGACTCCTCGACAAGGTCCTGCGTGTCGAGCGGAACCTGCAGCAGCTCCTCAATCCGGTGCAGGAGCGCCAGCTGGGCCTTGGGGGAGGGCGCCTGGGCGACATAGTGCGGCACGGCGGCCCAGAGCGAGACCGTGGGCAGGCCAGCCAGCAGCGCGACCTCGGCGAGTACCCCGACGATCCCCACCGGACCCTCGTACTGCGACGCCTCAAGGTCCATCCGCTCGCGCAGCGCAGGGTCATCGGTGGAGGAACTCACCGGAATCGGCCGGCTGTGCGGCACGTCAGCCAGGAGGGCACCGACCAGGATCACGTAGTCCACATGGAGCGCCTCGGCATGGACCAGCAGTTCGGCGGTGTACGCCCGCCACTTATAAGACGGTTCGGTGCCCTGAACGAAGATGACGTCCACGTTGGAGTCGGGAACACTGGCTTTGAAGATCCGGGTGGAGGGCCACTTGATCTTCCTCTCACCGGTTGCCGTGCGGCGGATCGTGGGCCGGGTGAACTGGAAATCGTAGTATTCGTCGGCGTCGATGGACCCGACCTTCTTGCCGCCCCAGAGCTTGTTCAGGTAGCGCAAGGCATCACTGGCCGCTTCCCCGGCGTCGTTCCATCCTTCGAAGGCCGCGAGCAGCACCGTGACGCGCTGGCCCTCGGGTACAGGCTGCAGCAGCCGTTCCGGCTCGGGCACGTCGCCCGTTTCCGCGGGGTCTACCTCGAAGCTATTCATCCCTTCACCCTACGTCCAAGGACCCGGGCCACGCATGGAATGAAGCGCCGGGAATCGCAGACGCGCAGGTGATATTCGCCGTAGGCGTAGTCACAGGCCCCTCGCAGGGCCGCACCGTAGACTGGAAAGCATGCAATCCTCAGCTGCCCAGCCCCTCCTCAAAGCCGCTCTCTGGGACATGGACGGCACCATCGTCGACACGGAGCCGTACTGGATTGAGGCCGAGCACGCCCTGGTCACCGCGCACGGCGGGCAGTGGTCCCATGAGAAGGCCATGCAGCTGGTGGGCCAGTCCCTTGTCTTCTCCGCGGGCATCCTGCAGGACGCCGGCGTCCGGCTCGACCGCCGCGAGATCATCGACATCCTGACCGCCCACGTCGTCAGCCAGGTCCGCACGTCCGTGCCATGGCGGCCCGGCGCCCGTGAACTGCTGGAAGAACTCCACACAGCGGGTATCCGGTGTGTCCTCGTGACCATGTCCGAGGCGCCGCTGGCGCGGGAAATCGTCGCCAGCCTGCCCAAGCCCTACTTCGATTTCCTCGTCACCGGCGACACCGTCACCCAAGGCAAGCCACATCCCGAGGCCTATCTGACGGCGGTGGAACTGCTACAGGAGCAGGACCCGGACCTCGGGCTCCACCACTGCATCGCACTGGAGGACTCCGCACCGGGCGTGGCCGCCGCCGTCGCCTCCGGCGTGCTGACCGTCGCCATTCCGCACATCGTGCCCCTCCCGCACGACCCGCGCCGCGCCATGTGGGACACCCTGGAAGGACGGACCGTGGCCGACCTCGAAGAGCTCGTCGCCCTGCGCCACGAGTTCCCGGACGCCACCTTCGGCCTGGCCCGCGCCGGGCAGGATCCCGTCCATGACTGACACCGACACCCGCGGCCGCAGCGGGCAGGACCCCCAGAAGCAAAGCCGGAAAGAGGGAATCCCGCTGGGCCGCATCGCCGGCATCCCGGTGATCCTGGCCTACTCGTGGTTCATCATCGCGGCGTTCACGGTGATCGTCTACGGCCCGGTGCTGCGGGCCAACAACCCTGAGCTGGGCCTCGGCGCCTACGTCGTGGCGTTCGCCTACGCCCTCCTGCTGCTGGTTTCGGTCCTCGCGCATGAGCTCGCGCACGCGCTGACCGCCAAAATCTACCGCTGGCCCAGCGAAAAGATCGTCCTCAACCTCTGGGGCGGGCACACCCAGTTCGAGAGCTTCACCGCCTCACCCGGCCGTTCCGTCCTCGTCGCGATGGCCGGCCCGGCAGCGAACTTCGTCCTGGCCGCCGGGGGCTGGCTGGTGCTGACCGGCGGCGACCTCACGGGGGTCGCGGCCATCCTGGCCAATATCTTTGTCTGGGCCAACCTGCTGATCGGCCTCTTCAACGTGCTTCCCGGGTTGCCGCTCGACGGCGGACGCCTCGTCGAATCCGCGGTCTGGAAACTCACCGGCAGCCAGGAGAAGGGCACCGTGGCTGCCGGCTGGGGCGGTCGGATCATCGTGATCGGCCTCGTGGGCTGGTTTGTTGTCCTGCCCCTGCTCAGCGGCCGTGAGCCGGACACGTCACTCGTGCTCATCACGATCCTGGTCTGCGGCTTTTTGTGGATGGGGGCCAGCGCCTCGATCCGGCAGGCCCGGCTGCGGGGCCGGGTGCCGCTCGTGGAGGCCGGTGCCCTCGCCGAGCCGGCGGTGGGCCTGCCGGAGTCGGCCACCGTGGCCGACATGCTGGCCCTTGCGCCGGTCCCATCCACCGGGGCGGCCCCCGCCGTCGTGCTGTACCGCCCCGACGGGCGGCCGGCCGCCGTGGTCGACGCCGGCGCGGTCGCCACGGTTCCCGCGGCAGCCACCGCCGCCACGCCCCTGACCGCCGTGTCCTACGCCCTCGGCGCGGGCGCTTACGTGCCTGAGTGGTCCCGGGGGCAGGAGCTGATCCAGTACCTGGCCCAACTCGAGGGCCTGGAGTACGCCGTCGTCGACCGCGACGGAACCGTCACCGGGCTGCTCCGGCAAGCCGCTGTCCTGGGCGCCCTCACGGGCAAGGGTCCCGGCGCCGGCAAGCGGACGGACGGCCAAAGCCGGTAGAGTTACCTGCCGGTCGTGTATTTCCGGGCCCGAGCCCCGGACACGAACCGCCGGGCACGAGCCGCCGGACCGCCGGCACCATCCGCGGCCACACAGCTTCACAGGATTGAGGAACATTTTCATGAGCAGCGACACCGCCGCCGGCATCAGCCCGGACGACGCCGGTACAGCCGGCAGCGCAGCAACCACCACCGCCCAGGCGTCCGGTACCGCAAATGCCGCCGCCCCGGTAGGCGCTGCGCGCCGCCGCGGGCCGTTCCGGGAAGGCGAGCGAGTGCAGCTCACCGACGAGCGCGGCCGCATGAACACGATCAGCCTCGAGGCCGGCGGGGCGTTCCACACGCACCGCGGCTTCCTCAACCACGACGAGATCATCGGCAAGCCGGACGGCTCCGTGGTGGTCAACAACGTCGGTCAGCAGTACCAGACCCTGCGGCCCCTGCTGTCGGACTTCGTCCTCTCGATGCCACGCGGCGCAGCCGTCGTCTACCCCAAGGATGCCGGCCAGATCGTCACCATGGCGGACATCTTCCCGGGCGCACGCGTCGTCGAAGCCGGCGTCGGCTCCGGGGCACTGTCCATCTCGCTGCTCCGCGCGGTCGGGGACAACGGTTTCCTGCACTCGTTCGAGCGGCGTGAGGAATTCGCCGACATCGCCCGCGGCAACGTCGAAACGATCTTCGGCGGCCCGCACCCGGCCTGGCAGATCTCGCTCGGCGACTTCCAGGAGGAAGTGGTCCGCACCGAGGAGCCCGGCTCCGTGGACCGTGTGGTCCTGGACATGCTGGCACCATGGGAATGCCTCGACGCTGTCGCCACCGTGCTGGCCCCGGGCGGCGTGTGGATCAACTACGTCGCCACCGTGACCCAGCTGTCCCGGACCGCGGAGGCCATCCGCGCCGACGGCCGCTTCACCGAACCCGACGCCTGGGAATCCATGGTCCGCGGCTGGCACCTCGAAGGCCTGGCGGTCCGCCCGGACCACCGGATGGTCGCGCACACCGGCTTCCTGCTGGTCACCCGGCGGCTGGCCGACGGTGTCACCGGCATCTCGGTCAAGCGCCGCCCGTCCAAGACGGACTTCAACGAAGAGGACGTCAATGCCTGGACGCCGGGGGCCGTGGGGGAGCGCGCCGTGTCGGACAAGAAGCTGCGCCGGGCCGCCCGGGACGCCATTGCCGGGACCAACGTCAAGGACGATCCGGATATTACGAAGTAGTCCGCATTTCGGAAGTCTTCAGCGGCACCCGGCTTCTTGGGGCTAATGTCTTAATAGAAGCGTAGGAAGGGGCTGATGCACGATGGAGACTCCGAATACCGATCCGGGCCGGACACCGGCAGAGGACGCGGCAGGGCAGGCACGGGCCGAAGGCGACCGCCAGGGCGCCGGTGAACTGTCCGTGGCCGAGCGGCAGGTCAATATCCTTCGGGACAAACTCCGCCATATTGACCGCCAGCTCGCCGCCGCCACGCAGAACAACTCCAAGCTGGTCACGATGCTGGAGGCCGCCAAGCAGGAAATCCTCCGGCTGAAGAACGCCCTCGACCAGGAGGGCCAACCGCCGTACAGCTTCGGCACGGTACTGCAGCTGAACCCGAAACGCCATCCCTCCGCCGGCAACGGCGGGCAGGCCGCCACTGAGGAATCGGTGGACATCTTCAACGCCGGACGCAAGATGCGCGTCGGAATCAGCCCGCTGGTCAACATGAACCAGTTGGCCGTCGGCCAGGAAGTCCTCCTCAACGAGGCGCTGCTGGTGGTGGCCGGGCTGGGCTACGAGCGGGCCGGGGACCTGGTGACGCTGAAGGAAATGCTGGGCGCGGACCGTGCACTGGTGGTGGGCCGCGCGGACGAGGAACGGGTCGTCCGGCTCTCCGGCGCCCTGCTCGCGCAGAAGCTCCGGGTCGGCGACGCCCTCTCGATCGATTCCCGCACCGGCTACGCCCTCGAGAAGATCCCGCGCTCCGAGGTCGAAAACCTCGTCCTCGAAGAAGTGCCGGACATCACCTACCAGGACATCGGCGGGCTGGGACCGCAGATCGAACAGATCCGCGACGCCGTGGAACTTCCGTTCCTGCACCCGGACCTGTACCGCGAACACGGCCTCAAGGCGCCCAAGGGCATCCTGCTCTACGGCCCGCCGGGCTGCGGCAAAACGCTCATCGCCAAGGCCGTTGCCAACTCCCTCGCGGCCCGGGCCGCCGAACGCACCGGCAAAACGGACATGAAGAGCTACTTCCTGAACATCAAGGGCCCGGAACTGCTGGACAAGTACGTCGGCGAGACCGAACGCCACATCCGGCTGATCTTCGCCCGTGCCCGGGAGAAGGCCTCCGAGGGCAGCCCCGTGGTGGTGTTCTTCGACGAAATGGACTCGCTGTTCCGCACCCGCGGCACCGGCATCTCCTCCGACGTCGAAACGACCATCGTCCCGCAGCTCCTCAGCGAGATCGACGGCGTGGAGCGGCTCGACAACGTGATCGTCATCGGTGCGTCCAACCGCGAAGACATGATCGACCCTGCGATCCTCAGGCCGGGCCGGCTGGACGTCAAGGTCAAGATCCACCGCCCCGACGCGGAAGCCGCCGCGGACATCTTCAACAAGTACATCACCGCTGACCTGCCCTTCCACGAGTCCGACCTCGCCGAGCACCAGGGCGATGTCCAGGCCACTGTGGATGCGATGGTCCAGCGCACCGTCGAGGCCATGTACTCCACCGACAAGTCCAACGAATACCTCGAGGTCACCTACGCCAACGGCGACACCGAAATGCTCTACTTCAAGGACTTCAACTCCGGCGCCGTGGTGCAGAACGTTGTGGACCGGGCCAAGAAATACGCCATCAAGGACCTGCTGACCGTGGGCCAGAAGGGCATCCGGATCGACCACCTGCTGCGCGCCGTCGTCGACGAATTCCGCGAGCACGAGGACATGCCCAACACCACCAACCCCGACGACTGGGCACGGATCTCGGGCAAGAAGGGCGAACGCATCACCTACATCCGCACCATCGTCCAGGGCAAGGCCGGACAGGAACCCGGCAAGTCCATCGAGACAATGCCGAACACGGGCCAGTACCTGTGACGGCTGGTGTGCCCGGCAAGCCGGCCGGCGTGTCCGGCGGGCTGCCGGTCGGCGGTGCCATGCGGGTGATGGGCTCGGAGACGGAGTACGGCATTCATGCACCCTCCGCACCCGGCGCCAACGCCACGATGATGTCCGCCCGGGTGATCCAGGCCTACGCCCAGGTGACCAGGCAGCGCGCAGCCGGAGGAGCCGAAACCCGCTGGGACTACACCGACGAGGAACCGCTGCACGATGCCCGCGGGTGGACGCTGGAGCGCAGCCAGGCCGACCCAGACCAGCTGACCGACCAGCCTCCCGTCCTCGACGCCGAGGCCGTCGCCCTAGCGTACGGGCGGCAAGAACTTGAGGCCGACGGCGAGGACGAATCCGGGACCCTGCTGATGAACATGGTCCTCGGCAACGGCGCCCGGCTGTACGTCGACCATGCCCACCCCGAGTACTCCAGCCCGGAAGTGACCAGCCCGCTCGACGCCGTCGCCTGGGATGCCGCAGGCGACCTCGTGGCCCTGGCCGCGGTGCGCCGGCTGGCGGCCGACCCTGAACTGCCCCCCATCAATCTTTACAAGAACAACACCGACAACAAGTCCGTCTCCTACGGGTCCCACGAGAACTACCTGATGCCGCGGAACGTCCCGTTCGGGGACATTGTCCGCGGGCTGACACCGTTCTTCGTCACCCGGCAGATTATCTGCGGGGCGGGCCGGGTCGGCATGAAACAGGACGGGTCACGCCCCGGGTACCAGATCAGCCAGCGGGCGGATTTTTTTGAGACCGAAGTCGGCCTCGAGACCACCATCCGCCGCCCCATCATCAACACCCGCGACGAACCCCATGCGACGGCGGACAAGTACCGGCGGCTGCACGTCATCATCGGCGACGCCAATCTCAGCCAGGCCTCCAACTACCTCAAATTCGGGGCCACCGCGATGGTGCTGAGCCTGATCGAGGCCGGCCTGGCCCCCAAGCTTGAAGTCCACGAGCCGGTGGCCGCGCTTCAGGCCGTCAGCCATGACACCTCGCTGACGGCCACGCTGCGGCTGCTCGACGGACGGCGGATCACCGCCCTGGACCTGCAGTGGATCTATTACGAAGCGGCCGCGAAGCACGCCCAGGACACCGGTGTCGCCGACGCCGTGGACGGGGACGGGCACACGCATCAAGTCCTGGAACGCTGGTCGGCGACGCTGACGGAACTGGGCAGCGACCGCGCGGCCGCCGCGTCCTCCGTGGAGTGGCTCGCAAAGCTCTCCCTGCTGGAGGGCTACCGGGACCGCGACGGGCTGGACTGGGGCCACGCACGGCTGGGCCTCGTGGACCTGCAGTGGGCGGATATCAGGCCCGAAAAGGGGCTTTACTACCGCATGCTGGCACGGGACCGCATGCAGCGGCTCGTCGACGACACCAGGATCCAGCGGGCGGTCACCGAACCGCCGTCGGACACCCGGGCGTTCTTCCGCGGCCGCTGCATCAGCCGCTTCGGAGCAGACGTGGTCGGCGCCAGCTGGGACTCCGTGATCTTCGATGTGCCCGGCCGCGGCAGGCTGCAACGGGTCCCCACCCGGGAGCCGCTGCGCGGAACCGAGGCACTCACCGGCGGGCTCTTCGCCCGCCACCGGGAGGCCGGACCGTTCCTCTCCGAGCTGCTGGGACTCCCACCCGGTTCCTAGGAACAAAGCGCCCCGCAGAGCCCCCTGGCGTGGCAATATGGCTTACAGGAAGTCCCTCGCCACGGGGGACGGACAGAAGGAGAAAACAATGGCAGGCCAGGAGCAGCAACAGCCGAAGTCGCGGGACACCGAGGTCGACGAGGACGTCCCCGCCGCCCCGCCGGCTCCCGCCGAGGGACAGGCGTCGGCCGCCACCCAGGGCGTCGACGATCTCCTCGATGAGATCGACGGAGTGCTGGAGTCCAACGCCGAGGAATTCGTCCGCGCGTTCGTCCAAAAGGGCGGCCAGTAGAACGGCCAGGGCACGGCGGCCCACGGGTTGCGCCGGGACAGGGCTGAGGGCCGGAAGTCGTTGATTCACTACGTTGAGGGAGTGCACCAGTGCAGGAAACCACAGCCAACCAGGTAGCAGCCAACGCCACGTCCTCCTTCACTGAACATCTGCAGCGCCAACGCCCCGACTTGTTGCCGTTCGGCCAGCACCTTCCGGCGGGAGCCACGGCAGCGGGCACCGCCCAGCCGCTGCAGGCACCGCACGGGACCACCATTGTCGCGCTGAGCTACGCTGGCGGGGTCCTGATGGCGGGGGACCGGCGCGCCACCATGGGCAACGTCATCGCCAGCCGGCATATCGAGAAAGTCTTCCCGGCCGATCAGTACTCGGTGCTCGGCATCGCCGGGACCGCGGGCATCGCGCTGGACATCACCCGGCTGTTCCAGGTCGAACTCGAACACTACGAGAAGATCGAAGGCACGATCCTGAGCCTTGACGGCAAAGCCAACCGGCTCGGTGCCATGATCCGCAGCAACCTGCCGATGGCGATGCAGGGCCTCGCGGTAGTCCCACTCTTCGCAGGCTTCGACCGTCCCGCCGGCGTCGGACGGCTTTTCTCCTACGACGTGACCGGCGGCCGGTATGAGGAGCAGGAGCACCACACCGTCGGGTCGGGCTCCGTGTTCGCCCGCGGCGCGCTCAAGAAGCTCTGGCGGCCCAACCTCTCCGAGCAGGACGCCGTCGCCGTCGCCGTCGAGGCGCTGTACGACGCCGCCGACGACGATTCCGCCACGGGCGGACCGGACCCGGTCCGGCAGCTGTGGCCGGTGGTTTACCTCGTCAACCGATCAGGTGCCTTCCGGGTGCCGGAGCGTGAGCTCGCGGCAGTGGCCGGCACCATCATTGAATCCAGGGCCGTGGCCCAGCGGGAGGCCTGAGATGACCCAGCAGTTCTACGTATCGCCCGAACAACTGATGAAGGACCGCGCGGATTTCGCGCGGAAGGGCATCGCGCGCGGGCGCTCCGTGGTGGTCATCAGCTGCCGCGACGGGATCGCCCTCGTAGCCGAGAACCCGTCACCCTCGCTGCATAAGATCGGCGAGATCTACGACAAAATCGCGTTCGCCGCCGTGGGCAAGTACAACGAATTCGAGAGCCTCCGCCAGGCCGGAGTGCGCTACGCCGACGTGCGCGGCTACTCGTACGACCGGGAAGACGTGACGGCCAGGGGCCTCGCCAGCGTCTACGCGCAAAGCCTGGGGGCTGTGTTCACGGCGGAACAGAAGCCCTTCGAAGTGGAACTGGCCGTGGCCGAGGTGGGGTCCTCCCCGGCAGAGGACCACCTCTACCGGCTGACCTTCGACGGGTCGATTGCCGACGAGAACGGCTTCATCGTGATGGGCGGCCAGGCGGACAAGGTCTCCGAGGCCGTCGCAGCGGGCTGGCAGGGCGAACTCGACTTTGCCGGCGCCATCAAACTGGCCCTGGCCGGTCTCGTCGCGGACAAGGAAACCACCACGTTGCCGGCGTCGGCCGTGGAGGTGGCCGTCCTGGACCGCGGCTCGGAAAGCAGCCGCGGCACCCGCCGCGCCTTCCGCAGGCTTGAGGACGCAGACATCACGGCATTGCTGGCTGAGGAGAACTGAGATGGACAAGCGCATTTTCGGCATCGAGACCGAGTTCGGGATTTCCTATTCGAGCCCGGAGTCCCGTCCGCTGGCCCCCGAGGAGGTGGCCCGGTACCTCTTCCGCAAGGTGGTCAGCTGGGGGAGGTCCTCCAACGTGTTCCTGACCAACGGGTCCAGGCTGTACCTCGACGTCGGGTCCCACCCGGAGTATGCCACCGCGGAGTGTGACGACCTCGCCCAGCTGATCGCGCACGACCGGGCCGGGGAGCTGATCCTGGACGACCTCGTCGACGAAGCGCAGGAACGGCTCGCGGCGGAGGGCTTCAACGGCACCGTCTACCTGTTCAAGAACAACACTGACTCCGCCGGGAACTCCTACGGCAGCCATGAGAACTACCTCATCCCGCGGCGCGGGGAATTCTCCCGGCTCGCCGAGATCCTGATCCCGTTCCTCGTGACCCGGCAGCTCATTGCGGGCGCGGGCAAGATTCTCAAGACCCCCCACGGAGCCACCTTCGCGTTCTCCCAGCGGGCCGACCACATCTGGGAAGGCGTCTCCTCCGCCACTACGCGGTCCCGCCCGATCATCAACACGCGCGACGAGCCGCATGCCGACGCCGAGTTCTACCGGCGGCTGCACGTGATCGTTGGCGACTCCAACATGTCCGAGACCACGGCGCTGCTCAAGGTGGGGACCGTTGACCTGATCCTGCGGATGATCGAGGCAGGGGTCATCATGCGCGACATGCGGATGGAGAACCCCATCCGCAGCATCCGGGAAATCTCCCATGACCTCAGCGGACGCGCCTTGGTGCGGCTCGCCAACGGCCGGCAGCTCACCGCCCTGGAAATCCAGCGCGAATACCTGGGCAAGGTCACGGCCTTCGTCGCGGAGCAGGGCGCCCACAACGCCCACGTCCCGCTGATCCTGGACCTTTGGGAGCGCACGCTTGACGCGATCGAAAGCGGCGACACGAGCAAGATCGACACTGAAGTGGACTGGGCCATCAAGAAGAAGCTCATGGACAACTACCGCGCCCGGCATAACCTCGGCCTCGACGCGCCCCGGATCGCCCAGCTGGACCTGACCTACCACGACATCTCGCGCACCCGCGGACTCTACTACCTGCTGCAGTCCCGCGGGGCCGTGCGCCGCGTGGTGGACGACACCGCGGTCAAGGACGCGGTGGACGCCCCGCCGCAGACCACCCGGGCCAAGCTCCGCGGCGACTTTGTCCGCCGGGCGCAGGAACTCGGGCGCGACTACACCGTGGACTGGGTGCATTTGAAGCTCAACGACCGCGCCCACCAGACCCTGCTGTGCAAGGACCCGTTCCGCAGCGTCGACGAACGGGTGGATGCCCTGCTGAACTCTATGGGCTGATACCCAGCTTTCCGCGTTATTCTGGAGGGGTGCCGTTCGCGGCCACGCTTGCTTTGCCGCTGGCACATGCCCGGCGAGGCGTCCATCCTGCCCCGACGAAAGTTCTTAAGTGCGCCGACTATTAGCAATTCTTCTTCCCGGACTGCTGCTGCTGACCGCTTGCGGCGGCGGCGAACCAGCCGCCCCGGAACCCACCAGCCAGTCCGCCGGCGAGACCGCCAAGCTGGACTCCCTCAAGCTGACGGAGAACGGCGACAAGAAGGCTCCCGGTGTTGAATTCACCAAGCCCCTCGACGTCAAGGAACCCACCGTCAAGGTGGTCACCGAGGGTGACGGTGACCGGGTCAAGGCCAACCAGATCGCCGGAATTTCCATCGTCGCCCTGAGCGGCAAGGACGGCTCCACCCTGGAAGACACGTTCCCGGACGCGCCGCAGGATCTCGAACTCAACGAGGCGCTCAAGACCGAGAGCCCCGTCATCTACAACGCCTTCGTCGGCTCGAAGATCGGCTCCCACCTGGCCCTCGCGGTTCCCGGCCAGGCAGCGGCAGAGGGCGCCCAGGCGCAGCCCACGCAGCTCCTCGTCGTCAAGGTCATCTCCGCCAAGGACGCACCCAAGGTACTCGACAAGCCCGAGGGCGAGACCGTGACGCCGCCGGCAGGCCTGCCGACCGTCAAGGAAAACGACAAGGGCGTCCCGGAGATCTCCGTCAAGGGCGTAGCCGCCCCGAAGGCCCTCGTCTCCCAGGACCTCATCAAGGGCACCGGCCCGGAGGTCAAGGCCACCGACACCCTCACCGTGAACTACGTCGGTGTGGCACTGTCAAGCGGCAAGGTCTTCGACTCCAGCTTTGACCGCGGCGAGAAGACCTCCTTCCCGCTCACCGGCGTCATCAAGGGCTGGACCCAGGGCCTGACCGGCAAGACGGTCGGCTCCCGGGTCCTCCTGGTCATTCCCCAGGACCTTGCCTACGGCGCGAAGGGCCAGGGCGAGGCAAAGGGCGACCTCGTCTTCGTCGTCGACATCCTCGGCGTTAAGTAGCCACCACACCTCACCACTCAAGCCACGCTAGAAGGAGTAACCATGTCATTTGGACAGCGCAACCTCGACCGCCAGAAGCCGGAAATTGATTTCCCCGAAGGCGACGTGCCCACCGAGCTGGTCATCACCGACCTCATCGAGGGCGACGGCGCCGAAGCCAAGGCCGGCGACACCGTCTCCACCCACTACGTCGGCGTGGCCTGGTCCACCGGCGAAGAGTTCGACGCCTCCTGGGGCCGTGGCGCACCGCTCGACTTCCGGGTCGGCGTCGGCCAGGTCATCCAGGGCTGGGACCAGGGCCTGCTGGGCATGAAGGTCGGCGGCCGCCGCCGGCTGGAAATCCCGTCCGAGCTGGCCTACGGCTCCCGTGGCGCGGGCGGGGCAATCGGCCCCAACGAGGCCCTGATCTTCGTGGTCGACCTCGTCGCCGTCCGCTAGTCCCCACCCGCCCCCTATCCTCGCAGGCTCGGACAGGGAACCCGGCGGGCGTGGGCCCACCCAGCAGGCTGAACAAGCTGCTGACATGCGCAAGCGCGGTAACAATCGGAAAAGTTCTTCCGGCTGTTACCGCGCTTTTGTCAGTTTCGGGCAGGGACTTTAGTACCCTTGCGGGGTGTCAGCCTCACGTACAGAACGCCTCCTGAACCTGCTTATCGCCCTGCTCAACACCACCTACGGCCTGCGCCGCAGCGAGTTGCGGGACAAGGTCTACCACGACACCACCAGCACGGATGTCGCTTTCGGCCGGATGTTCGAACGCGACAAGGGCGAGTTGCGGCACTTCGGCTTCGACGTGGAGACCGTCACGGACAAGGGCTGGGGGTCCGATGACCCCGCAACCACCCGCTACCGCATCGGCAAGGAATCCAACCGGCTTCCGGACGTGAGCCTCACTCCGGCCGAATGCACCGTGCTGATCCTCGCGGCCCAACTGTGGGAGCACGCGGCGCTCGGGTCCGCGGCCGTCAATGCGGTCCGCAAACTGCAAGCCTCCGGGGGGCTCGTCGACGCCGAACTCCCCGCCGGGGTCCAGCCGCGGATCCGTCCCGCCGGCCAGGCCTTCGAGGACCTTGTGGCGGCCATGCATGCGCAGCACCCCGTCACTTTCTCCTACCTCGCCGGGAGCACCGGCAAGGAAGAGGAGCGGCTGGTGGAACCGTGGGGCCTCGGCAGCCGCTTCGGCCAGTGGTACCTCGTGGCCCGGGACAGGAACCGCGGGGACAAGCGCTTCTTCCGCCTCTCCCGCCTCACGTCCGCCGTGACCGTCCTGGAGAAGGAGAGCTTCACCCCGCTGGCGGACTTCAACATGCGTGCCGAGCTGGCCGGGCTGGCGGAGCTGCCCATCCGGACCGCCGTCGTCGACGTCCAGTCCGGCAGGCTGCACGGGCTCCGCACACGCGCCCTTCCCGACCCCGTCCCGGAAGCGGGCGCCGGGCTGCCCGAAGCCGGCCGCGACCGCCTCAGCGTGCCGTACCGCGACGCCGAGACCCTCGCCGAGGAACTCGCCTCCTACGGTCCCCGGGTCCGCGTGGTGTCCCCGCCTGAGCTCCTCACCTCCGTGCGCCGCCGCCTGGCGGCCGCCGCTGCCTTCGCCTCCGCACCCGTCCCGCCGGTCGCCTTCCCTGCGGGCTCCTCGCAGCCGGTATTCCCTGCCGGGGCAGCGCCCCGGCGCGGCCGCAAACGCACCTCAGAGGACCAGCTGGCCCGGATGCTGCAGCTGGTACCGTTCCTGGTCCACAACCAGGGCCTCCACATCAGCGAAGTGGCGGCAAAATTCGGAATCACCCGCCAGGAGCTGGAAGCGGACCTGCGGATCCTGATCTGTTCCGGCCTGCCCGAGGGCTACCCGGACGACCTGCTGGACATCCAGTGGGACGACGACCATGTCACCATCACCGAGGATCTCGACCTAAAGCGGCCGGTCCGCTTCACGGTCGAGGAGGCCTGCGCCCTGCTGACCGGGCTGGAAACCCTCAACGGCCTCCCGGAACTGGCAGAAGGAGGCGCGCTGGAATCCGTCACGCTCAAGCTCATGGCGGCGGCGGGGGAGGAGGGGCTCAAGGCTGCGGCCCTTTCTGCCCCGGAGGTGGGGCCCGGCAACTCCGCGGCCCTGGAAACCGCGCGGGAAGCCATCCGGACCGGCACCCGGCTGCGGCTGCGCTACTTCTCGCCCCTCCGGGATTCCGTTTCCGAACGGGACATTGACCCGCTGCGGCTCTATTCGCTGGACAACACGTGGTACCTCGAGGCCTACTGCCATTCCGCGCAGGGCCTGCGCAACTTCCGGCTGGACCGGATCGAGGCCCTGGAATCCACGGGACTGCCCGTCTCGGACTCGGCCAAGCCCGGTGACAGTTTCCCCGTCAAACTCTTCACCCCCAACGACGACGACGCGGTGGTAGTGGTCGAACTCACCCGGCGCGGAGCGGGCCTCGCCGATGACTACTACGCGGAGCGGACGGCCGCGCTGCCGGACGGCGGTCTGCTGGCCGAAATCCGCTTCGGCAACACCGACTGGCTGCCCATGTTCGTCGCCCAGCACGGCGGGGCGGCGCGGATCCTGCACCCCGAAGAACTGGCGGAGGCCTCCCGCGAGTGGCTGTCCGCTGCCCTCGCCCAATACGAAGACTAGCCGGGACGGCGGCTAGACTACTCAGCATGCCTTGGTGGTCCTGGATCGTGATCTGGATAGCGCTCGTCGCGCTGTCGCTGTTGTTCTTCGTTGTGCTCGGAGCCCGGCTGTTCCGGCAGTTCATGGCTACGGTCAAGGAACTCGAGGCAGCGGGGGAGCGGTTCTCCGCCTTCCCCTCTGCACCCGGTCACGCCGACACCCCGGGAACCGGGACTGACGGATCTGCAGAGGGCAGCGTTTCACTGCCGGAACCCGGTTCCGCCGTTTTCGCCTCGCCGGTCCAGATGGGGCATGATTATCGCGCATCCAAGCACGCCCGTCAGGACGCCCGCCGCCAGCGGCGCATCCAGCGCAAGGCGGACCGCGGCCAGCCCCAGCGGCTGCGCGACATCGAATTCAGATAGACATAGACGTAGGATGTATTTCAACGAAAGGACCTCTTGTCATGAGGCTTGAAGGCTGGCATCTCATCATCATCATCGTTCTGGCATTGGTGCTTTTCGCTGCACCGAAGCTGCCCGGCATGGCCCGGAGCCTTGGCCAGTCGATGCGCATTTTCAAGTCTGAGGTCCGGGAAATGAAGAAGGACGGCGCCGCGGACGCCACTGACGGTTCCGAGCCGGTCGAAGGCAGGGTCGTGAACCACCCGAAGTCCGCCGGCACGGAAAACCGCGCAGGCGATGGAACCGACGTTCCGCCGCCGAACCGCGCCTAACACCGCGTGGCAGTAACCATGAGCCGCCGGTCGAACCCCGAGGGGAGGATGGCGCTCCTCGACCACCTGAAGGAACTGCGGAACCGCCTCTTCAGGTCCGCGATCGCCGTCGTCCTCGGTACCGTCGTCGGATTCCTCGTCTACCAGCCGATGCTTGAGGCCCTGATCAAGCCCATCAGCGACCTCAACGAACACGAGGGCCGGCAGGCGACGCTGAACTTCGACGGTGTGGCGAGCTCCTTCGACCTGATGATCCAGGTCTCCGTCTTCCTGGGCCTGATCATCGCCAGCCCGGTCTGGCTGTATCAGCTGTGGGCCTTCATCGTCCCCGGCCTGCACAAAAAAGAACGGCGCCTAGCGCTGTCCTTCGTGGCTGCCGCCGTCCCGTTGTTTGTGGGCGGAGTCCTGCTGGCCTGGCTGGTACTTCCGAACGCCGTCCGGGTGCTGACCGACTTCACCCCCTCCGGCGGCTCCAACTTCATCAGCGCCCAGGTGTACCTGTCCTTTGTCCTGCGGCTCCTGCTGGCCTTCGGTATCGCGTTCCTCCTGCCGGTGGTCCTCGTGGGGCTCAACCTCGCCGGCATCGTCAAAGGCAAGCAGCTCGTCAAGAGCTGGCGCATCACCGTCTTCCTGGTCTGCCTCTTCGCGGCCATGGCCGCCCCCGGAGCCGACGCGATGAGCATGTTCTACCTCGCCGGCCCCATGCTGCTTCTCTTCTTCGCCGCCATCGGCCTGTGTTTGCTCAACGACCGCCGCCGCGAACGGCGCGCCGTCAAACGCGCCGCCGAGACCGAAGCGACCGCAGGCCAGGCGACTCCCAGCTCCGAGCTGGAGAATCTGTAGCCCGCGGCGCACTAGGCTGGAACCATGTCCTCCATACCCGGGCCGGAATCGCCGTCTGAACGCTACCGAGCCAGTGCCGAGCGGGCCGCAGAAGCCAAAACCTATCTGGGCGGCTTCATCCGTTCGCTCGCCTTCGAACTCGACGACTTCCAGCGCGAGGCCTGCCTGTCGTTGCAGGCCGGCCGGGGTGTCCTGGTGGCCGCCCCCACGGGTGCCGGCAAGACGATCGTGGGGGAGTTCGCCATCTACCTCGCCCTCCAGCGCGGCCTCAAGGCGTTCTACACCACCCCCATCAAGGCCCTGAGCAACCAGAAGTACTCCGAACTGGCGGACAAGTACGGTGCCGACCGGGTGGGGCTCCTGACCGGCGATACCAGCATCAACGGGGACGCCCCGGTGGTGGTGATGACCACTGAGGTGCTCCGCAACATGCTCTACGCCGATTCCAGCACGCTGGCCGACCTCGGCTTTGTGGTCATGGATGAGGTCCACTACCTGGCGGACCGGTTCCGCGGCGCCGTCTGGGAAGAGGTCATCATCCATCTGCCCAGCGAGGTGCAGGTGGCCTCGCTCAGCGCCACCGTCTCCAACGCCGAGGAATTCGGTGCCTGGCTGGACACGGTGCGCGGCCAGACCGACGTCATCGTGTCCGAGCACCGGCCGGTGCCGCTCTGGCAGCACGTGATGGTGGGCCGGAAGATCGTGGACCTCTTCGCCGGCGACACCACCTTCGACGAAATCGCACCCGCCGCCGGGACCGGGGCGGCCGCCACCACGTCCGCGGCCGTGTCCGCCACCGTGGAGACGGCGGACCTCAGCGACCGGCCCGGCTTCGAGGTCAATCCTGAACTGCTGTCGATGGCACGCGCCGAGAGCCAGATGAACTTCCGCGGGCGGTTCGGGCACGGCGGCCGCAACCAGCGGCGGCAGCGGAACCAGCGCGACGACGCCCAGCCGGCCGGCCAGCGCAGCCCGGTCCGGAAGGCCAGCCGCCCGCAGGTCATTTCCAGCCTCGACCGGCAGGACCTGCTGCCGGCCATCACCTTCATCTTCTCCCGCGCGGGCTGCGACGCCGCTGTGGCGCAGTGCGTCGCCGCCGGGCTGTGGCTGACCACCGAGCAGGAACAGCTCATCATTGCCCGGCGCGTCGACGAGGCCGCGCAGGACATTCCCTCCGACGACCTGGACGTCCTGGGCTTCTGGAGCTGGCGCGACGGGCTGCTCCGCGGACTGGCCGCCCACCACGCCGGCATGCTGCCCACCTTCAAGGAAGTCGTCGAGAAACTCTTCGTGGACGGGCTGGTCAAGGCCGTGTTCGCGACCGAGACCCTGGCGCTCGGCGTCAACATGCCCGCGCGCTCCGTCGTGCTGGAGAAGCTCGATAAGTTCAACGGCGAGGCCCACGTCAACATCACTGCGGGGGAGTACACCCAGCTGACCGGCCGCGCCGGACGGCGGGGGATCGACGTCGAGGGCCACGCGGTGGTCCTGTGGCAGCCCGGCACGGATCCGGCCTCGGTTGCCGGCCTCGCCTCGCGGCGCACCTACCCGCTCAATTCCAGTTTCCGGCCCACGTACAACATGTCCATCAACCTGCTGGCACAGTTCGGCCGGCCCCGGGCCCGGGAGATCCTCGAATCCTCCTTCGCCCAGTTCCAGGCCGACCGCTCCGTCGTCGGGCTGGCGAAGCAGGTGCGCAGCCGCGAGGAGTCCCTGGCCGGCTTCAGCAAGGCCATGACGTGCCACCTCGGCGACTTCACCGAGTACTCCCGGATCCGGCGGGCGCTCTCGGACACCGAGAAGAACGCCTCCAAGACCAGTTCCCGGGCCCGGAAGTCCGTCACCGAGGACTCCCTGAGCCGGCTGCTCCCCGGCGACGTTGTGGATGTCCCCACCGGGCGGGCGCCCGGGCTCGCCGTGGTCCTCAGCTCGGACCACCACTCCCGCGAACCGCGGCCCGCGGTCATGACCATGGACAACCAGCTGCGGCGGATCGGCACGCAGGACGTCGAGGGCCCTCTGGCCCCGATCACCAGGGTCCGGATCCCGAAATCCTTCAACGCCAAGGTGCCCAAGTCGCGGCGGGACCTGGCGTCCTCGGTCCGCAACGCCCTCCGGGAGAACCGGCCGCCCGCCCCGCCGAGCCGGAACGACGACTTCGGCCGCGCCGCGGCGCTCCCGGACCAGGAGCGGAAAATCACGGAACTGCGCCGGGAGCTCCGCGCGCACCCGTGCCATGGCTGCAGCGAACGTGAGGACCACGCGCGCTGGTCGGAGCGGTACTGGAAGCTCCGCCAGGAAACCGACGGCCTGGTCCGCCAGATCCAGGGGCGCACCAACACCATCGCCAAAACCTTCGACCGGGTGTGCGGCGTGTTGTCCAGCTACGGCTACCTGGAAACCTCCGACGCCGGTGTGCTCACCATCAGTCCCGACGGGCAGCGGCTGCGCCGAATCTACGGCGAGAAGGACCTGCTGATATCCCAGTCCCTGCGGCTGGGCGCCTTCAACGACCTCGACGCCGCCGAGGTCGCCGCGCTGGCCAGCGTCCTGGTCTACCAGGCCAAGCGCGAGGAGCGCGGGCTCCGGCCAAAGATGCCGAGCGTCTCCCTGGAGTCCGCCGTCGACGTTGTGGTGCATGAATGGTCCGCTCTGGAGGACATCGAGGAAGCGAACAAGCTCCCCTTGACCGGGGAACCCGAACTGGGCCTGGTCTGGCCGATTTTCAAGTGGGCCAAGGGCAGGCACCTGCAGGACGTCCTCAGCGGGACGGACCTGGCCGCAGGCGACTTCGTCCGTTGGGTGAAGCAGGTCATCGACCTGCTGGACCAGCTGGCGAAAATCCCGTCCCTGGACCCGCGGGTCGCGCGGCTCTGCGGGGAAGCGATCAAACTCATCAAACGCGGCGTCGTCGCGTATTCCTCTGTGGCCTGACCACCGCGGCCGTTCCTCCGGCCGCCCCCACGTCGTCGAACACGCCCGGCCCGCACGGGCCGCCAGTTATCAAGGAGTCCCCGACCCATGACCGAGTCACCGGCCACCCCCGCACCGCGCAAGCTGACGATGTACCGCAACGGTTCCGTCTACACCGCCGCAGATCCCTTTGCGACGGCGATGCTGGTCGACGGCGACACGGTAGCCTGGGTCGGCTCCGAGCAGGCAGCAACCTCGATCGCAGATTCGGCCATGGAGGTCATTGACCTCCACGGCGCCCTGCTGGCACCCGGTTTCGTCGATTCCCACGTCCATCTCACGGAAACGGGCATCGCCCTGGACTCGCTGCAGCTCGGTGGTGTCCGCTCCGCCCGGGAACTGCTCGACGCCGTCGCCGATTTCTCCGGCTCCGCGTCCAGCGCGGACAGTGCTGTACTGGGCCATGGCTGGGATGAGACGCAGTGGGCGGACCCCGCCCTGCCCTCCCGCGAAGAACTCGAACGCGCCGCCGGCGGGCGGACCGTCTACCTCTCCCGCGTTGACGTGCACTCCGCGCTTGTGTCGTCCACGCTGGCGGCGGCCGCCGGCCTCGACGGGCTGGACGGCTCCGGCTCCGGCGGCCAGGTCAAGCGCGCCGCGCACACGGCCGCCCGGCTGGAGGCACGCAGGCTGCCCGCCGCGGCGCTCCGCGGCTACCAGCAGCTGGCCCTCGCCGAGGCGGCCGCGAACGGCTACGTGGCCCTGGCGGAAATGGCGGCCCCGCACATCGGCAGCATCGAGGACTTGCAGCTTGCCGCCGGATGGAACGCCGGGCCGGACGCCGTTCCGGAGATCCTGCCCTACTGGGGCCAGCTGGCCGACTCGGCCGAGCATGCCCGGTCCATCCTCGACGGACTGGGCGTGCCGGTGCTCGGGCTGGCCGGGGACCTGAACATTGACGGCTCCATCGGGTCGCGGACCGCGGCGCTGCGCGCGGACTACAGCGATGCACCGGGGGAGCGCGGCAACCTGTACCTCTCCGCCGCCGAGGCGGCGGCCCACCTCGCGGCCTGCTCGCTGCTGGGGGTCCAGGCCGGGTTCCACGTTATCGGGGACGCAGGACTCGACGCCGCCCTGGAGGCACTGGATCTGGCCGCCGCGGAAGTCGGCGAACAAAAAGTCCGGGCCGCGGGCCACCGCCTCGAACACGTCGAACTCGCCGATGCGGAATCCATCAGCCGGCTTGCCAAATACTCCGTGACGGTCAGCGCACAGCCCGGCTTCGATGCAGCCTGGGGCGGAGACGACGGTCTCTACGGGCAGCGTCTCGGACTCCGGCGGCACGGGATGAACCCCTTTGCCTCCTTCTACGCCGCCGGCGTGCCGGTCTGCTTCGGCAGTGACAGCCCGGTTACTCCGTTGCGGCCCTGGGCCAGTGTGCGGGCCTGTCTGCAGCACAACAACCCTGCCGAGCAGATCTCCGCCCGCGCCGCCTTCCTCGGACACACCCGGGCCGGCTGGCGGGCAGCCCGGTACCGGAACCCGATGGCCGGCCAGCTGGTACCCGGCGCTCCGGCCAGTTTCACAGTGTGGGAGGTCGAGGAACTGATGGTCCAGGTGGCGGACGGCAGGGTCCAGTCCTGGAGCACGGATCCCCGCGCGCGGACGCCGCTGCTGCCGGCGCTGGACACCGGCTCCGAACCGGTCTGCCTGCAGACCGTGAGGGACGGCCTGGAATTGTACTCCGCCGGCTCGCTCCGGAGCTGACGCCCGGCCCTGGACCAATGGGCCGGCACCGAAACTTGAGCCGCCACAATGCGCCCCTGACCTGCGGCGATGGATGAAGCGGCAGGTCACAGAGCGGTTGACAGATCTGGGCGTGCCCGTAGCATTGAGGGGCAACGGAGGGTTGTGCAGGCCGCAGCCTCCGGACGTCCCCCGGTCAGTTCCAGGTTGCCGCCCGCGCGGTAGCTTCCTTGGTCGTGGCCATGGGTATTCCCAGGGGGCGGGTCCACTTCGCAGCAGAAAACGGTTCGGCGGCGTGTTTCGCGTCCCGCCGGTACTGGCCCGAAGCGGGTGGACCTGCCCCGGAAACCGGCTTCGGCCTGCGCGGGCCCGGCGACTCCCTATAATGGAAAGTTGCGCCGTGTGTCCGCTCTCCGCAGACCGCCCGGCGCTTGACCGCTCCCTTCAAGGAAAGGCCCGCTGTGCGTGTCCTCACCATCATCCCGACCTACAACGAGCTGGAATCGTTGCCCAAGACGCTCGGGCGCCTCCGCACGGCCGTGCCAGGCTCCGACGTCCTGGTTGTCGACGACAACAGCCCTGACGGTACCGGGCAGCTGGCGGACCGCTTCGCCGCTGAGGACAGCCAGGTCCATGTCCTGCACCGCGCCGGCAAGGCCGGCCTCGGGGCAGCCTACATCGCCGGGTTCAAATGGGGCCTGGACGCCGGATACGACGTCCTTGTCGAAATGGACGCCGACGGCTCGCACCAGCCGGAGCAGCTTCCCCAGCTGCTCGAAGCCGTGGAGCAGGGCGCCGACCTCGCGATGGGCTCCCGCTGGGTCCCGGGCGGCAGCGTCGTCAACTGGCCGCTGTACCGGCAGGCGATCTCGCGGGTGGGCAGCACTTACGCGCGGATCATGCTGGGCGTGAAGATCAAGGACGTCACCGGCGGTTTCCGTGCGTTCCGCCGGAGCACGCTGGAGAAACTGAACCTGGACACTGTCGACTCGGTCGGGTACGGCTTCCAGGTGGACCTGGCCTGGCGCGTCGCCAGGCTCGGGCTGACAATCGTCGAACGCCCCATCACCTTCGTCGAGCGTGAGCTGGGCGCCTCGAAGATGAGCGGGAATATTGTGGTCGAGGCCATGATCAATGTGACCAAGTGGGGCCTGACGGCGCGCTGGAACACGCTCACGGGGAAACTTCCCCGCAAGGTCACCGACAGGCTCACGGGCAAGTCCTCCAGCAACAAAGCCTAGGCGCTGCCGGCATAGACCAAGGGCCGGGCCCGCGCCGTCTCTCATGACGGTGCGGGCCCGGCCCTTTTGGCTGGTGCGCGGTCTGCCTAGGCTGAGCGGCGTTCGCCGCGCCGTTCGCGCAGGATCGTGAGGCGGTCCTCGAGGATCTGCTCGAGTTCAGGCAACGAGCGGCGTTCCAAGAGCATGTCCCAGTGCGTGCGGACTGCCTTCTCGTTGAGGTTTACGGGGCGTTCGCCGTCGACGAGCAGGGCTTCCTTGCCTGTCTTCGATACCCAGACCGGGGGGATTTCCGCTTCGGAAGAGAAGGTCACGAACACCTGTTCGCCGTCCTCGCAACGGTACTCAACACGCTGGCGCGGAGCCGGTTCGACACCGGATTCGGTTTCCATGCTCTGTGCGCCAAGGCGCATACCCCGCAGGCTGCGATCGCTCATCTTTTCTCCCTCTATTCGGTTCGCAGGGTCATGCCCTGCGTTCGCCGGGGGCCGCGAGGCCGCACCGGACTGCTGTTTGCATTGCGCTGAATCACCGGATATCACCGGATTTCACAGAACCCGCACGTGAAAAGTCGTCACAGGATTCAACGCTTAGAAAAGCTAAATTGTTCCGCCGGAGTGAACCAGCCGGACAAATACTCAACTATACGGGTAACGGACACCCCCGGTAAAGCCTGCGCCCCGGTGCCGGCCGTTCCTGGCAGCAGAACGGGGAGGCACCCGCCATGCGGATGCCTCCCCGTTTCTGCAGGCTCCTAGGCCTCCGGTGTGGCCGGGATGCCTGCGGCGCCGGTGGCGGATCCTGCTGCCGGTGCCGGCGAAGCCGCCCGGGCCGGCGCGGGTTCCGCTGCGGCGTCGGAGTCCGGGCCGAACAGGCTGTCGTTGGGCTGGCCGTCCTTGCTGCCGCCCAGCGCACTGCCGATGCCCTTGAGGGCTTCTCCGACTTCGCTGGGAATGATCCACAGCTTGTTTGCCGAGCCCTCGGCGATTTTCGGGAGGGTCTGCAGGTACTGGTAGGCCAGGAGCTTCTGGTCCGGGTTGCCCTTGTGGATGGCGTCGAACACCTTCTGGATGGCTTGCGCCTCGCCGTCGGCGCGGAGGATCGCCGCCTTCGCGTCGCCCTCGGCTTTCAGGATCGATGACTGGCGCTGGCCCTCGGCGGTGAGGATGGCGGACTGCTTGGTGCCTTCCGCGGTCAGGATGGCGGCGCGGCGGTCCCGTTCGGCGCGCATCTGCTTTTCCATGGAGTCCTGGATGGAGTGGGGCGGATCGATCGCCTTGAGCTCCACCCTGGAGACACGGATTCCCCAGCGGCCGGTTGCTTCGTCCAGTACGCCGCGGAGCTGCCCGTTGATCTGGTCGCGCGAGGTCAGGGCCTCTTCGAGGTTCAGGCCGCCGACGACGTTGCGCAGCGTCGTGGTGGTCAGCTGCTCCACCGCCTGGATGTAGTTGGCGATTTCGTACGTGGCCGCACGCGCGTCGGTGACCTGGAAGTAGACCACCGTGTCGATCGAGACGACCAGGTTGTCCTCGGTGATCACGGGCTGCGGCGGGAAGGAGACCACCTGCTCACGCAGGTCAAGCAGCGGCAGCAACCGGTCCACGAACGGGATCAGGATCGTGAGGCCGGGGTTCAGCGTGCGCTGGTACTTGCCCAGCCGTTCGACGACGCCGGCCCGGGCCTGCGGGACAATCCGCACCGACCGGACCAGCACGATTATTACGAACGCAACGAGAACCAGCAGCACGATTGCGACTGCGATATCCATACATCACCTATTCCCCAGATTTGGTCTTGCTATGGTGTGCGGCGGTGTGCCGCCGCATGCCCGGCGCCGGTGTCGACCGCCGGAATACTTGTGGAAGCTATTGAGTAGCGGTTTCCGGCTGCGGCGCGACCACCGCTGTGGCGCCGTCGATCGCGCTGACAATCGCATGCTGGCCGGGTGCCAGGACTCCGGTCTCCGAGCGGGCGCTCCAGACGTCGCCGCCGATCTTGACCAGGCCTCCGCTGGCACTGACCGGCTCCATCACCAGGGCCGATTCGCCGATCAGGCGTTCGACATTACTCCGGCGGTCGGCCGGACCCTTGTGGAGGTGTTTGAGGGCGACGGGCCGCACGAACCCGATCATCAGCAGGGAAACCACGCAGAAAGCCACGATCTGCAGGCCAAGGTCGGCCCCGGCCAAGGAGGCGACCAGCCCGGCGAGGGCTCCTCCGCCAAGCATGATGAAGAACAGGTCCAAGGTGATCATTTCCACCACGGCAAACACGAGGAAGACCGTGAGCCACAGTGCCCACCAGTTTTCGGGTAGCCATTCAAACATCGTTTTCCCCCTTCGTCCCGGGGGCTGCAGGCGCAGACCCTCGGTAACTGTCTTTCCATACTAAGCCGAACGGCATCGCTAGCGGAGGGCAGCGGAAATCAGGTGGAGAACGTGGCCAAGTCGTTACCTCCGGGTATGCCGGGCGTCAGTGGCGGGGCTCGAAAACGTTGATCCGGAACCGGGCGGACACTGCCGTGAGCGGGGGGAGCCCGGCCGCAAGGGACGCCAGGGCTCCGCGGTCCAGGTGATGCCCGGCCGGACCCATCAGGGCCAGCCGGGCGACGTCGTCCGGGGACAGCGAGAGGGGGACGTCCAAGTGGTCGGCGGAGAGCGCCGCGAAGTGTCCTTCGAGCGAGGCGGCCAGCCGTTCGTCCTTCGCCGGGTCGATGCCGAGCATGCCGGTCTGTCCGGCCACCTCCGCGAGGTGGCCCTGCCGCGGCGTCACGACGACGAGCCTGCCGCCCGGGCGCAGCACGCGGGCGAACTCGGGGGCGTTGCGCGGAGCAAACACGACGGTGATGACATCGACAGCGTGATCGGCCAGCGGGAGCGGCTGCCACACATCTCCGACGACGTTGACAGCGTCCGGGTTCAGCCGGGCGGCCCGGCGGAGCGCGAACTTTGAAATATCCAGGCCGATGGCCCCGGCGCGTATCCCGTCGTGCGCCAGCCGGTCCAGCAGGGCCCGGAGGTAGTGACCGGTCCCGGTTCCGGCGTCCAGGACCGTCCCCGGGCTTCGCGCAGCGTTGCCGGCGAGGGCCGCCGCCGCCCGTTCCGCCACAGCATCGGCGAGGGGGCGGTAGTGGCCGGCGGAGAGGAAGTCGAAGCGTGCCGCCACCATGTCGGCGGTGTCCGCCTCGAAAACGGTGCCTTTGCCGACGAGGAAGTTGAAGTATCCCTGCTTGGCCGCGTCGAAGCTGTGCCCGGCCGGGCACGCAAGGGAACGGCCGGCGGCGTCGCTGAATCCCAGGGGGTCACGGCAGACCGGGCACAGCAAGGACGTGGCGGATTCGGCGGGCATACTGTCCATCCTAGGGCGGTGGCGTCTTGGCCGGGCCGTCACAGCGGAGCTGACCTGCGGCTTCCCGCGGCCGCGCCGCCACGGGTCCGGACCCGCCGACGTGAGCTATTTCACTACCGGGAAAACTGCGGCTAGGCTCGCTCACGTGAAATCCGAACATCTGCCGCTGCTCAAGTCCGTCTCCGCCCCCGCCGTGCATCCGGACGGCGGCCGCGCCGTTGTGTCGGTGCTGCGGCCCGACTTCGACGCCGACGCTTACGTCGGCCAGTTGTGGACGGTGCCGCTGGACTCCCCACCGAACCCCGGCCGCGCCCCGCGCCGCCTGACCCGCGGATTCCGCGACACCGCCCCGGACTTCTCGCCGGACGGCCGCGTGCTGGCGTTCCTGCGGGCCGCCGACGGCGGCAAACCCCAGCTTCACATCGTGGAGGCCGACGGCGGCGAGCCGCAGCCAGTCACCGACGCGCCGCTGGGCGTGTCGGCCTTCGCATGGTCCCCCGATTCCCGGCGCATCGTCTACGGCGCCCGGGTGCCGGACGAAGGCCGCTACGGCAGCACCGACGGGATCTCCGCCGGCGGCGAGGACGCCCGGCTGGTCACTGATTACCAGTACCGGATGAACGGCGTGGGGTACACCGCGGACAAACCGGTTCAGCTGTTCCTCGTGGAGGTTCCGGATCCCGGGGCCGAACCCAAGGTGGCACCCAAGGGCCGCGCGTTGAAGGCCGCCGCCGCAGGAACACCCGGCCGCGGCACCGCCGTCGGAACCGCCGACAAAGCCGCCGGGCTGCTACCGGTCGCGCAGCAGCTGACCACCGCCGCCACCGACCACAACGGCGCATCCTTCGGCGCCGACGGACAAACCATCTACTTCACGGCCGCCCTGCATGAAGGCAGCGATGCCGATCTCGCCACCGGCATCTACCGCATCACGGTCGGCGAGGGCGTCGGGGGAGCGGAGCCCGAGGCCGTCGCCCCGGCCAACACGGGCCGGCAGTCCGTCCACGCCGTCCGCCAGTCGGAGGACGGGCAGTGGATCTTCTTCCTCGCCCAGGACATCGGCGAATCGGGCCAGGACTTCGTGGCGCGCAACACGGCGCTCTACGTGATGCCGTCCGGCGGCGGGGACGCCACACGCCTCAGCGACGTCGAGACCATGGACCTCAGCTGCAACGGCAGGATCGAACTGCGCGGGCCCGATTCCGCGCTGCTGTTGAACAACGCCCGTGGCACGGTGGAGCTGCACGAGTTCCGGGCCTCGGGGAACCACCAAGCGCTGATCCAAGGCGATCGTGCCGTCACCGGCGTCGCAGCCCGCGACGGATCGCTCGTGGTCAGTTTCGCCGACGCGGCGACTGCCGGGGACGTGGCGGTGCTTGACGGCGGGCAGCTCCGCGTCCTGACGGATTTCTCCGCACAGCTCCGCTCGGACGCCGGAATCGTTGAGCCGCTCGAGCTGACATTCCCCTCCTCCGACGGCTACCCCGTCCACGGCTGGCTGGTGAGGCCGCCGGGCCAGGGACCACACCCGGTCCTGCTGAACATCCACGGCGGCCCGTTTGCCCAGTTCACCGGGGCCCTGTTCGACGAAGCCCAGGTCTATGCCGCGGCTGGCTACGCCGTCCTGATGTGCAACCCGCGGGGCTCGGCCGGCTACGGCCAGGCGCACGGGCGGGCCATCAAGGAGAAAATGGGCACCCTTGACATGCAGGACGCCCTGGCCTTCCTCGACGGGGCGCTCGGCAAATTCGAGGACCTCGACGAGGGTTCGCTCGGCATTATGGGAGGCTCCTACGGCGGCTACCTCACCGCCTGGACCATCAGCCACGACCACCGCTTCAAGGCCGCCATCGTGGAACGCGGCTTCCTGGATCCCGTGAGCTTCACCGGTTCCTCCGACATTGGCTGGTTCTTCGGCGCGGAATACACCGGCCGAACCGCCGAGCAGATGGCCGCGCAAAGCCCGATGGCCCGGGTGGAACAGGTCCGCACACCGGCCCTGGTCATCCACAGCGAAGAGGACCTCCGGTGCCCGGTGGAGCAGGGCCAGCGGTATTTCACCGCGCTCAAACAGCTGGGCGTGGAGGCCGCGTTCCTGGTCTTCCCGGGGGAGAACCACGAACTCTCCCGCTCCGGGACGCCGCACCACCGCAAGCAGCGCTTCGACCACATCCTGCAGTGGTGGGCCCGTTACCTTCCGACGGCGGAAAACCCGTCGCCTGTGGCCCGGCCCTGAGCCGACACGCAGCGCAGACGGCGCGGCGGGCGGCACCTGCCCGGGACCATCCGGCGGATCAGGCGCCCGGCAGGAACCCGAGTTCCTGCCGGGCGAGGCTGATATCGGGCTGGGACCAGCGTGCGGAGTACTCGGCATTGCTGCTGATGGACCGCAGCTCGGCCCGGTCCAGGTACAGGATGCCGTGCAGGTGGTCTGTTTCGTGCTGGACAATCCGCGCCTGCCAGCCTCTGAACTCCCGCTGCTGGGCACTTCCGTCCGGGGCGGTGAAGTCGAGCCGCACCGCTTCGGGCCGGACTACGGCGGCCTGCAGTCCGTTCAGGGACAGGCATCCTTCGTAGAACGCCACCGCGGAACCGCCCAGCGGCGCGAAGGAAGGGTTGAGCATAGCGAAGAACGGCAGCGGCTCCCGTCCGCGGACGGCGGCGACCTCGGGATCGACTTCGAACTGGTCCTCCAGGACCGCGATCTGCAACGGAATGCCGAGCTGTGGTGCCGCCAGCCCGACGCCGGGTGCCTTGTGCATGACGCTGCGCATGAGGTCGAGCAGCTGGCCGAGTTCGGCGTCGTTCAGCTGGCCGGTGAAGGGCGCTGCGAGCTGCCGGAGCACCGGATGTCCCGCCTGGACAATGGTGGGGAGCACCCCGGCGGTCAGGACCTGCTGGACGGTTTCATGGATTTGGGCGGCGCTGTAGTCAGTCGGCTTGGCGTCAGGAGACATGCCAACAGACTACTGGCGTCCGCAAGCCGTTGAAACAAAGTCGTGGATGCGTCCGCGCAGCATCGCACCGGCGTCGATCTTCACCACACCGTCGCGTCCGCCGGCGGACACCCTGAGCGGCAGCAGGGTGCCCACCTTGTCGTCCGCTATGGCGTGGGGATCGCAGCGTGCGGGCCGGATCCCCAGCCGGAAGTGCTGGATGGCCCCGCCGGCGTGGACCGCGACGGAGCGCGGCCAGGGCGCAACCGGATCTTCGTCAATCAGGGTGGTCCCGTCGATCCGGTGGAGGATCAGGGCTCCCGATGGACCGGGAAGTGGGGAACCAGGGGTGCTCCGCGGGGTGATGGCGAGTCCGAGCACGGCATGTTGTCCGTCGGCCGAGACTTCCAGTTCCGGTTCCAGCCGGATCCCGGCGACGGCGGAGACCGCCAGGGCGAGGCATATTTCCGCGTTGTTCCGGCTCAGCACGCCATAGGGATCGGTGGCGGGCACCGTCGCTGCGGGCCCGGTTGTCTTGGCTTCGGCCAGCTGCAGCGCCACTGTGGCTCCCTCGTTCGATCCGGTCCGGGGAGGTCCGCAGTCGGGGGAGCTCAATGGTGCAGGCAGGATCTTCGTCTGGCCGGGGGGAAGTTCGATCCCCCCGGGTGTCGCCGGCCATTCGATGGTGCCGGAGAACAGCGGGCTGGATGCACGTGCGCCGAGCACGGTCACGGGGCGGGCGGTGGTGTTTGTCAGCTGGATGGCGATGATCCGGCGGCTGTAGTTGTCGCGCAGCTGGTTGATCTCGGCGGTGACCGGCACGTCTGTTCCCGGCGAACCGGCCGCTGCCGTGGGCGCCGTGGGAGGTTCGCTGGGAACGGACATGCCCGCGCTGCAGGACACCGTCGCGGCGATGGCCACCGCGGCAGCCGCAGCGCTGAACGACCGGAAGAATCCGGTTCCGCCGGCCGGACGTCGGAGCGGGGGGACTCGGCGTTGGGGGTCACAGCCCATGGGGTCAGTGTATTCCCGGCGCGGGGCCGCGTGTCCGGCACCGGGCGGGCGTTTTCGGTTAGTCTCGAGCAATGACGCCACCAACCCCCTTGGAATGTGTCCTCGGCCTGTTGCATGCTCTTGAAAACGGCGGCGGGGCGAAGGACATCGCCCCCTTCCTGGCCGCGGACTACATCCTGCGCGAGGCGCCCCACCTGCTGGCCCCGGCCGGAGCGACGCGTAACCGCGACGAGGCCCTCGCTGGGGCGGCTGCGGCCCATGACGTGATCTCGGGGCAGCGCTTCGCCGTGCGGCGCACGACGTGTGAAGGCCCACGTGTGGTGGTGGAAGCCGAGTGGACGGCCACCGTGCTGATGGACCTGCCGCACTGGGACGCCGGAGAGATCATCCGCGCCCGGATCGCGTCCGTCTTTGAGGTCGTGGACGGGCGGGTCGTAAGCCAGGACAGCTACGACTGCTACTTCACGCCTGCCTAGCCGACGGGCCCGGGCCCGTCAGTGAGTGGGCCTGTCACTGCGTGGGCCTGTCACTGCGTGGGTCTGTCACTGCGTGGGGCGTTATCGCAGGGCTGTTTATCGCATGGTGAAGCGGCGGGCCACAAATCCGTTGACGGCGTGTACCGAAGCCGCCGCCGCTAGCGCCCGGTTCCGTACCGACCATGGTCCGGCCGGCAGGGGCCGCCCCAGCGCCATGTTGATTTCGGATTGCCGGGCAGCCCGGGCGGCCGCAGCCCTGCGGCCGCGTTCGAAGGTCCGGAGTGCCGTCCCCACGTGCGCCCCGTGCAGCGACGCGAGCACCACCGGGGCCAGGGCGGCGGCGTCGAGCCAGCCCAGGTTCATGCCCTGGCCTCCGATGGGGCTGATCTCGTGGGCAGCGTCCCCGATCAGGACCGTGCGCCCGGTGATCATCCGGCCGGCCAGCCGCGAGCGGACGCCGAAGCTGCTCAGCATGCTGTTGCTCGCGTGGTCGACGTCGATCCCGGTCCGTTCCCGGATCTGTTGTCCGAGCCAGCGGGCGTCTCCGCCAGTGCCTGACGCGGCGAGGCGGAGCACCCAGCGGCGTAAGTTCCCCGGCAGCGGAAAGGACTCCACGATCCCCTCGGATTCGAGGAAGAGGGCCGCGTCGGGACCGTACCCGGTGGTGTCGGCGAAGTCTCCCATCAGGTAGCGGTCCGGATAGTCCTTCGCGCGGACCGGAACGCCGAGTTGCGGGCGGATGGTGGAGCGGACTCCGTCGGCGGCAACGGCGAAGGCCGCCGCGTACCGGACCTCCCCGCCTCCCGCCATGGCGTCCACGGTGATCTGGCAGCCGTCGTCGTTCAGTTTCGTGACGCGGACACCACGGTGCAGGGCCGAGGGGTCAAGCTGCCGGACACGGTCTTCCAGGATGGCCGCCGTCCGGGCCTGCGGCAGGGACAGGACAAACGGAAAACTGTCGGAGACGCCCGCAAAGGACATCTCCGCGAGCGTCCTGCCACCGCCGACGGCGAGGCCGCGCCTGATAGGGACCCCCTCGCCCACGAGGGCGGGCGACACGCCGATCCCTTGGAGCGCGTCCAGCGACGGGGGGTGGATGCCGATCGCCCGGGAGTGCGGTTCGGCGTCGGTCCGCTGTTCCAGGATCCGGACACTCACACCCTGTTGGAGCAGCAGCGCTGCCATGAACAGCCCCACCGGCCCGCCGCCGATCACCAGGACATCAACCACGGGCGGCCTTGTCGAGGGTCAGCAGGTTGCGGAACGGGGCGCGCCGGAAGACCTTCCAGCCCGGAGGAGCGGCGGCCTGGAGCTCGGCGTCGGTGTAACTGCGGCGGATGGAGGTGAGACCGTCCTGCCTGATGTAGGAGCCCCTGAAGGGCAGGGCGCCGGCGAAGAAGAGGGCGTAGGCGGCCGGGCTGCGCCGGAGGTCGTTGTGGATGACCCTACCGTGGCAGAGCCCCGCCGATTCGGCCAGGAACACCGGAAGCTCGTCCTCCGCCAGGTGGTGGAGCACATGGTTGGACACCACCAGGTCAAAGCTCTGGCCCTCGCCGGCCAGGTCGGCCGCCGTCGCCTGCCGGAAGCTCACGCCCGAGCCCTGGTGCCGTTCCGCGGCGAAGCGGCTGGCGCGCGGATCGGGATCGATCGCTGTGACCTCCAGCGGGAGCCGGTCCCGGGCCGCCCAGCGGGAGAGCATCACCGGCACGTCGCCGCCCCCGCAGCCGATGTCCAGCAGGGTGGCCGGCGCGCCCTGGCGGAGGCGGGGCCTGAGCTGGCTGACGTAGATGCCGCGCCAGCCGGAGACGGCCCGGTTGATCAGGGCAAACTGGGCATAGGTGCGGTCCAGCTTGTCCGGGTCGCAGCCGGGCAGGTCCATTTCCTCGACGGCGTGGGACGCACGTTCCCGCAGCAGTGCCACCGGCTCTCAGGCCAGTGCCGATTCCGGCTGGGGCGAGGGGGAGGGTGTGGCCGCGTCCCGGGCCGATTGTGTCGCCTCGTCGCGGGCCGGGCTGGTGAGTTTGGTGAACAGCGCGGTTTCCACAGTGAGTCCGGGGCCGAACGCCATGGAGCAGATCCGTTCCCCGCCGTCACCGTCGGCAGTGTCAAGCGGCGGCTGGTCGAGGATGTGGCGGAGCACGAACAGCACGGTGGCGCTGCTCATGTTTCCGTAGTTGCGCAGGGTTTCCCGGGCCGGGACCAGCTGCTCATCGGTCAGGTCCAGCCTGGACTGCACCTTGTCCAGGATGCTGCGCCCGCCGGGGTGGATGGCCCAGTGCCGGATGTCGCGGTAGGGGAGTCCCAGCAGGGTGCTTTCCCGGGACAGGAGCGGTTCGAGGGCGCCGATGATGTGGTCGTCGATGATGTGCGGGACGTAGTTGCCCAGGACCATCTCGAAGCCTTCGTCGCCGATGTTCCACGCCATGGATTCCTCACCGACCGGTGTCAGGACCGTCTCGAAGTGGTCCAGTCGCAGCAGAGCAGGCTGGTCCGGGTCCTCACGGGCAGTCACGATGGCCGCTGCCGCGCCGTCGGCAAAAAGTGCTGAGCCCATGATGGTGTCCGGATCGTTCGAGGTCCGGACGTGCAGGGAGCAGAGTTCGGCGCAGACCACCAGCACGACGGCGTTAGGATCCGCCTCGCAGAACGATTTGGCTGCCCGCAGTGCAGGGAACGCCGCATAACAGCCCATAAAGCCCAGGTGGTAGCGCTGCACCGCGGGGTTCAGGCCGAGGGCCCGGACGATTTTGTAGTCCGGTCCGGGGTTGAAAAACCCGGTACAGGAGACCGTGACGAGGTGAGTTATGTCAAGTAAAGTGATTCCGGGGCTGGCATCCAGGGCCTTCTGGGCGGCCTCAATAAAGAGCTTGGTGGCTTCGGTGGCGAAGATGTCATTGCGCACCTTGGTGCTGGGACTGAGCAGCAGCCCCGTGCCGGCGTCGAAAAACCGCGGATTCTCCGCCCGGTGATCCTTGGTCAGTTCGGCAACGGCCGTGTAGCGGGTATCAATGGCGGCAGAGTCAAAGCACGTGCCGACCAATCGTGTGCCCAGCCTGGTGAGGCCCGGCTGGGCCGCAAAAACATCCCGGGCTTCGGTTTGGACCAGGACAGTTGGCGGGACAGCAGTTTCCAGGGACCTCAGGTAGACCGTCATGGTTCATTCTCAGTGAGGTCGGCGCAGAAGACAATGGATCCGGCCACGCAAATGCCGGCAGGCCTTGTTGTTAGATAACGATCTGGAAGCCCTCTCGGGGTTGGTATTTGAACGCCGATAATCAACATTATGTAAAGTAGTGGATTGTGAGTTGCCGAATCTGCAGAATGGGACCCTGGGATAAGCACTCGGTGATGGACCGTCGGTGACGCCGATGAGTTCAACCGCTCCCCCGCCCAGATCACCACCGAATTCAACCGGCCGGGAAGGCCCAGAACAACGAACAGGCACCCACCAGGCGGCCCTTCGCCCCGGCCGCACTGCAGGGATTCTTCGACCTGGCCGACCTCGCCGTTGAACTGGTTCTGGCCCACGAGGCGATATGGCGAGAGAGAGATCACATCGCGGGCGACTCTGAAGTGGGCCATGGCGGCGCAGTGACAAAGCCTAACTCCACGCGTACTGTCACAATAATTTCCTGCCCCGGCACACCTGGCCCGGGGCGCGAACCATCCGTCATCACACCCCCACAGAACGGAACCACATGACCGCCGCCGCCACGCGAACGCCCGTCGCCGTCAAACGCGCCCAACTACTCGTGGCCTCCGGGGCGCTCGTCGGCCTGATCGGGATGGTGGCATCACTCCCGCTCGGCCAGTACCTCCTGGGCTCGGTCTTCGCCGTTACCGGGGCGGCCATCATCATCGGCGGAGGCGCCCCGGCAGACGCCGCTCTCCGCGCGTCCGTCGCCGAAGCCCTGCGCCCAGGTGAAATGCGGCGCCGCGGAGTCACACTGCGCTGGCTGCTGGCCGTCATGACAATCGCACCCGCTATTCCAGAGGGAGCGTTCGCCATCATCCACGATGACGATTTCGTGCCGATGGCCGTAGCCGTGCTCGGCATGGCCGCGGCCCTCACCCTCGCGGCGAAAGACTGCAGGGGGCACTACCGCGGAGCCGCGGCCACCGAGTAGGCGACTCCCGGAGCAGTCCCGAGGCGCCGCGGTCAGCTCACCCCCCGGCTCCCCCTCGTGCGAGATGGAGGCAGTCCCCCGAACTGCCGGGCCGGAAATGCTGGTGGCGCACGTTTCTCTCGGATATTGTCAGCGGTAATTCGTGTGGCTGCTTCCCAGCCGACGCTGATTTGGGGGAATCTTTCGTGAGTCCATCTTCTGCCCTGCCCGGACGCCTGCGCCGCGCCCTGGCCGCGCTGTGCGCCGTCGCAGTCCTGTCCGTCTTTGTCCCACCGGCGCCCGCTGCTATCGCCAACGAACCGGTCACCCGATCGGAAACCGCCGCCGCCGCCACGACGGTGACGCTTGACGGCGACCCCATAGTCTTCGGGTCTTTGAGGGCACAGTTTTCCCCTGCAGCACCGGCTGGCGGGCAGCGGTACGAATACTTGCGCGACGGCCACGTCATTCCCGATCCCTATTACGGGCCGTACTCCGTCTTCCGCCCCCAGCCGGAAGACTTCGGCGCCAGAATCTCTGTCCGCGTCACGGTCACCTTCGACGGCCAGGAACCCATTGTGCTCACCTCGGCGGAGAGCGATCCCGTCCTCGGTTACCTGGACCGTTATGCAGACGGCGCGGGCGAGCCCCACATGGGCAAGACAATCAGCGTGGCCACCAGTGCAACCGGCTGGCCCGCGCTACAGTCTCCGGCGGGAACCAGTTTCACCTGGTTCCGCAACGGGCAGCCAATCCCCGGCGCCACCGCGGGGCAATACACCGTCGCGGAAGCAGACCTCGGCTCGGCCATTACAGCCACCGTGGCATTCGCGTCCCCGGGATACCGTACAGTCGAAGACAACGTCGCGTTCGGAACCGCCATCCGCGGCTACCTGAACCTCGCTGCCGAGCCCGTCATTACCTACGCCACCGGCGCGGCCCCCGCGTTTCCCGGGACTGTGCTGAAGGCGTCCGCCCCGGCCACACAGGAGCCGGCCCCGGCCGGCATGACCTACACCTACCAGTGGGGTTACTCCTCCGGGACCTCCTCCACCTGGGCCTACGCCATCACCGGGGCAACAGCCCCCACCTATACCGTGCGCCCCGAAGACATCGGCCGGGACATCAGGGTCACCGTCACACCGGTCGCTGCCGGCTACGTCGGACAATCCAAGGCAAGCTCCTTCAACCACGCCGTGCGGGTCTATGGACGGTTTACGGCAGCGCCGACACCCACCATCAAGGGCACGGCGATGGCGGGCCAACTGCTGACAGCGGTGCCCGGCACCGCCCCGACCCCCGCCGCGGAGAGCGTGCAGTACGTCTGGTACCGCGACGGACAGCGCCTCACTGAGCATTCGACGGACCCGACGTACCGGCTCACCCGGGACGACGGCGGACACAAAATCACGGTCCGGGTCTTCTACGGCAGGAACGGGTACATCCAGGCTTCCAGCCCCGCCTCCGCCGCGGTCCTCCCACCGGGCTACTTCACCAGCGGCCCCGCCTGGATCGTGGGCTCCACCGTCGTCGGGTACGTCGTGAGCGCCCGGACCAGCTACACCTCGCCCTCGCCGTCGACAGCGCTTTACCAGTGGTACCGGGACGGGAAACCGATCATCGGCGCCCGGGGCACGTCGTACCGGCTGACGGCGGCCGACCAGTGGCGCCAGATCACCTTCAAGGTCACGTTCAAGCGGGCAAACACCGTTGACCTCAGCGTGGTCTCGCGGGCCATCAAGCCCCTTGCGGTCTTCACCAAACTTCCCGCTCCTGTCGTACGGGGCACATACACCGCCGGCCAGCTCCTTCGAGCCTCGGTGACCCTGTCGACCCCCGCAGCGACCTCCGTGACCTGGCAGTGGTTCCGGGACGGGAGGCCGATCGCCGGTGCCACGGGCCCGAGCTACCGGCTCACCCGCTACGACCGGGACCGGTTCGTCCACGTCGTAGCGACCTACAGGAAGACAAACTACCTGAGCTCGCCCCGCGCCTCCGCCCTCCGCTGGGTGCCAGGGCCCACCACTGTTTGATGTAGGCTGACTGGAGTTTCACCAGTTTCACCGGTTTCACCCGGATTCACCCAGGAGGCCCCGTGCAAAACCCCTTCAAACCGACGGCCGGTGCCACGCCGCCGGACCTGATCGGGCGCGCCGGGCTGTTGGACGAATTCGAGTACGGCCTCCGCCAGGGCTCGGGCGCTCCGGGACTTCTCACCATCATCACCGGGGCCCGAGGCATCGGCAAGACCGTCATGTTGAGCGCCGCGGAAGAAATCGCCAGGAATCATGGCTGGGCAGTCATCTCCCGGACGGCCAATCCCGGGTTCCTTGCCAAGATCGGCGATGACATGCTCCGCCTGCTCGACGAGCTCGGTGACGGCCCGCCTGCCCGGAAGGTCACCGCCTTCTCCGCCGCAGGGTTCGGGTTGACCACCCAACTCCCCCAGGAGCGCGTTCCCGACTGGCGTCGGACCGGAGAGGAGCTGCTGGGCCTGCTGCAGGCAAAAGGTACAGGCCTGGTCATCACCATTGACGAGATCCACGCCGTCGACCGCGCGGAAATCTCCCAGCTGGCCTCCGACGTGCAACACTTCATCCGTCAAGGGCTGCCCATCGGCCTGATCTTCGCCGGACTCCCCTCCGCCGTGTCGGATCTGCTCAACGAAGGCGTCGCGACTTTCCTCCGCCGGGCCGACAGGATAAACCTTCACGAGGCGGCCATCACCGAAGTCACTGCGTCATACCGGGAGCTTTTCAGTCGGAACGGCATCGACGTCTCCCCCGCCCACATCACTGGGGCCGCGGAAGCTACTGAGGGCTACCCCTTCCTCATTCAACTTGTCGGCTACTACCTGTGGATGGAAGCCGACAAGGCGGGTTGGACCCTCAACGAGGACAATGTCCAGATGGCAGTCACCGCCTCTCAACGACGCAACACGCTGGTTGTCGTGGAGTCCGCGTTGTCGGACATCTCTGAGAAGGACCGTGCATTCCTGGACGCCATGGCCGAGCAGGACGGCGCATCGACCGCCGCCCAGATCGGGCAGGCCATCGGGTCCAAACCCAATGTGGTCTCGAAGTACCGCAACAGGCTCATCGCCGCGGGCCTCATCGAGTCAGCCGGTTACGGAAAGGTTGACTTCGCCATTCCCGGCCTGCGCCAGTACCTCCGAAGCTGATCGTGCAGGGGGCAGCTAGCCCCGGGCGTAGATGTCGCGGAGAACGTCGGCGAAAACCGGCAACAGCTGCATTGGATGCGTGACAGAGTCATCTGAGGCACGAAGGATTGCGCCGTCAACGTCTGCCAGAAAGGCCTCGGGCGACATATGTCCGTGCGGAACGCGGATCATCCAAACAAACCCCCTCGGACGCGGAGGGACGCCCGCGTCCCTCAGATACATGTCGATGTCATCATCGATGCTTTCCCGGTCGGCAGCCGTAAACGGCTCCACGAAAGGTGTCCGCCCGTGAGCGTCCTCGATGTAGCCCGTGACCGTTCTGCCCACGTCCGAGGACGGAGAGCGGCGCAGGTTGTCCCGGCCGGCTGCCCACCCCATGAGCGCTCCCCAGCCGTTTTCGGGCAGCTCCACCCAGGATGTTGAGGGCCCGCCCTCCTGAACCTCGCTCCACACTGGCTACTCCTTCCTCCGGCCGTCCGCGCATGTGCACCCAAGGCTGTCCGCATGGGGGCTTCGCCTCCCTGTTGAACCTGCCACATCGCCCAGACAAGCGCTGAACTGCCGGGCACTGCAATCATCATTGCCGGTGAGCCGACGGCGCACCACCCCAGCCGGGACGGGCCTTTCCGACGCCTGAGCCGTGGCCCCGAGAGACCCGGTCCCCCTGGAGCGAACAGAAAGGCGAAGCTTTAGCGCAGCTTCTGCCCCACGAGATTACTTCCGCCCCACGCGTTGATACGCTGGGCCCGTTGGGGGCAACAATCTATCTCAGGAGATCACGTGTCTCGCGACGACGTGCGGCTACGCCCACATGAACTGTCCGCCGTTTCGCCAGCCGTCCCGCTGGAGGCCAAAGCCCTGTCCAAAGCCGGTATTGCCGGCTGGGCGGCCAGGCTGGGGACTCCCGGACTCGAGGCCCCACGCTCCCGCCGCTGGGCACACGTGGGCGCCCTCGCCGCCATCGCGGCCCTGATTCTCTACCTCGTCTGGCGCGTGCTCTTCACCCTGCCCTCCGGCGAATGGAACCTCACCATCGCGTGGATCCTGCTGACCTTCGAAGCGCTGCCGCTGACTGGCTTGGTTCTGAAGGCATGGGCAGTCTGGAATATCGACAGCCGCCCGCCGGCGCCGGTGGACGAGGCACCGCACGGGATGCGTGTCGCGGTCCTGATCCCGACGTACAACGAACCGATCGAGGTGCTGACACCCACGGTCGCCGCGGCCTGCGAACTCGCCCCGGAGCACGAGACGTGGGTTCTCGACGACGGCGACCGGCCGTGGGTGGAGGAGATGTGCGCCGCCTACGGTGCCCGCTATGTCCGGCGCGACGTCCACGATCACGCCAAGGCCGGCAACATGAACCATGCCCTCGACCTGATGGCGGCGGAAGAGGCCGCCGGCGCCCCGGGGATTGACATTATTGCCGTTCTGGACTGCGACCATGTGCCGCTGCCGACGTTCCTGACCGCCACGCTGGGCTGGTTCGCTGACGACGAGGTGGCCCTGATCCAGGGTCCGCAGTCCTTTTACAACGGAGGCGCGTTCGACGACGACGGCATCACGGGCGAACAGGGCATGTTCTTCAACGTCATGATGCCCTCGCGCAACGTGCCGGGCGCGGGCCCGTTCTGGTGCGGATCGACGTCGCTGTTGCGGATCAGCGCCCTCCGGGAGGTCGGCGGAGTGGCAACCGAGACCATCACCGAGGACATGCACACCACGCTCAAACTCATCCGGCGCGGCTGGAAAACCGTCTACCACCACCAGACCCTCGCTGTCGGGCTGGCCCCGGCCACCCCGGACCAGTACCTCCTGCAGCGGCGGCGCTGGGGAATGGGGGCCATGCAGATCCTGGTCCACGAAAAGCTGTGGGCGGCGAAGAGCTGGATGTCCTGGCGGAACTACCACGAGTACCTCAACGGAACACTCTGGTGGCTCGAAGGCATCGCCACCCTGGTCGCCTTCCTCATTCCAGTGCTGGTAATGCTCTCCGGCGCCCAGACGTCCACGGCGGGCCCCCTCCTGTTTACCGGCGTCTTCATTGCCATGTTCACCATCCGGCTGGGGGGTTCCAAACGGCTGATGCGCCATGAGATTCACTGGCCAACCGCCTTCGCACTGCGCATCTTCCGCGTTCCGGTGGGCCTGGCGTGCCTGTGGTGGCTGATCACCCGAAACATTCTTCACTTTGAAGTCACGCCCAAGGGCGCCGCGGACGTCCGCCTCCGCGGCCGGACACCGCGCATCCTGCTCGTGATGGTGGTGCTGATCAGCCTCGTGATCCTCTATGCTGCGGCCGGGCTTGCCGGCCTGGTGCCCTGGCGCACCTCGCCGGGCTCCACGGTCGCTTCCGGTGCGTGGCTGGTTCTCGCCGGCGTTGTGCTGGTCCTTGGCACCCGGCGAATCCGCGCAGCGGAATTCGCCACGTCGCGCCGCAACGCCTACCGCTTTGAGGTGGATGCTCCCGTGGAGAGCGACGGCGTCCGGGGCGACCTTCTCGACGTTTCCGTAGGTGGAGCTGCCGTGCGCTTCCCGCAGGGCACGCTGCCGCCGTCGGGCTTTGTCCCGCTCCGCCTGCCGGGCGCACCGACGGTCCGCCTGGAGGTCATCAGGGTCACGGACGAGGCGGACGGTTCCCAGGTGGCGTCGCTGCGCGCGGCCGACGGGGACTGGGACGTCTACCGGGTACTGTCGATGTGGATCTTCCACACTCCCGCCGGTGCCCTGCCGGACTTCCCGGCTGGAGTCCCCGCAGCGGCGTCCCTCCGTGGCCGCTGACCTGCTCAGTCCTTCGCAGCCGCTCGTGCGGCAGCCGGCGGCACGGGTTCGTGGCGCAGGTAGCTCCGGCGGAACCGGCCGCTTCCCGACGTCAGTGCGCGCAGCTCGACGGCGTACCGCACCAGTTCCTGGTCCGGCACTTCGGCGCTGATTTCGGTCAGCTCTCCCCCGGTCGACGTCGTTCCGGTCAGCCGCGCCCGGCGCGAGGACAGATCGCTCATCACCGCGCCGACGTGCTCATCGGCAACGGCGATCGTCGCCGCCGAGACGGGTTCCAGCAGTTGAATCCGTCCGGCCGCGGCGGCTTCCCGCAAGGCCAGCGCACCGGCAGCCTGAAAGGCCGCGTCAGACGAATCCACACTGTGCGCCTTGCCGCCGAGCAGGGTCACCCGGATGTCCACCACCGGGAAACCCGCGGACACGCCCTTCTGCATCTGCGCCCGCACGCCCTTCTCCACCGAGGCGACAAAGGGGCCCGGAATCACCCCGCCCACGGTTTTGTCCACGAATTCAAAGCCGGCCCCCCGTTCCAGCGGCTCCACCTCGATGTCGCAGACGGCGTACTGGCCGTGGCCGCCCGACTGCTTCACGTGCCGTCCGTGGCCTGCGGCCGGAGCGGCAAAGGTCTCCCGCAGCGGGGTCACAATGTCGACGGTCCGCAGGTTGACGCCCTGCTCGCGCAACCTTCCCAGGACCACGTCCGCGTGCGCCTCCCCCATGCACCAGAGGACCAGCTGGTGCGTCTCGGCGTTCCGTTCCACCCGGAGCGCCGGGTCCCCCGCAGCCACCTTGCCCAGGCTGCGCGCCAGGGCATCCTCATCACCGTGGGAGGCCGCTTCAACGGCAACGGGCAGCAGCGGCTCCGGCATCTCCCACGGTTGGATCAGCAGCGGAAATTCCTTGGCCGAAACCGTGTCCCCTGTCTCGGCCGGCCCCAGCTTCGTCAGGGCGCAGATATCCCCGGCGACGCTGAACGGCACAGGCCGCAGGCTGGATCCCAGCGGCGAATACAGGTGGGAGACCCGCTCATCGCTGTCGTGATCGACGTGGCCCCGGTCCGCCAGGCCGCGCCCGGCCACGTGGACCGCCGAGTCCTCCCGCAGCGTGCCGGCAAAGAGCCGGACCAGGCAGACGCGGCCCAGGAAAGGATCGGTGGTGGTGCGCACCACTTCGCCGAGCAGCGGAGCGGCGGGGTCGCAGTCCGGTGTCGCGGCCGGCGTCCCGTCAAGGTGGGACACTGCGGGACGGGGCCGTTCGGTGGGCGCGGGGAAGGCCCGCGTCACCACCTCCAGCAGTTCGGCCAGGCCGACGCCGGTCTCGGCGGACGTGGCGATCACGGGATGGAAGGAACCCCGGGCAACAGCCGTCTCCAAGTCGCTGACCAGGACCTCGGGCGGGATTTCCTCGCCGTCAAGGTACCGCTCCATCAGCGACTCGTCCTCGCTTTCGGCGATGATCCCTTCAATCAGGGCTCCCCGGGCCGCTTCCGAGGCGACGCGCTCGACGTCGTCCGTGTTCCGGAACTCGGGCGGCGCATCATCCGGCGACTGCTCCGAAACGGTGCCCGAAAGCAGGCCCAACAGGCCGGTAACGTCCGTCCCTTTGCTGACCGGAAGGTAGAGCGGCACCACCGTGTCCCCGAAGGCCCGCTGGCATCTTTCGAGCGCGGCGTCGAAGTCGGCCCGGGGATGATCCAGCCGGCTGATCACCACAGCCCGCGGCACCCCGAGGCGCTGGCACTCTCCCCAGAGGGCCGTTGTGGCAGCGTCAATGCCGTCCACGGCCGAGACAACGAATAACGCTGCGTCCGCCGCCCGCAACCCGGCCCGCAGTTCCCCGACAAAGTCCGGGTAGCCCGGGGTGTCGAGGAGGTTCACTTTGATGCCGCCGGCCGTCACGGGCACCACGGAGAGGGCGACGGAGCGTTGCTGGTGGATCGCGGCCGGCTCCGAGTCGCCGACCGTGGTGCCTTCGGTGATCGACCCCTTCCGCGAGATGGCACCGGTTGCGGCCAGCAGCGCTTCTGCCAGCATCGTCTTGCCTGCTCCGGAGTGGCCCACCAGCGCCACGTTCCGGATCTGCTCCGGCTCTTCGGGCGGCTGGGCATCGGTGGCGTCGGCGCGCCGCAGTTCAGAAGTGCCCCGGGCGGCGGCCTTCGCCGGAGCCTTCGCGTCTTTGGCAGGCATGGGAACCTCCTGATGCATCTGTCGGCCCGCCGCCCGCAGGCCATGGCGCGGCGCGGGGCCGCCTATATGGATTGGACACCCTGCGGCGATCTGTCGGCAAGATGCAAAAGCCAACTCCCCTGCAACGTCACGGCATTCCGCGTCCGGCCCCGGGGTCAGCTTCCGTCGTAGGCCTTCTGCAAGACCGCGATGTCCAGCTTCTGCATGCCCAGCATGGCCTGCATGGCGCGTTGTGCACCCGCCGGATCCGGACCGCCGATCAGCTCGCCCAGCACAGAGGGGACCACCTGCCACGAAACCCCGTACCTGTCTTTGAGCCAACCGCACTGGCTTTCGGTGCCGCCCTCGCCCAGCGCAGTCCAGTAGCGGTCCACTTCCGCCTGGGACGAACAGTCGATGACGAAGGAGATTGACTCGTTGAAGGTGAAGGCCGGTCCCCCGTTCAAGGCCGTGAAGGTCCGCCCCTCGATTTCGAAGCGCACGGTGATCGCCTGGCCAGCCGGTCCGGGACCGCCCTCGCCGTATCGGGACACGTCGGTCACCTTCCCGCCGTCGAAGATGGAGACGTAGAACCCGGCAGCTTCCTCCGCCTGGTTGTCGAACCACAGGCAGGTGGTGATCTTTTCGGCCACAGCGCATCCTCTTTCGTTCGGCCCGGACCCGGACGGTGCCTCCCGGGCAGTGCGGGGTTGTGGGCCGAGCCTAGTCGCGGGAACTATCTGACACAACGGCTCCCGGCGCCGCACCCGGATAGGCTTGGAACATGCCTTCTTCAACGCCACCGCTCCCCCGCCCCGCCACTACCGGACCGGCCCCGGCATCGGGAGCGAGGCGGACAGCCGTACTGGCCGCATGCGCGGACGCGGCACTGATCCTCCTTTTCGCGGCCATCGGCCGTGACGCCCATCAGCGCGGGGACGTCGTCACCGGCGTGCTGGCCACCGCCTGGCCGTTCCTGGCCGGTGCGGCGGTGTCCTGGCTGGCCATGCGGATCTGGCGGTCGCCGCTGGCCCTCTGGCCGGCCGGCGTCGGCGTCTGGCTCGGCGCGGTCACTGTCGGTATGCTCCTGCGGGCCGTCACCGGGCAGACGGTGGTGCTGCCGTTCGTGATCGTGGCGCTGCTCAGCCTGGGGCTGTTCCTGCTCGGATACCGCCTCCTGGCCTCGGCCATCCGGCGGCGAAACACACGCCGCGGCAGGGCCTGATGGACTAGGCTTGCAAGGACATGGCCGGGGCCCCGGGGACTACCGTCAGGGGCCCGTCACCGGCCGGCAACGGCGCAACAGATCCGGAAAGGTTCACACGTGGTCACCGCTTTCGTCCTGATTAAGACAGACGCTTCCCGCATCCCGGAGACCGCGGAAGAGATCTCCGCCATCCAGGGCATTAGCGAGGTGTACTCCGTCACCGGCGAGTGGGATCTCATTGCGATCGCCCGGGTCCCGAAGCACGAGGATTTGGCGGACGCGATCGCGGACAAGCTCTCCAAGGTCCCCGGCGTTGTCCACACCACCACGCAGATCGCGTTCCGCGCCTATTCCCAGCACGACCTGGACGCGGCGTTCGCCCTCGGCTTCGAACAGTAAGGCCACGCAGGCGGGGCCGACGCCGGGAGCGCCCCGCCCGGCTAAGTCCCGCAGACGGTTCAAGCGGAGTGCTGGTCAACTGGTGCGCAGGCCAGCTGGTGCGCAGGTCAACTGCGCGACAGCGCGACCCAGCGGTCCAGGACGGCTGCGGCCGCACCAGATTCGATGGACTCATCCGCACGCTTCAACGCCGCGGCCATCCGCTCGCCGAACGGCCCGACGGCGTCCAGATCGAAGGCCACGAGCCCGGCCGCGGCGTTCAGCAGGGCGGCATCCCGCGCCGGACCGCGGCCGCCGGCAAGAACGGAACGCACGACGGCGGCATTGGCTGCGGCGTCCCCGCCGCGCAGTTCCTCAAGGGTTGCCCGTCGAATTCCCAGATCACCCGGATCGAACGTCTCTTCACTTACCGCGCCGTTCCGGATTTCCCACACCCGGGACGGGCCGGTAGTGGTCAGTTCATCCAGTCCGTCATCCCCGCGGAACACGAGTCCGCGGCTGCCGCGCTTGGCCAGCACGCCCGCCACCAGCGGGGCCATCCGCTCGTTGGCGACGCCCACCGCCGAGGCCTGAACGTGGGCCGGGTTAATCATGGGTCCCAGGAAGTTGAAGGCCGTGGGCACGCCGAGTTCACGGCGGGCGACGGCGGCATGCCGCATCGAGGGGTGGAACACCTGGGCGAAGCAGAACGTGATGCCCGCTTCCTCCGCATTGAGGGCGACCCGAGGGATCGGCAGGTCCAGCCGGACGCCCAGGGCCTCCAGGACATCCGCGGAACCGGAGGTGGAGGACGCTGCACGGTTGCCGTGCTTTACCACCTTGGCGCCCGCGCCGGCCGCGATCAGCGCTGCCATGGTCGAAATGTTGACGGTGTTCTGCTGGTCCCCGCCGGTGCCGACGATGTCCAGCTTCTGCCCGGCGATCTCAATGGGACTTGCGTTGGCGATCATCGCCTCAACCAGGCCGACCAGCTCGTCGACGGTCTCGCCCTTGGACCGGAGTGCCACGAGGAATCCGGCGACCTGCGCGGGCGTGGCCTCTCCGGACATGATCGAGTTCATCGCCCACTCGGTGTTTCCGGCGGTGAGATCCGTGCCGTTAATGAGGGCGTTGATGAGCCGCGGCCAGGTGTTGCCTGCCGCCTGTGCAGATGCCTGAGAAGTCACGTTCCGATGCTATCGAGGTGCGTACTGCAAAGACCAATGTGAACGGGTCCGGGAACTTTTCCGCGCGAATTCGCGTCTTTGTAGAAAAAGTCCCCCCAAAAGGCGGTTTGCGTTGGGCAGGACGGAGTTTTATAGACATAATGTCTATGTGACATCTGCGACCCATGCCCCCAGTACCCCGGCGCACCCGACGCTGAATCGCCCGAACATGGTTTCTGTTGGAACCGTAGTCTGGCTGTCCAGTGAGTTGATGTTCTTCGCCGGTCTCTTCGCCATGTACTTCACACTCCGTTCGACTTCCGGACTGATGTGGGCCGAAGAGACAGCCAAGCTCAACTTCCCCTTTGCGCTCGTCAACACGATCGTCCTCGTGGCAAGTTCCTTTACTTGCCAGATGGGCGTCTTCGCCGCTGAGCGGCTTCAGCCGCGTCGAAGCGGCGGGCCCCTCAGCTTCACCCGCTGGGGAATGAACGAATGGTTCACCCTGACTTTCATCATGGGTGCCTTCTTCGTGGCCGGCCAGGCGACTGAGTACGCCATGCTCGTTTCCGAGCATGTCTCGCTCTCCTCCAACGCCTACGGTTCGGCGTTCTACATCACCACGGGCTTCCACGGCCTGCACGTCATCGGCGGCTTGGTTGCCTTCCTCCTCATCATGGGCCGGTCCTTCGCGGCGAAGAAGTTCGGCCACTTCGAAGCAACCTCCGCGATCGTCACCTCGTACTACTGGCACTTCGTCGACGTCGTCTGGATCGGCCTCTTCCTGGTCATCTACGTCCTCAAGTAGCAAGACTTGACTCTTTTTCTACAAGAGGCAGAATTTCAAGAAGCGGCTCCCGGAGCCCACGCAGGATCGAATAAAGGAACCACCACGTGAAGGCACTCTCGCAGAAGCGACGTCACCCACTGGCAGCAATTGCACTGCTGCTGATGGGCCTCCTGGTCACTGGTGGGCTGTACGCCGTTGCCACCACCGTGAACCAGGCCAAAGCCACCACTACCTTCAGCGCCAACGACGCAGAGGAAGGCGGCAAGCTCTTTGAGTCCAACTGCGCCACCTGCCACGGCATGGGCGCCAGCGGTACGCAGGACGGCCCCTCCCTGGTAGGCGTCGGCGCTGCCGCCGTCGACTTCCAGGTCGGCACCGGCCGCATGCCCATGCAGATGAACGGCCCGCAGGCCCCCAAGAAGCCTGTTCAGTTCAACGATGAGCAGACCCACCAGCTGGCCGCCTACGTAGCTTCGCTCGGGCCCGGCCCGTCGATTCCCGAAGCAAATGTCCTCGATGGTCAGGGGGACGCCGCCAAGGGCGGCGAGCTGTTCCGTGTGAACTGCGCCATGTGCCACAACGCCGCCGCTGCCGGCGGTGCGCTGACCCGTGGCAAATTCGCTCCGGCGCTGAGCGGTGTGTCCAGCAAGCACATCTACGAAGCGATGGTCACCGGCCCGCAGAACATGCCGGTGTTCAATGACGCCAACCTCTCCCCCGAGGGCAAGCGCGACATCATTACCTTCCTGAAGCAGATCGAGGCCAACGGTTCACCCGGCGGCGCGGATCTGGGCTCCCTGGGTCCGGTTTCTGAAGGTCTGTTTGTCTGGATCGCCGGCCTCGGCGTCATCATCGCCTTCACCATTTGGCTGACGTCCCGGACGTCCTAGCCCACCTGTTGCACCTGTAAGAATTTTCTGCTGACCCGTCAGCAGTCTGAATTGAAAGCTAACTCGGCACTCGCCGAGACGAGAGAGGGATGAGGCGAATTATGGGCAACCATAGTGACGGCAGTCCGAACCACTCGGGCACCGTAGCTACGGCTGGTCAGAATGAGGTGGAGAAGTTCCAGGATCCTGGAATTCCCCCGCATCGTTTGCGCCTGGCTGACACGGACCCGAAGGCCGCAAAGCGAGCAGAACGGCAGGTAGCCCTTCTTTTCGGGACCTCGGTCGTTGGCACCCTGATCTTCCTGGTGGCGTACTTCGCCATTGATCTGGGAGATGACAGCACGATCGCCACCATCCGGCTGCAGAACGCGCTGCTGGGTATTGGCACCGCGTTTGCCATGCTGGGTATCGGCACCGGAATTGTGCACTGGGCGAAGGCCCTGATGCCGGACCACGAAGTCTCGGAAGAGCGTCATGCCATCCGCACGGAGGATGACCGCCAGGCCGCTGTCCGGATCGTCGACGACATCGTCGAGGAAACCGGCATCAAGCGCCGCCCGCTGATCCGCAACACCCTCCTGGGCGCCGTGGCGCTGGCTCCCCTGCCGGCCCTCGCCGTCTTCGGTGACCTGGGTCCGCGTCCCGACGACGCCCTGGCGCACACCATGTGGGCACCCCAGGATGGCAAGCTCAAGCGGCTCACCCGTGATCCTGACGGCACGCCCATCAAGGCAGCCGACGTAACCATCGGTTCGGCGTTCCACGTCATCCCCGAGGGCCTGAACGAGCTGGAGGAAGGCAAGTTGAACGAGAAGGCCAAGGCCGTCGTTCTGCTTATGCGCCTGAACCCGGAGTCCCTCAATCCGTCCCCGGGACGTGAGGACTGGGGTTACAACGGAATCGTCGCCTACTCCAAGATCTGCACCCATGTTGGTTGCCCTGTTGCCCTCTACGAGCAGCAGACCCACCACCTGCTGTGCCCGTGCCACCAGTCAACCTTCGACCTCACGCAGGAATGCAAGGTTATCTTTGGACCGGCCAGCCGGCCTCTCCCCCAGCTGCCAATCGCGGTTGACGCCGAGGGCTACCTGGTCGCCACCAGCGACTTCCATGAACCTGTTGGACCTAGCTATTGGGAGCGTGAGCAGCATGAGCGCAACATCAACGCCTAGTGCCCCCACCTTCGTCGCCAAGACCAAGGGCGGCCGCATCACGAACTTTGTTGACGAGCGCGTCGGCGGATCAGGCATCCTGCGTGAATTCGGCCGCAAGGTTTTCCCGGACCACTGGTCCTTCATGTTCGGCGAAGTCGCCCTGTACTCCTTCGTCATCCTGCTGCTGTCGGGCACCTTCCTGACCTTCTTCTTTGATCCGTCCATGGCGGAGACCCATTACCAGGGTTCCTACACACCGCTGAAGAACGTCGAAATGTCAGTGGCTTACAGCTCCTCCCTGGACATCTCCTTCGACGTCCGCGGCGGCCTGTTCATGCGCCAGGTCCACCACTGGTCCGCACTGCTGTTTGTAGCATCCGTGTCCGTGCACATGCTGCGCGTGTTCTTCACCGGCGCGTTCCGCAAGCCCCGCGAAATGAACTGGGTGGTGGGCGGCGTGCTGCTCATCCTCTCGATGGCAGCCGGCTTCACCGGTTACTCCCTCCCCGATGACCTGCTCTCCGGCAACGGCCTGCGCATCATCGACGGCGTGATCAAGTCCATTCCGGTGGTCGGAACGTACATCTCGTTCTTCCTCTTCGGCGGAGAATTCCCCGGAACGGTCATCATCGGCCGCCTATACATGCTCCACATCCTGCTGGTTCCGGCACTCATCCTCCTGATGATCGTGCTGCACCTCTTTATGGTGGTGGTGCACAAGCACACCCAGTACCCCGGCCCGGGCCGCAACGACGGCAACGTCGTCGGCTACCCCCTCGGCCCGGTGTACGCCGCCAAGGCCGGCGGCTTCTTCTTCATCGTGTTCGGTGTCGTCGCCCTCATGGCCGGGTTCTTCACCATCAACCCGATCTGGAACTACGGCCCGTACGACCCCTCCCCCGTTTCGGCGGGTACGCAGCCTGACTGGTACATCGGCTTCGTCGATGGCGCCCTGCGCCTCATGCCGGGCACGATCGGCAACTGGAGTGTCGAGCAGGTCTGGTTCGGCCAGGTCTTCACCTTCAATGTGCTGCTCCCGGCCCTGGTGCCTGCAGGGATCATCTTCACCGTGCTGTTCACCTACCCGTGGATCGAACGCTGGATCACCAAGGACAACCGCGAACACCACGTCCTGGACCGCCCCCGCAACGCTCCCACGCGTACCGCCATCGGCATGGCCGGCTTTGTCTGGTACTGCGTGATGTGGGCAGCTGCCGGCTCGGACCTCATCGCTACGCACTTCCACGTGTCGCTGAACGATGTGACCTACTGGCTGCGGGCACTGTTCTTCGTCGGCCCGGTCATCGCCTTCATTGTCACGAAGCGCGTCGCCCTGGCCCTGCAGCGCAAGGACCGCGAGATTGCCCTGCACGGCCGCGAAACCGGCCGCATCGTGCGCCTGCCGCATGGCGAGTTCATCGAGGTCCACGCGCCGCTGGACGAGTACAAGCGCTACAAGCTTGTCGGCTTCGAGTCGCCGTCTCCGCTTCCCGCGGAGCCGAACGCGCACGGCGTCGTCGACAAGAAGGAGAAGCGCCGCGCGCTCTTCTCCAAGTGGTTCTTCGAGGACCGGGTTGCCCCGGCTACTCCCGCAGAGCTCGCGGCGGCCCACGGCCACCACGGCGAGCACGAGGCCATCGAGTCTGGTGAGTCGCAGAAGACGCTCAGCCACTAACAGGCCGCGGTGAACACCAGGAAGGCCCGGTCCACCAGGACCGGGCCTTTCTGCGTCCCCCGATGGGAATGCCCGTCTGGTGAGAGCCCAGGGCGGCGGCACCCCGCGGCAGACCTAGTGCACGCATCATCACGGCACACTATGGGAAAGAGCGGTAGCGGCGTACCCTTCAAGCGCGCCGAGTCTAACGACACGAATGACCACACACACTGGCCAAGGGAGAGCTACGTCCGGCTGCTGTTCTGTGGGATTTTGTCCCCTGGGTGCAGGTGGATCCAGGCGATTCGTGCGCCCCACATCAAGGTTGCGATCCCAGGGATGCACGCAAGAACCATCGGGTAGTACCTAACGTAAAAGGAGTCAGTCGTCGTTCCGTCGGCCGTAGCGAAAATGCACTCCACCCCGAGGGGAGCAAAATCGTAAGTGCCTGTGGGCGGGAAAATGAATTCCTCGTGGCTATGCACCGTGCCGGCAGGCAGATGCTCGGTATAGCAGTATTGCGAAATCGTCTGATGATCGCGAGAGATGAGGAGCCGATCAAACGCGCCTACCGCTAAGTACCACGCAACGGAAAGAATCACGCAGGTCAGAAACATGACCGTTTTCCGTGTCATTCGCCCCTCGCCCCCGGAATGCAGTGTTTGGGGTTCACCATCGCACATTTCACGCGACGTCGCCGAGTGGCCCCTGCAAAGCACGTGCCTAGCAGCGGGCTCCGAATGTGGTGCATCCGTGGGTTGATCGGCTGGCCCAGCGTTCGGGCTACGAGCGGTACCCCGAAGCGTAGTTCCGCGTGGGGCGGACACCTGGCCGCTGCAGGGGCACCCAGAGTTTGTACCGGTCCGCCCGGTAGTAGGACACCGAGTAGTCCACCATGGCCCGCGCCACGAAGGCGTGGCGCTGGATCTTCAGGAGAGGCGACCCGACTTCAACATTGAGCAGTCGGGCGGTCGACGGGGAAGCAGCCGTTGCCTCGATCATGTCCTCGCCCCACTCCATCACCAGGCCGAAGCGTTCGCTCAGGACGTTGTACAGCGAGGTTGGCGGTTCGCCGTCGAGCAGTCCGGGTACCCGGTGGGCGGGGATAAAGTTCTCGTCGACGCTCATGGGTTCGTTGTCCGCGAGCAGGAGGCGGCGGAACCGCACCAGGGGCGTCCCCTCCTCCAACTGCAGTTCCCGGGCCAGGAATGCGCTGGCACCGATCTGCTCGAAACTGAGGACTTTCGCGGCGGGAACCATGCCGCGGCGCTGCATTTCCTCGCTGTACGAGGTCAGCTTGACCTGGAGATCCAGTTTGGGCTTCCGCACGAAGGTGCCGAGTCCCACCACACGCTCGATGACCTCCTCCCCCACCAGGGCGTCAATGGCCTGACGTACAGTCATCCGGGCCAGCCCGAACCGTTCGGCGAGGTCCCGCTCCGAGGGCAGCGCGGAACCCGGCGGGCAGGCGCTCACAATGTGGGCCCTGATGATTTCCCTCAACTGGATGTAAATGGGCGTCCCGTTTTGCCGGTCTATTTCGCCGGCCATGCGCGCTGCGTCAGAGGCCGCCACTGTGCGGCCTTCCGGAAATCTTCATGCTTCAAGGTTAAGCCACGCGGCGCACAGGTCTAGACCACCCGCGTCGCCGTTCGCCCGGAAGCAGGCCCGCAGCTAGGCTGGAATGCGCCGGTATCCCCCCGGCACCAATGACACCGTAAGAGATAAGGGAGTCCCGTTGCCCGTTCGGAACGCAATCGTCAAGGCGTCCATCGGACTGCATGCACGGCCCGCAGCGCTGTTTGTCCGCGCTGTCCATGAGACCGGCCTGCCCGTCACGATCAGCAAGGACGGCCGGCCCGGCGTGGATGCCCGCTCCCTGCTGGAAGTCATGACCGAGGACTTCCACTGCGGCTGCACCGTGGAGCTAGCCGTCTCCCCCAACGCCGTCCCGGCCCGCTACAGCCCGGACGACGTCGAGAAAGCCCTCGATGGGCTCTGTGCCCTGCTGGAGTCTGCCCGGAGCCGCTGAGCGGCTCACAGGCCCCTTCAAGGGGCACAGACAAACAACGACGGCGGGCCCCACCGGAAAGGTGGGGCCCGCCGTCGTAGTTGACTCGGTTTGTGTCCTAAGGGACGTTAGTGCGCGTGGTCCCCGCGGCTGTACTCGTAGACCCAGCCGACAAGGGCGACCAGCGCGAGGCCGGCGGCGATGTAGACAATCCAGAAGCCAATGGCCAGTCCGAGGAATCCAGTGGCGCTGGCCAGGCCCAGGACGAGCGGCCACCAGCTCCAGGGGCTGAAGTGGCCCTGCTCGCCGGCGCCCTCGTGGATCTCGGCGTCACTGCGGTCCTCGGGACGCATCCCGACGCGCTTGCCGGTGAAGGCGAGGTAGGCGCCGATCATGCCGGCGAGGCCGCCGACCAGCAGCACGCCGAGGATGCCGACCCACTCGGACCAGTTGGTCAGGAAGCCGTAGATGAGAGCGACCGGCACGAAGAAGAAAACTCCGAGTCCAAAAATCCTTGATTCGATCTTCACTAGGGGTTGTCCTTCTGGTCGGCGTTACCGAGGGCTTCTGCGGCCGGGGCAGGAGAATCCACGGTGTATGTCTGGGAGAGTTCGGGGTGGTGCAGGTCCAAGGCAGGACGCTCCGAACGGATCCGCGGCAGCGAGGTGAAGTTGTGACGCGGCGGCGGGCAGGAAGTGGCCCATTCGAGCGAGGCGCCGAAGCCCCACGGGTCATCCACCTCAACCTTCTCGTTGCTGCGCCAGGTGACGTAGACGTTCCAGAAGAACGGGATCAGCGAGGCGCCCAGCAGGAACGAGGCGTAGGTGGAGAACTGGTTCATCCAGGTGAAGTTGTCCTGGGGCATGTAATCCGCGTACCGGCGGGGCATGCCCTCGACGCCCAGCCAGTGCTGGATGAGGAACGTGCCGTGGAAGCCGAGGAAGAGCATCCAGAAGTGGATCTTGCCGAGGCGTTCGTTGAGCATCTTGCCGGTCCACTTCGGCCACCAGAAGTAGAAGCCGGCGAACATCGCGAACACCACGGTGCCGAAGACGACGTAGTGGAAGTGCGCCACCACGAAGTAGGAGTCCGAGACGTGGAAGTCCAGCGGCGGGGAAGCCAGGATGATGCCGGTCAGGCCGCCGAAGAGGAACGTCGCCAGGAAGCCGATGCTCCACAGCATGGGGGTTTCAAACGTGATGGAACCCCGCCACATGGTGCCGATCCAGTTGAAGAACTTCACACCGGTCGGGACGGCGATCAGCATCGTCATGAAGGAGAAGAACGGCAGCAGTACCGAGCCGGTGACGTACATGTGGTGCGCCCACACGGTCACGGACAGGGCGGCGATGGAGATGGTTGCGTAGACGAGGCCCTTGTAACCGAAGATCGGCTTGCGGCTGAAGACCGGGAAGATCTCCGAGACGATGCCGAAGAACGGCAGGGCGATGATGTAGACCTCGGGGTGTCCGAAGAACCAGAAGAGGTGCTGCCAGAGGACGGCGCCGCCGTTCTCAGGGTCGAAGATGTGGGCGCCGAAGCGCCGGTCCGCGCCGAGGGCGAAGAGGGCCGCGGCCAGCGGCGGGAACGCCATCAGGACCAGGATTGCCGTCACCAGGATGTTCCAGGTGAAGATCGGCATGCGCCACATGGTCATGCCCGGGGCACGCATGCAGATGATCGTGGTGATGAAGTTGACCGCACCAAGGATGGTGCCGAAGCCGGAGAGCGCCAGGCCGAAGACCCAGAGGTCACCGCCCACGCCCGGGCTGAAGGTCGTGTTGGACAGCGGCGCGTAGGCGAACCAGCCGAACGATGCCGCACCCTGCGGGGTGACGAAGCCGGACACGGCGATGGTGGAGCCGAAGAGGAAGAACCAGAACGCCAGTGCGTTCAGTCGCGGGAAGGCGACGTCGGGTGCACCGATCTGGAGCGGCATGATGACGTTGGCGAACCCGGCAAAGAGCGGCGTCGCGAACATCAGCAGCATGACTGTGCCGTGCATGGTGAAGAGCTGGTTGTACTGCTCTTTGGTCTGCAGGATCTGCATGCCGGGCTCAAACAGCTCGGCGCGGATCAGCAGCGCCATGACGCCGCCGAAGCAGAAGAACACGAAGGACGCGATCAGGTACATGTACCCGATGGTCTTGTGGTCGGTGGAGGTGATCCAGTTGACGACAATGCGTCCCTTGGACTTCGGTACTACGGGAGCCTCGAGGGTCCCGGTGGGCTGTGAATAGGTAGTTGCCACGTCGCTCCCCTTACTTGGATTCGGTCGGGGCCGGGTTGCGGTCGTACTCTTCGCCGAGGAGACCGGTGTTGCCGTCCTGGCGCAGCTTTTCCAGGTGCGCCTGGAATTCGGCGTCGGAAACGACCTTTACGCGGAACAGCATTTCGGAGTGGTATTCGCCACAGAGTTCGGCGCACTTGCCGTCGTAGGTTCCCTCCTTGGTGGGGGTGAACCTGATGTAGTTGGTCTTTCCGGGGATCATGTCGCGCTTCTGCAGGAAGGCGGGGACCCAGAAGGAGTGGATGACGTCGCGGGCGTTCAGCTCGACGTCCACCGATTTGTTGACCGGGAGGTACAGGGTGGGGAGCTTCTCCTTGTCCACTGCCTCACCGGTTAGGTGCGCCTGGACGCCGGCTTCGTGGACATCCTCGCGGATCACGTCGCCCTTTTTGTAGTTGAAGTCCCAGGCCCACTGCTTGCCGCGGACGTCAACGACGACGTCGGCAGGCTCGGCGCGGTTGTCGATCGCCTGCTGGTCGCGGTCGGTGAAATAGAAGAACACCAGGACCATGAACAGAGGGATCGTCAGGTAGAAGACCTCGAGGGGCAGGTTGAAGCTGTTCTGCCGGGGGAATCCGACGGTGCCTTTGCGGCGCCGGTAGGCGACCATGCACCAGATCAACAGGCCCCAGGTAATGACACCGACAATCAGCGCGGCAATCCATGAGTTGACCCAGAGGTCCATGATGCGGTCAGTGTGGTTGGTGGTGCCACGTTCCGTGGGCAGCCACCCTTTCTGTACCTCTGGTGAACATCCAGTCAAAGCCAACGCGCCGGCGAGTGCCAAGCCAGTGATCGTAGTGATCTGTTTGCGTCGGCTGCCGGTTCGGTTCTGCGAACTCACAGACGGCCCTTCCTACTTGTTGCTGTCGCCCCGGCCCGCAAAATGGCGGTCAGGGCACACGAAAAGTTTTACTACTCGGTGTAGAGCTTACCGCTCCCCGCGAGTTTTCGCCCACATGTCCGCGCCGTGCGTCGGGACCTTTTTGCCGGGTCCGCTCGTTATGGATCCGGCGGCACTAAGGCCGGGCAGTTTGCCCGGCCTTAGTGGAAGGAATCACCGCACGCGCAGGAGCCGCCGGCGTTGGGATTGTCGATCGTAAAGCCCTGCTTGGAGATGGTGTCCTCGAAGTCGATGCTGGCACCGCTGAGGTAGGGGACGCTCATTTTGTCGACGACAACTTCAACACCGTCGTAGTCCCGCACGGCGTCTCCGTCGAGGAGCCTTTCGTCGAAGTAGAGCTGGTAAATCAGGCCGGAGCAACCGCCGGGCTGCACAGCCACGCGGAGGCGCAGGTCGGTGCGGCCTTCCTGCTCCAGCAGGCTGCGGACCTTGCCTGCCGCGACGTCGGTCAGCTGGACTTCGTGCGTGGCCAGTTCCTCGCCCGCCGTGGCGGTGGTGTCGGCGCTGTTTTCATTGGTTGTAGTGCTCATGGCCTACCTTCTAACGACGGTGGTTGCGGCACCGCCAAGGCGGCACCCGCCCCTACTTATTCGGTACGGGCTATAGCTACATGCTACGTCGATCAGCCGTGTAGCTCTAACTTCTGACGTAACCGTCCCTGCGGGCTGGATGTTCCCCGGGAACGCGGCCGGCCCGCCCGGTCAGGCCAGTCCGTCCTCATTCAGCCGGGCGAGCATCAGAGCTTCAGCGACGATGGCGTTCCGGAAATCCCCGAGGTGGAGGGATTCGTTCGCGCTGTGCGCCCGGGAATCGGGATCCTCGACGCCGGTGACCAGGATCTGAACATCCGGATAGAGCTCGGTCAGGTCCGCGATGAACGGGATGGAGCCGCCAATACCGGTTTCCACCGCTGGGACGCCCCATGCCTCGCCGAGCGCCCACATCGCGACGCCGGCAGCCCGGGAGGACGTGTCCGTGAGGAAGGCGTTGCCGCTCTCCCCCGGAGTGAAGACCACGTGGGCGCCGAACGGAGCGTTGGCTTCCACATGTCGGCGGACCGCCTCCATGGCCTCGGCCGGATCCTGCCCGGGGGCGAGCCGCATGCTGAACTTGGCCCGCGCCCGGGGCAGGAGGGTGTTGGAGGCGACGTCGACGGCGGGGGCATCGAAGCCGATGATCGACAGCGCCGGCTTGGTCCACATCCGCGAGGCGATCGTGCCGGTGCCCGCGAGCCGGACGCCGTCGAGCACGGAGGCATCCGCGCGGTATTCCTCCTCCGAGAGGTCCACGGTGGCGTCGTCCCGGCTGACCAGCCCGGCGATCGCGACGTTGCCCTCGTCGTCGTGCAGGGTGGCGATGAGACGGGACAGGAGGGTGGGCGCGTCCAGCACGGGGCCGCCGAACATTCCGGAGTGGACGGCGTGGTCCAGGACCTTAACCTCGATGGTGCCGTCGACCAGTCCGCGGAGGCTGGTGGTGAGCGCGGGGATGCCGACTTTCCAGTTGCTGGAGTCGGCAACGACGATCACATCGGCGCGCAGCAGCTCCCGGTGGGTTTCCAGGAAGGTGCGGAAGGTCGGGGAGCCGGCTTCCTCCTCACCCTCGAAGAAGAACGTCACGCCCAAGCCAAGATCGTCGCCGAGGACGCGGGTCACTGCCGCGTAGGCGGCGATGTGGGCCAGGATCCCGGCCTTGTCGTCGGCGGCACCGCGGCCGTAAAGCCGCCCGTCGCGTTCGACGGCGGTGAACGGCTCCGTCTCCCACAGCGTCAGGTCGCCGGTGGGCTGCACATCGTGGTGCGCGTAGAGCAGGATCGTCGGCTTGCCGTCGGCGGCGGGACGGCGGGCGACTACGGCGGGGCCGCCGGGAGTCCCGTCCTCCTTGTCGCAGCGCAGGATCCGGACGTCGTCGAACCCGCTGGCGCGCACCAGCCCGGCGACGGCGTCGGCGCTGGCATTGAGCGGGGCGGGGTCGAAGCTGGGCCAGGCGATGCCCGGGATGGCGACGAGCTCCTTCAACTGGGCGATGGTGGTGTCGAAGGATTCGGTGACGGCCTGACGGAGCGCCTCGGTGTCGACGTTTCCGGCCAGGGCGGTTGCGGTTTGCGGGTTCCCCGCGGGTGATGAGGTCATGGCCAGAACACTACCCGTGCCGTGGATCACCCTAAACCCTCAACACTGCCGCGGCGCGTCATACCCTGTGTGGGCTGGGTCTCGCGCCGGTGTCCGCGGGGTATTCTGTAGGGGTGTTTGGACGTAAAAAAGAAGCGCCATCGGCGCAGGACATAGTTGACCAGCAGGCGGCCGGGGCAGCAGCCCGGGACACCGCCCTCGGCAAGGGCGCGCCCACGCCCAAGCGCAGCGCGCAGGTGGCGGCCCGCAAGCGGCCGCTCGTGCCGGAGGACCGCAAGGCCTCCAAGGCCGCAGAGCGTGCAGCGGTCCAGGAGCAGCGGTTGAAGATGCGGGCCGCCCTGGACACCGGAGACGAGAAGTTCCTGCCGCTCCGGGACAAGGGTCCGCAGAAGCGCTTCGCCCGTGACTATGTGGACGCCCGCTTCAGCCTCGGCGAATACCTGATGTTCGGCGCCCTGATCTTCGTGGTGGTCTCCCTGCTCGTCCCGGCCTCCAGCGAGCAGATGATCTACGTCCTGGGCGGGTTCTGGGTGATGTTCCTGGCCGTCTTCGTCGACGTCTTCATCCTCTCCCGCAAACTCCGGAAGCGCCTGACGGAGAAGTTCGGCGACGTGGAGCGCGGCACCGTCTGGTACGGTTCCATGCGCTCGCTGCAGTTCCGCCGCCTGCGCCTTCCCAAGCCCCTCGTCAAGCGCGGCGAATACCCCGCCTGATCCCCGATCAACAAAGAGCCCCCGGCAGTAGGGCGAGTTCTAGCGGTCGTTGCAACACCCAGACTTTTGGGAGTTGCAACGACCCCTAGAAACCGCCGTAGGACTGCCGGGGGCTTCGTCGTCCCGATGTGATTGCGGCACCTGTCCGCGGGCACGCGGGGCGCCGCCGGGTTCAGCGCTCTCCCGGCGCCTGCTTCAGCGCCGGGATGGGTGCTTCGCGAGTTGCCGGTTAATGTGGGCAGCCCAGAAGGGACCTTCGTAGAGGAACGCCGTGTACCCCTGCACGAGGGTGGCGCCGGCGTCGAGCCGTTGCTGGACGTCCTGCGCGGTTTCGACGCCGCCCACCGAGACCAGGGTCAGCTTGCCGCCCGTTGCCGCCTTCAACCGGGCGAGCACTTCCAGCGACCGCTGCTTCAGCGGGGCACCGGAGAGTCCGCCGGCGCCGCAGTCCGCCACCTTGTCCGGGGCGGACGACAGGCCGGTGCGGGCGACGGTGGTGTTGGTGGCGATGATTCCGTCCAGGTTCAGGTCCAGTGCCAGGCGCGCGACGTCGTCGATGTCCTCATCGCTGAGGTCCGGGGCGATCTTGACCAGCAGCGGAATGTGGCGTCCGGAGGCCTTGTCCGCCGCCTCCCCCACGGCCGTCAGCAGCGGGCGGAGCGAATCAACGTCCTGGAGCAGCCGCAGGCCGGGGGTGTTCGGGGAACTGACGTTGACCACCAGGTAGTCCGCGGCGGGCGCCAGGCTGCGGGCGCTGATGAGGTAGTCCGCAACCGCGTCGTCCAGCTCCACCACCTTGCTCTTGCCGATGTTGACGCCGATCACCGGGCGGACACCGGGGTGGCGGCGCTGCAGGGCGGCGCGGGCGGACTTCAGGCGGGGCGCCACGGCGGCGGCCCCGTCATTGTTGAACCCCATCCGGTTGATCACCGCCCGGTCCTGGACCAGGCGGAAGAGCCGCGGGGCCGGGTTGCCGGGCTGGGCCTGTCCGGTGATCGTGCCGACCTCCACATGGCCGAAGCCCAGCTCGGTGAGCGCCTCGATTCCGTGGCCCTCCTTATCGAATCCGGCCGCCAGACCGAACGGTGACGGGAACGTGAGGCCGAACGCCCGGGTCTGGAGCGACGCCGCTGGGGCGGTGAACCGTTGCAGCACCCGCCCGGCCCCGCAGGAGTGGACGAGCCGGATAGCCCTGAACCCGATCTTATGGGCGCGTTCGGCGTCCATCCATGAGAAGGCCAGCCGGAAGAAGGTCGGATATACGCGCATGGCTCTAGTTTTCCCGTTCCGGCGGCCCAGACCAAACCCGCCCGCTGCCGGGCGCTAGCATGAAGCAATGGAATGGGTACCCGATATCCTGGGCGACGACTTCGAAGCCTGCACCTTCCCGGCAACCGGGCCCGACGGCGTCGAACGCACCGCCACGCTGGTCCGCAGGGTTCCCGGTGCCGAGGGGGGCACCGCCGCCGTTGTCCGCGCGGAAGCTGGCCCTGCCGGGCGCCGGCCCCGCGCCGTGCTGTTCCTGCACGGCTGGAGCGACTACTTCTTCAACGAGGAGCTCGCCGACTTCTGGACCCGCCAGGGCTTCGCGTTCTTCGCCCTCGACATGCACAACCACGGGCGGAGCCTGCACGCCGGCACGCACGGCGGCTATGTGGCTGACCTGGACGACTACGACGCCGAGATCACCGCGGCGATCGGCATCATCGCCGCGCTGCACCCCGAGGCCGAAGCACCGCCGAGGGTCGCGCTGATGGGACATTCGACCGGCGGGCTGATTGCCGCGCTGTGGGCCAGCCGGCATCCCGGCGTTATCTCGCAGCTGATCCTCGACAGCCCGTGGCTGGAGATGCACGGCAGTCCGGCCGTGCGCCGTGCGGCGCGGACCATGGTGGAACCACTGGCGCGGTTCTGGCCGGAAGCCGTCATCCGGCTCCCCGAACGAGGGTTCTACTGGCGCAGCATCAGCAGCGCCGCGGAGGGCGAGTGGACCCTGGATGACAACTACCGCCCGCCCCGCGCGTTTCCCGTCCGGGCAGGCTGGCTGAGTGCGGTCCTCACCGGGCAGTCGCGGGTGGCGCGCGGATTGGACATCGATGTTCCCATCCTGGTTCTGATTTCCGGGGCCAGTGCCAACGGGATGTTCTGGAAGGAATCCATGCGGCGCACCGATGCCGTCCTGGACGTCAACACAATCGCCCTGCGTGCCCTCAGCCTGGGCCGGACCGTCACCCTGGAGCGGATCGACGGCGCTCTGCACGACGTGTTTTTGTCCGCCCCGCGCGTCCGCGCCGACGCCTACGCCCGGCTGGCCCGCTGGCTCCGCGCCTACGTCCTGGACGACGGCGGCACCGCCTGATCCGCGGGGCGCGCTCCCCCGGCGGCCTACAGGGTCAGCACCCTGGTGTCAGGCCGGGCCTGCGGGGGCCGCGTCCACTGCCCCGCCGTAGCGGCGGTCCCGCTGCGCGTACACCTCAACCGCGTCCCACAGCGTGCGCCGGTCCACGTCGGGCCACAGTGTGTCCATAAAGACGAATTCGGCGTAGGCGGACTGCCACAGCATGAAATTGGAGAGCCGCTGCTCGCCGGAACTGCGCAGGAACAAGTCGACGTCGGGCAGGTCCGGCTCGTCCAGGTACTTCTGGATGGTCTTCTCCGTGATGGCGCCCGGTTTCAGCCGGCCGGCGGCAACTTCCTCCGCGATCGCGGAGACGGCATCGGCGATCTCGGCGCGCCCTCCGTAGTTAACACACATGTTCAACGTGCAGGTGCTGTTGCCGCGGGTGAAGTCCTCGGCCTCCTCCAGTTCCCGGATCACGGAGCCCCAGAGCCGGGGCCGCCGGCCGGACCAGCGGATCCGCACACCCCACTCATCCAGCTGGTTGCGCTGCCGACGCAGCACGTCCTTGTTAAATCCCATCAGGAAGCGGACCTCCTCGGGCGAACGGCGCCAGTTTTCCGTGGAGAAGGCGTAGACACTCACATGCTCGATGCCGAGTTCAATCGCACCGGCCATCACGTCCAGCAGGGCGGGCTCCCCCGCTTTGTGGCCCTCGATCCGGGGCAGGCCGCGCTGGTTTGCCCAGCGGCCGTTGCCGTCCATGACGATCGCGACGTGCCGCGGAATGAACTCCGCCGGGATGGCCGGAGGGACGGCTCCGGAGGGGTGCGGGTACGGGCTCACCACGGGGGTGCTCCGCTGCCGGACCGGATTCTTCTTTTTACCCAATGCCACAGTTTTTCCCTAGTTCTTTCCCGGTGCCACAGTTAGGTTCGCTCCACATGTTTGAGGGACTTGAGCACTCGTTCGAGGTGCCACTGCAGATAGCTGGCCACCAGGCCGGCCGCCTCGCGCCGGTGCGCAGGAACTGACGCGTCCGCCGTCGCCCAGTCCCCCGTCAGCAGCGCGCCAAGCAGCAGGACCGTTTCCGCGGCGGGTGCGGGCGATCCGGGCGGGCGGCAGTCCGCGCACACCATGCCGCCGAGCGGCGCCGAAAACGCAGTGTGGGGCCCGCCGGCCCCGCAGCGGGCACAGTCGGTGAAACTCGGTGCCCAGCCGCCGGTGGCGAGGGCACGCAGCAAGTAGGAGTCGAGGATGAGTTCGGGGGTGTGGTCGCCCCGGCTCAGCGAGGCGAGGGCGCCGACGAGGAGGTTGTATTGGGCGGTGCCCGCTTCGCCGTCGACGTCGGTCAGCTTCTCCGCCGTTTCGGTCATCGCCGCAGCGACCGTGTAGCTGCCGTAATCCGCGGCGATATTGCTGCCGTAGGCGCCCTTCGCGTCGGCCTGCGTGACAATGTCCAGGGTGCGGCCGGATATCAGCTGGAGGTCCACGACCATAAAAGGTTCGAGCCGGGCGCCGAAGCGGCTGCTGGTGCGGCGCACGCCCTTGGCCACCGCGCGGACCTGGCCGTGGTGCTTGGTCAGGATGGTGATGATGCGGTCCGCTTCGCCCAGTTTGTGGGTACGCAGCACCACACCGTCGTCACGGTAGGCGCGGGAGGCAAAGGAGGAGGGTTGGGCCACGGTTAATCTTCGCACCGCCTTGAAGGAAACACTGCATTCTGGGGACCCGCCGCTTTTCAGGCGCGCCGCGCCGCCGGACGGACCGGCGGCGCGGCGGCCGGCAGCCTAGGCCCGGGCGTCCCGGATGGCCCGGTTGACGGCTGAAATGACGGCCTTGAGCGAGGACGTGCTGGTGTTGGCGTCAATCCCGACGCCCCACAGGACACGTTCCCCCACCGCGCACTCGACATAGGCCGCGGCGAGGGCGCTGCCGCCTTCGGACAGGGCGTGCTCGCTGTAGTCCAGTACGCGGACGTCGACGCCGTCCTCGCGCAGGATGCTCAGCAGGGCGGCGATCGGGCCGTTGCCGGTGCCGGTGCGCTGGACCTGGCTGCCGTCGATCTTGAGCGTGGCGTGCAGCGTCATGGACCCGTCCTCGTCCGTTTCGGTGCCGAACGGGCCCAGGGCGTAGCGTCCCCACTGCTCGTCGGCCGAACCGGAGGGCAGGTATTCATCCTGGAAGACCTGCCAGAGCTGGGCTCCGCTGACTTCGCCGCCCACGGTGTCGGTCTGCTTCTGGATGACGCCGGAGAACTCGATCTGGGCCCGGCGCGGCAGGTCCAGGTTGTGCTCGTTCTTCAGCAGGTACGCGACGCCGCCCTTGCCCGACTGGGAGTTGACCCGGATGACCGCCTCGTAGCTGCGGCCGAGGTCCTTCGGGTCGACCGGCAGGTACGGGACCTGCCAGGGGTAGTCGGCGACGTCCTTGCCGGCGGCTGCCGCGTCTTTCTCCAGGGCCTCCAGGCCCTTCTTGATGGCGTCTTGGTGCGAGCCGGAGAAAGCGGTGAAGACAAGGTCCCCGCCGTAGGGTGCGCGCTCGGCCACCGGCAGCTGGTTGCAGTACTCCACGGTGCGGCGGACCTCGTCGATGTCGGAGAAGTCGATCATCGGGTCGATGCCCTGGACGAACATGTTCAGGCCCAGGGTCACCAGGTCCACGTTGCCGGTCCGTTCGCCGTTGCCGAAGAGGCAGCCCTCGATCCGGTCCGCGCCGGCGAGGTAGCCCAGTTCGGCGGCGGCGACGCCGGTGCCGCGGTCATTGTGCGGGTGGAGGGACAGGATGATGCCCTCCCGCGGGTGCAGGTTCCGGCTCATCCACTCGATGGAGTCGGCATAGACGTTGGGGGTGGCCATTTCCACGGTGGCCGGCAGGTTGATGATGACCTGGCTGTCGGCGGAGGCCTCGAACACGTCGGCGATGGCGTTGCAGACCCGGACGGCGTACTCCAGCTCGGTCCCGGTGAAGGATTCCGGGGAGTACTCGTAGGTGATGTGGGTGTCCTGCAGGGTCTCCTCGTACTTCTTGCACAGCCGCGCGCCCTGCAGGGCGATGTCCAGGATTCCGTCCTCGTCCTGGTTGAAGACGACCCTGCGCTGCAGGACCGACGTCGAGTTGTACAGGTGGACGATTGCCTGCTTGGCGCCGACGAGGGACTCGTAGGTCCGCTCGATCAGGTGCTCGCGGGCCTGGGTCAGGACCTGGATGGTGACGTCGTCCGGGATGTGGTTGCCCTCGATCAGCTGCCGGACGAAGTCGAAGTCCGTCTGCGAGGCCGAGGGGAACCCCACTTCGATTTCCTTGTAGCCCATCCGGACCAGCAGCTGGAACATCTTCAGCTTGCGGGCGGGGCTCATGGGGTCGATCAGGGCCTGGTTGCCGTCACGGAGGTCCACGGCGCACCAGCGCGGGGCCTTGGTGATGACTTTGTCCGGCCAGGTGCGGTCCGGCAGCTCCACCGTGATGATGTCCTGGAACGGAACGTAGCGGTGGACGGGCATTCCTGAGGGCTTCTGTGCGTTTCGCATTACAATCGGGGCCTTTTCTGTGGTTCTTGGTGAAAGGGTGGCCGGGCAACACAAACTCCGCAGCGAGGGTGGGCCTTGCGCTAGATCGCGTCTGAGGCCTCGCCGCGGCAGCTAAGGAGAAGCAGTTCTGCGCGCACGTTTTCACAGTAACACGGGTGCGTAAGATGAAGGAGCCATACCTCCGTAACGTCCACCATGCAGACCGGTCTCCCCTGCCAAGGCGGTGCCGGACTGCCTCTCAAAGGAGCATCTGTGCCACTTTCGGGGATCGCCCTGTCCAACATCGACTCCAGTGTCCGGCCGCAGGATGACCTGTACCAGCATGTCAACGGCACCTGGCTCAAGAGCACCGAGATTCCGGACGACCGCCCCCTGGAGGGGACGTTCACGGCGCTGCGGGACGGCTCGGAACTCGCCGTGAAAGAGATCATTGAAGACGCGGCGGCCCGCGGAGCGGAGTCCACCGGGATCGAGCGGAAGATTGGGGACCTGTACAACAGCTTCCTGGACGAGGCCGGTGTGGAGGCCAAGGGGCTGGACCCGATCCGGTCCCGGCTCGCCGAGGTCTTCGCCACGGAATCGGCCGCCGATCTGGTGGCCCTGGCCGGGCGGCTGTTCCGCGCTGATGTGGGCGGCCTCTTTTACATCTACCCTGCGCCCGACGCCGGAAACCCGGACCGGATCCTTCTGTACACCGGCCAGGGAGGCTTGGGCCTGCCGGATGAGTCGTACTACCGCGACGAGAAGTTCGCGCCGACGGTCCAGGCCTACCAGGACCATGTGAAGACCGTCTTCGGGCTCGCCGGGGTCACCGGTCCGGAGGACGCAGCCGGACGGGTAGTGGCGCTGGAGACCGCGCTGGCCGGCCACCACTGGGACAAAGTCACGCTGCGCGACCCCCAGAAGACCTACAACCTGCGGACCGCGGACGAGGCCACGGAGCTCTTCCCGCTCCTGACCACCTGGTTCGACGCCGCCGGAATCGCGCCGGAGAAGCGTGCGGAACTGATCGTGAGCACCCCGGACTTCTTCGCCGGGGCGGCGTCGCTGCTGGAGTCGGAGCCGCTGTCCGTCTGGCAGGAATGGCTGGCCATGCGCGTCATCAGCGCCGCCGCACCGTACCTGTCCGCCGCGTTCGTGGAGGCCAACTTCGCCTTCTACGGCACCACGCTCAGCGGCACACCGCGCAACAAGGACCGCTGGAAGCGCGGGGTCGCCGTCGTCGAGGCCGCGCTCGGCGAGGCGGTCGGCCAGATCTTTGTTGCCCGGCACTTCCCGGAAACCCACAAGGCACGCATGGAGTCGCTGGTGGCGAACCTGATCGAGGCCTACCGCGAATCCATCACCGGTCTTGCCTGGATGGGCGAGGAAACCAAGCACGAGGCGCTCAAGAAGCTTGATTCGTTCCGGGCCAAGATCGGCTACCCCGACAAGTGGATCGACTACTCAGCGGTGGAGATCGACCCGTCCGATCTCCTGGGCAATGTGGAGCGCGCGCACAGCGCCGACGTCGACCGGCACCTTGATGAAGTGGGCAAACCCGTGGACCGGGACAAGTGGCTGATGACCCCGCAGACGGTGAATGCGTACTACCACCCGCTGCTCAACGAGATCGTGTTCCCGGCCGCCATCCTGCAGCCGCCGTTCTTCACCGCCGACGCCGACGACGCCGTCAACTACGGCGGCATCGGCGCGGTCATCGGCCACGAGATCGGCCACGGGTTCGACGACCAGGGCTCGCAGTACGACGGCAGCGGCCTGCTGCGCAACTGGTGGACGGAGGATGACCGCACCGCCTTCGAGGCGCTGACCTCCAAGCTGGTGGCCCAGTTCGAGGCGCTCTCCCCCACCGCAGCGCCGGGGCACAACGTCAACGGCAAACTGACCCTGGGCGAGAATATCGGCGACCTCGGCGGCCTGACGATCGCGTACAAGGCCTACCTGATCAGCCTCGACGGTCAGGAGCCGGCCGTCCTGGACGGCCTGACCGGGGTGCAGCGGTTCTTCGCATCATGGGCCGCCGGCTGGCGGCAGGTCATGCGGACCGAGGAGGCCATCCGCCGGCTGGCCACCGATCCGCACTCGCCCAACGAGTTCCGCACCAACCAGATCGCCAAGAACCTTGATGCCTTCCATGAGTCCTTCGGGACGGCGGAGCAGGACGGCATGTGGATGCCCGTGACCGAGCGCGTCAGCATCTGGTAGGGAGCCTGCCAGGCAACTGGCCAGGCAATATGCAGTGCAACAAATAATCCAACAAAACGGGCCGTCCCCGGGGAATACCCCGGGGCCGGCCCGTTGCTGCTTGCTGTTTTTGGAGCTATGTCCGGAACGACCTGTCAGCGGGTGATGAGCGTCGGGTTGGCCTGCTGGCATACAACATCGCCGGCGGTCTGGTTGACGATGTCATCGGGCAGTTCCACCGGGGCTTCGGCGCCCGGGGTGCCGCCCTTGGTGCCGCCCGCCGGGTCGCTGCCCACGTAGACCTGGACGCCGACGACGCCGGCCGGCAGCACCTGCTTCGCCGGGATCCCCAGCTCGGAGGCGATGTCGGCGGCCACCTCGGCGAAGCCTTCACCGTAGTAGACCGCGGTGGCCGCTACGGGCGCGGCGGCGAACTGGCTGATCTGGGTGAATCCGATGCCGGTGAGGACCTTCACGATCTCCTGGGCCCGCGCCGGCGTGCCGGAGCCGTTCGCCACCGTGACAGGCTGCAGCGACTTGTCGTACGCGGGGGCCGTCTCGCTGGGCGTCGGCGCGGCGCTGGCACTCGCCGCCGGGCTCGCGGACGCAGAGGGGCTGGGTGGCGCCGTCGGGTCCGTGAGGTCAATGTCCTTGCGCATCGCGGCGAAGAGCTGGGAGGCCGCGGGCTCGGCCACCTGCAGGCGGTTCGGGTCGCTGACCGCCGGCACCGTCGGTACCGCGACGAACGCGACCTTGCCGACGTCGATGTTCTTCAGCCGGTTCCCGACCGTCAGCAGGGTGGGGATGGATGCCAGGCCCTCGTCAATCGTGAGGTTCTTGGTGACGACGTCGGCGATCTCCAGCATCTTGACGGGGTTGGACAGCGTGCCGTCACTCTTCATCTTCCGGGTCAGGGAGGACAGGAACCCCTGCTGCGCCTTGATCCTGCCGAGGTCCCCGCCGTCGGCAAACGCATGCCGCGCGCGCAGGAACGCCAGCGCCTGCTCGCCCTGGACCTTGGAGGTGCCCTTGGGGAGCCGCAGCCTGGAGTCAGGGTCGTAGACGGCGTCGCTGATGCAGACCTCCACACCGCCCACAGTTTTCGAGAGTTCCTTGACGGCGTTGAAGTCGGCCATCATGAAGTGGTCGATTTCGAGGCCTGTGAGTTTGTTGACCGTGTCGACGGCACAGCCGATGCCCGCCTCGGTCATGGCCGCGTTGATCATCACGTCCTGCTGCGCCGGGAATTGCTTCTTGGTTTTCTGGTCGGTGCATTTGGGGGTGTCCACAAGCAGGTCGCGGGGGAAGCTGACCACGCTGACGCGCTTGTTGTCGGCGGAGATGTCCATCAACATCATCACGTCCGAATGCCCGTAGCCCGTGGCGTCGTCGGAGGTGCCGTACTGCGAGTTCTTGCCGTCGCGGGAGTCCGAGCCGAGAATCAGGATCTGCATCCGGTCGTTCGAATCGTTCACCGCGGCCTCGGTCTTGTCGCTCCCGGCGCCCAGCGCAGCCTTGCTGATGTTGCCCTGCAACCGGAACGCCCAGTAGGCGCCAAAGGCCAGAACGCCGACCAGAAGAATGGAGATAATGCCCGTCCCGATTTTCAGCCAGCCGGGCATGCCGCGGGTCGAACCCAGGTGCCGTGCCGGTCCGACGGCGGGATCATCCGTGTGCCGGGCGGCAGAACCTGACCGAACCGGGTTTCCGGTTCCGTCTGCACGGTCATCACGGGGTCGAGACACGGTTGAGCCTTCCTTCACGAACGGGGTTCGCCTATTTTAGAGTCCGATTCTGGGAAATCCCCGGTGGCGGGCTCCATGGGAGCGGCGTGGACGCCGCAGATGACGGGTACGGGCGCTTAGAAGCCGAGCTTCACGAGCTGCTTCGGGTCGCGCTGCCAGTCCTTGGCGACTTTCACGTGGAGGTCGAGGTAGATCCGGGCGCCCAGCAGCGCCTCGATCCCTTTACGCGCGTTGGTGCCGACCTCGCGGAGCCGGGCGCCGCCCTTGCCGATGATGATGGCCTTCTGCGAAGGGCGCTCCACGTACAGGTTGACCCGGACATCCAGGAACGGCCGGTCTTCCGGGCGGCCTTCACGCGGAACGATTTCATCGACGACGACGGCCAGGGAGTGCGGCAGTTCGTCGCGGACGCCCTCGAGGGCGGCCTCGCGGATGAGTTCAGCGATCATCACGGCTTCCGGTTCGTCCGTCAGGTGTCCGTCCGGATACAGCGGCGGCGACGGCGGCATGTGGCCGATCAGGACATCGGTGAGGGTGCCCACCTGGAAGCCGTCGGTCGCGGAAACCGGGACGATGTCCTTCCAGCCGTCCTCGCCGAGGACTTCGCGGCCAAGGGCCGCCACGGCGAGCAGCTGCTCGGTGAGGGCCTGCCGGTCCACCGTGTCGGTCTTCGTCACGATCGCGACGACGGGTTTGTTGCCGAGGGCGGCGAGCTGGGCGGCGATGAACTTGTCGCCGGGGCCGATCTTCTCGTTGGCCGGGAGGCAGAACCCGATCGCGTCGACCTCCGCGAGGGTGTCGGCGACGAGCTCGTTGAGCCGCTTCCCCAGCAGGGTGCGCGGGCGGTGCAGGCCCGGGGTGTCCACCAGGATCAGCTGGGCGTCGTCCCGGTGCACAATGCCGCGGATGGTGTGGCGCGTGGTCTGCGGCTTGGCCGAGGTGATGGCGACCTTCTGCCCCACCAGGGCGTTGGTGAGGGTCGACTTGCCCGCGTTGGGACGCCCCACCAGCACGGCGAAACCGGCGCGGTAGCCGCCATGGGCCGCGGCGCCGTCGGACTTATTCTGCTTGCTCACGTGAGACTCCCTGTTGGATTGGTGCGGCCTCGTCGAGAAGGTCTTCAAGGTCAGTTTCTTCTTTTGGTACGGCGGCCGCAATGATGTGGCTGACGCGGTTCCGCCGGCCCTCAAGGCGGTCGGCCCGGAGGGAGACCCCGTGGACCACAACGGTGCTGCCGACGATCGGCACCCGCCCGAGGGCCTTGGCGAGCAGGCCGCCCACGGTGTCCACCTCGTCGTCGTCGAGCTCCAGGTCGAAGAGTTCGCCGAGGTCATCGATGCTCATCCGCGCGCTCACACGGTAGCTTCCGTCGCCGAGCTCCACCGCTTCCGCGCTTTCGGTGTCGTACTCGTCCACGATCTCGCCGACGATTTCCTCGATGAGGTCCTCGAGGGTGACCAGTCCGGCGGTGCCGCCGTACTCGTCGATGACGATCGCGACGTGCGTCGATTCCTTCTGCAGTTCGCGCAGCAGCTCACTCACAGGTTTGGAGTCCGGTACGTAGCGGACCTCGCGGGCCAGTTCGTCAACGACCGGGGGCTCCTCGCCGGGGCCGAGGTTATGGATGACCGCGGCCACGTCCTTGAGGTAGACGATGCCGAGGATCTGGTCCGTGTTCTCGCCGATGACCGGGATCCGGGAATAGCCTGAACGCAGGAAGAGCGACATGGCCCGGTGCAGGCTGGAGCCGGAGTCGATGCTGAGGATGTCGGTGCGCGGCACCATCACGGAACGGACCAGGGTGTCGCCGAAGTCGAAGACGGACTGGATCAGCTCGGCCTCGTTGTCCTCGATCACGTCGGACTCCGTGGCGCGGTCCACGAGTTCGCGGAATTCCTCTTCGCTGAAGAAGGCCTCATTGTCCGCGGGCGCCCCGGGGGCCACGGCGCTGCCCAGCGTGACAAGCCAGCCGGGGATCGGGCCCAGCACCCAGCACAGCCAGCGGATCAGGGGTGCGCTGAAGCGGACCAGGCCGGCCGAGTGGACCCGGCCGAGCTGCCGGGGGGACACGCCCACGATCACGAACCCCAGCAGCGCCATGACACCGGTGGCGATCAGACCGGAGAGCCAGATGTTGTCGAACACGCTGGTCAGCAGCACCGTGACGGCGACGGCGGAGGCCATGTCGAACCAGATCCGCCAGAAGCGCAGGGCACGCATGTGCGCCACGGGTTGGGCCATGATGCGCTTCAGCGCGGTACCGCGGCTGTTCAGGATCGCCGCTTCGGCGTCGTGCCGGGAAAGGTAGTTGAAAGCAGACTCAGCCGCGGTCAGGAACGCGGCAAAACTCAGGAAAACCAGCGCCATGCCAGCGAGGATCAGTGGCGTCACTGAATCGTCTCTGACGGGGCGTCCTTGCCGGTGAAGGCAGAGAGCAGTTCACGCTGGAGGCCAAACATTTCTTCTTTTTCCTCGGGCTCTGCGTGGTCGAAGCCGAGCAGGTGCAGGATGCCGTGGGTCGTGAGGAGCAGCATTTCGTCCTGGGTGGAGTGGCCGGCGTTCATCGCCTGGACCTCCGCCACCTGCGGGCAGATGGCGATGTCACCGAGCATGCCCTGGGGGGCGGGCTTGTCCGGGGTGCCCGGCGTCAGCTCATCCATGGGCACCGAAAGCACATCGGTGGAGCCCGGCTCGTCCATCAGTTCGATGTGCAGCTTCTCCATGGCCGGCTCATCCACGAGGAGGATGGACAGCTCGGCCTGCGGGTGGATGAAGAGGCGTTCGAAAATGAACCGGGACAAGTGCACCAGCTCGGCCTCGTCGACCGTGACGCCAGACTCGTTGTTGACCTCGATGCTCATGCGTGTTCCCCCCGCTTCTCCCGGGCCACGGAATGCTTGACCCGGTTCCTCTGAATCTCGTCCCAGACGCCGTAGGCGTTGACGATGTCACCCACCAGGCGGTGCCGGACGACGTCGGAAGCGTCCAGGACGGTGAAGTTGACGTCCTCGATGCCTTCCAGGATCTCTTCCACGATCCGGAGGCCGGACCGGGTTCCGAAGGGCAGGTCCACCTGCGTGACGTCACCGGTGACCACCATCTTGGAGCCGAAGCCAAGCCGGGTCAGGAACATCTTCATCTGTTCCGGCGTGGTGTTCTGTGCCTCGTCCAGGATGATGAAGGCGTCATTGAGCGTGCGTCCGCGCATGTAGGCCAGCGGGGCGACTTCGATGGTGCCGGCAGCGATCAGCCGTGGGATGGACTCGGGGTCCATCATTTCGTGCAGGGCGTCGTACAGCGGCCGCAGGTACGGGTCGATTTTGTCGCTGAGCGTGCCCGGCAGGAACCCCAGCCGCTCCCCCGCTTCGACGGCGGGACGGGTCAGGATGATGCGCGTGACTTCCTTTTGCTGCAGGGCCTGGACGGCCTTGGCCATCGCCAAGTACGTTTTGCCGGTACCGGCCGGGCCGATGCCGAAGATCACCGTGTTGGCGTCGATCGCGTCGACGTAATTTTTCTGGTTCAGTGTCTTCGGCCGGATCGTCTTGCCGCGGCTCGAGAGGATGTTGTGCGTGAGCACCTCGACCGGGTTCTGCAGGGACTGGGTCCGGAGCATCGATACGAGCTGCTGCAGGACGGCGGGCGTGATGACCGTGCCCCGGGCGACCAGCCCGCGGACCTCGTTGAACAGTCGCATGATGCGCGGCACGTCGGCGGCCGGCCCGCTGATGGCGAGCTCGTTGCCCCGGACGTGGAAGTCGACGGCCGGGAACTGGATCTCGATGAAGCGGAGGGCTTCGTCATGACTGCCGAGGGACTGGACCATCTGATCGGAGCTGTCGAACAGGACTACCTCCGTCCGCAGCCCTGGTAGGGAGTGGGGAAATTCACCTGCGGCGCGCTCTCCGGCGCTGATCCGGGCCTTGCCGTTCGCTGCTTCAGTCATGGTGCTGGCCCGCGGGCCTCTGGTCCCCTCCAGTAGGAAATGGTCTGTCGCCTGATCCGGCCCGGCGGTGCTCGCCGCCTGGTTCCGGGTGTCAGCGGATTCTCTTATCTTACGCCAGTGACCGGCTGCGGACGCCTCCGGGCTGACGGCCCGTCGGGCGTAGACCTGGCCGGGATATCTGTGCCGTTCCCGGATTTAGGTATCAACTTCGTATCGGCCTCATATCGTTCCCGTTGCAGTTCCGGCCCGACGCCGCGATCCCCGGTTTCGCGGCATCGCCGTATGCCATGCTGGAAATCGGCCACCGCCACGGCATTTTTGGCGGACCACCGGACAACCCGGCACGCCGGACAAACTGGCGGCCGGGACACCGGGCAGACACGAAAGCAAACGCCGAGCAGACAAGGGCAGCGGAAATCAGGCATTACGGGACGGGACAGGGAACAGCAGGCAGGCGGATAGGCCAGCGCATGCTGCTCCTCGTGTTGCCCGCGGCGCTGGCACTCTCCGGCTGCGTAGCCACTCCCCAGCCCGGTGTAACGGACGCGAACACTTCCCCGCAGGTCATGTCGGCCGAGGCGTCGGCGGCGACCACCAGTGCGCCGCTGGAAACCACACAGGCATCGAACAAGGCGCCCGTGTACTGGATCGGCAGGAGCAACGACGACACGTTCCTCTACCGCGAATTCCGCGACGTCCCGGAGGAAGACAACCCGGTCACCGGCGCGCTCCGGGTCATGATGTCGGAGAAGCCGCTCGACCCGGACTTCTTTACCCCCTGGCAGAACCCCAAAATGCTGGCGAGCTCCATCTCGGGCAAGAATGTCATCACGGTGGACATGTCCGCCGATGCGTTCAACAGCAATGTGGATCCTGCCATGGCCGAGCGCGCTGTGCAGCAGCTCGTCTACACGGCGACGGCAGCCGCTGCCAGCGCCGGGCTGATCGACACCGGCCAGCAGATCCAGGTAGTGGTGCTGGTGGACGGCCATACCGACTATGTTGCCTTCAACCACGTCCGCCTCGGCGCGCCGACCTCACGCAGCGTCGGGATGGTCGCCCCGGTGTGGATCATTGATCCCCAGGAAGGGACCTCGGTGGAGGACGGCGCGGTCAAGGTCAACGGCCGCAGCACCTCTCCGGGCGGCGTGCTCCGGTGGGAGGTTCTGCGGATCGACGGAAGCATTAAGACCAGCTACGTGAACGGGACCGTCACGGCCTCGGCCGAAGCCGGGAAATCGGGGGCCTTCAACCTGTCGGTGAACCTGGGACCGGGCAACTACGAGGTCCGGGTGTCACAGGTTGAGGAGGGCAATCCCGCCAAGGACCTGAACGTCGACACCCGCGGTTTCACGGTCCAATAGCGCACCCCCGCCCACCTCACCATCCACTGCTCCGGAACGGCGGTTTGGCGGCTCAGAACGGCGGTTTGGGCCCACGCCTGCAGGGTTCCCTGGCCGGGCTTGCGGGGCGAGGGTACCGGTGGGGAGCAGTCGATCACGTGTTATGCAGGACAGCCCGCTAAACCAGGGCTACCAGCGGCCCAGGATGTCGCTGGCCAGTACCGTGGCCGCGGGACCGGCAGTGGACGAGCGCAGGACATGGTGCCCCAGCAGGGCTGTCACGGCGCCGGCATCGCACAGCCGAGTCACCTCCCGCGGACTGATGCCGCCCTCGGGACCCACGATCAGCAGCACCTCGCGGCCCTCCCCGGCTGAGTCCTCCCCGGCTGTGACCGCAACGGCGAAGCCGGCCTGCCAGGTCTCCAGGACCTGCCGCAGCGGACGCACGGCGTCCTCGTGAAGAATGACGGCGAGGTCCGCGGCTGCCACCGCCGCCTGCAGCCCGGCGCCGTCGACGGCGGAGCGGACTTCCGGGATCCATGCACGGCGGGCCTGTTTCGCCGCCGCCGTGACGACGGACTGCCACTTGGCGTGGGCCTTCGCCGCGCGCTCGGCCTTCCAGCGGACAATCGACCGTTCCGCCTGCCACGGCACAACCGCATCGATTCCCAGTTCGGTGGCCGTCTCGGCCGCGAGCTCGTCCCGGTCGCCCTTCGCGAGGGCCTGGACCAGGACCAGCCGCACCGCTGGCTGCGGCTCGTCGGAGAGTTCGGAGCACGTGACCGTCAGCTGGTTCGGGGCGACGGCGGCGACGGCGCCGGTCAGGCGCTTGCCGGCGCCGTCGGCGATGTCCACGGCTTCCCCCACGCCTAAGCGCTTCACTGTGACCGCGTGGCGGGCCTCAGGGCCGTCGAGTACGAAGACGGAACCGGGGACCAGCCCGTCCAAGCTGCCGGGGGCAGTGAAAAATACGGGGTTGCTCACCGCTACAGGTTACCGAGGCGGTCCCGAAGCTTGGCGAAGACCCCGCCGCTGGCCGCGAGCTTTCCCTCGGTGAACTGCTCACCGCGCAGCTTCGCGAGCTGGCGGAGCAGGTCTTCCTGGGCGGCGTCGAGCTTGGCGGGGGTGTCCACCTGCAGGTGGACTTTGAGGTCGCCGCGGCCGTAGCCGCGGAGGTGCGTGACGCCGAGTCCGCGGAGGGTGATGACCTCACCGGACTGGGTTCCGGCCTTGACGTCGATCTCCTGCTGGCCGTCGAACGTGTCGAGCGTAAGTTCAGTGCCCAGCGCCGCCGCCGTCATGGGGATGTTGAGGCTGGCGTGCAGGTCGTCACCGTCGCGCACGTACGTGGCGTCGTTGTTGACCCGGATCTCCACGTAGAGGTCGCCGGCGGGGCCGCCGGCGGGGCCGGCCTCGCCCTGGCCGGAGAGCTGGATGCGGGTGCCCGTGGCGACGCCGGCGGGAACCTTGACCGTCAGGGAACGCCGGCTGCGGATGCGGCCCTGGCCGGCGCATTCGTTGCACGGATCCTTGATGACGGTGCCGAAACCCTCGCAGGAGCCGCAGGGAGCCGCGGTCATGACCTGACCCAGGATGGAGCGGACGGCGCGCTGGACCTGGCCGCTGCCGCCGCAGATGTCGCACCGCTCGGGGTGGCTGCCTTCACGGCAGCATGAGCCCTCACAGGTGGGGCACGTGACGGCGGTGTCGACTTCGAGTTTCTTGTTGACCCCGAAGACAGCGTCGCGGAGCTCGATCCGCACGCTGATCAGGGCGTCCTGGCCGCGGCGGACCCGTGAGGCGGGTCCGGCCTGGCCGCCGGCGCCGAAGAACGTCTCGAAGATGTCCTGGAACGCGAAGCCCTGGCCCGAGTAGCTGCCGCCGCCGAAGCCGTTGTCGGTGCCGTTCTCGTTGCCGGTGGTGTCGTAGATCCGGCGCTTCTGCGGATCGGACAGAACCTCGTAGGCGTGTGTGACGGCTTTGAACCGGTCCGAGGCGTCGTCCCCGGGATTGACATCGGGGTGGAGGGTCCGCGCCAGCTTGCGGTAGGCCTTCTTGATCTCTTCGCCCGTAGCTTCGCGGGAGACTCCAAGAACGTCGTAATGGCTGCTCAAAGTTTGTATCTCTTCCTTTTTGTACTGCCGGTGGGGTACTGCCGGTTTGGGCAAGAAGTCTGGTGCCGGCCCGTCGGAACGGGCCATGGAATGCGGCCCGTCAGGGGCCGAGGATCCGTGAAAGGTAGCGGGCCACCGCCCGGACGGCGGCCATGGTGGTGGGGTAGTCCATCCGGGTGGGGCCCAGCACTCCGACCTTCGCCGTGGCGTCCGGCCCGTAGCCGGTGGCCACCACCGAGGCCTCAGCGAGCCCCACGTACGGGTTTTCCCGGCCGATGCTGACCGTCACCCCGCGCGGGTCCGCGGCCATGTCACTGAGGAGCCTGAGCATCACCACCTGCTCCTCCAGGGCTTCCAGCACCGGGCCGATGCTCAGCGGGAAGTCCACATTGGAGCGGGCCAGGTTCGCGGTCCCGGCCATGACCATACGTTCCTCGCGGCTGCTCGTCGCCAGCGCCTCCAAGCCGCGGGCCAATGCCTGGGCCGCGCTGCGCCGGGCGGGCGGGCAGCTGGCAACCACGGACAGCAGCGACTGCGGCAGGACGTTCAGCGGTGTCCCGGAGAGCGAGCCGAGGAAGCGCGTGCGGAGTTCGGCCAGGGCGTCCTCCGGAAGATCCTGTCCCACGTCAATGACCCGCTGTTCCACCTTGCCGGTGTCCGCGATCAGCACCGCGAGCACCTTGCGCGGTGCCAGCAGGACGAATTCGATGTGGCGCACTTTGGCCCGGCTGAGATGCGGGTACTGCACCACGGCGACCTGGTTGGTCAGCTGGGCGAGCAGCCGGACGGTCCGGTCCAGAACGTCGTCGAGGTCATCGGATCCTTCCAGCAGGGCCTGGATGGCTCGTCGTTCGGCCGGCGAGAGCGGCTTGACCGCCGAAATCTGGTCCACGAAGAGCCGGTAGCCCTTGTCGGTGGGGATCCGTCCGGCGCTCGTGTGCGGCGCCGTGATGAGGCCCTCATCCTCCAGTGCCGCCATGTCGTTGCGGATCGTGGCACTGGACACGCCCAGGTGATGCCGTTCCACGAGGGCTTTGGAGCCGACGGGTTCCCGTGAATGGACGTAGTCCTCCACGATGGCGCGCAGCACTTCGAGTTTGCGTGGTTCGCTCACGCTCCACCTCCAATCGACTGTCCCGCATCCGGTGCCGCCGTTCCCTGGCCGCACCGCATGCTGTGCTGGTTCGCGACATGTTGGTTAGCACTCGACATGCCTAAGTGCTAACCAGTCTAATATGAGTCGCCGCGTTGTTAGCATTGGATTCGCTCCAGGCGTTCATCCTGGGGCTGGTGTTTTCGGGCACAGCCCGCCGTAGCAAACCGAGCGCAAAGCAGTGTGGAACCGATGTCGTACCAGAACTGGGGGCCCCAGGACCTGTCCGCCCCCGCCAAGATCCAGCTTCCCGAGGTGCCCGTGGAGCGCGGCATGGTCCTCGAAGATGTGCAGTCCGGCTGGGTGGGCGCCGTTACCCGCGTCGAGAAGTCCGGCGGGATGCACGTCGTCGCCTTGGAGGACCGCCGCGGCAAGTCACGGTCCTTCCGCCTCGGGTTCGGCTTCCTGCTGGGGGGACAGCCGATCCGGCTGATGCCGCCGGCGCCCCGGGCCGCCGCGGGCGCCGCGGGCACGAGAACAGCCTCCGGCTCCGTCCGCGTGGCGGGCCAGCGCGCCCAGGTGGCTAAGGCCAGCCGGATCTGGGTGGAAGGCAAGCACGACGCCGAACTCGTCGAAAAGGTCTGGGGTGACGATCTCCGGGTGGAAGGCATCGTCGTAGAGCCCCTGCACGGCATTGACGACCTCGCCGGAGCCGTGGCTGCTTTCCGGCCCGGCCCCGGGCGCCGGCTCGGTGTCCTGGTGGACCATCTGGTTCCCGATTCCAAGGAATCCCGGATCGCCGACGCCGTGATGGCGTCCCCCGGTGCGGCCGGAAACGTGCTGATTGTCGGCCACCCCTATGTGGACGTCTGGCAGGCAATCCGGCCGGCCGTCCTGGGGATCGAGAAGTGGCCGGTGATTCCCCGGGGTGTGGATTGGAAGACCGGCATCCTCATGGCTTTCGGCTGGCCGCACAGCACCAAGGAGGACGTCGGGCTGGGCTGGCAAAAACTCCTGGGCGCGGTCCGCAGCTACGCCGATCTGGAACCGTCCCTGCTGGGCAGGGTGGAGGAGGTCATCGACTTCCTCACCGTGCCCTGAGGGGGCTGACCGGGCGCTTTGGCTGCCTGGCGATCCTCATTCGGCGCCGGAGCAAGTATTCTTGGAACGGCGGCTTCGCTCCCGGCGCAGCCCTGGCACCTCCAGGCACCAACGCTCCACCGCAATCCGAAGGACAACACCGTGGCAGATGACGCACGTGAACACACTGGCAACCAGGCCGGCCATGGCCAGCCCCCGTACCATGGCGTTCCCGCAAATGCACTGCCGCTGACGGCAAACGAGGACCGCCAGTGGGCAACGTTGGCGCACTTCGGCGGCATCCTGGGCTGCGTCCCCTCGCTCCTGATCTACCTGATCTTCAAGGACCGGGGCCCGTTCACGGCGCAGGAGTCCAAGGAAGCCCTGAACTTCACGCTGCCGCCCACCATCGCGGCCGTGCTGTGCAACCTGCTGGTGTTTGTGCCGGTGGTGGGCAACATCTTCGCCGTCCTGGCCACGGTCATCTGGATCGCCGTGACGTGCTTCTCGGTTGCGGCCGGTATCCATGTCAACCGCGGCCAGCCGCACCGGTACGAGTTCAACCTCCGCTGGATCAAATAGCAGACTGCACTTTCGTACCTTCGAGTTCCCACGCACGCGGAACCCGGCACCCGGTCCGAAACCGAAAAAGCCGGCCGCTGTCCCCAACGGGCAGCGGCCGGCTTTTTGGTGTCATCGGGCAGGGCCCTGCGGACTACTAGTCCGGCAGGATCCTGCGGACCACAGCGTCGGCGAGGAGCCGGCCCTTGAGCGTCAGCACGAGGCTTCCGCGGAAGGCCGCTGCGGGGTCTATCAGGCCGTCGGCAATGAGACCGGCCACGGCGTGCCGCCCGGTGTCACCCAGTCCGCCCAGGCTGGTGATCTCCAGCCCGGAGTTCAGGCGGGCCTCCAGCATGACGCGCTCCACGCTGCGGGTCTGCGAATCGAGGGTCTCCCGGCCGGCGGCAGGCGAGAGTCCGGACCCCAGGCGGTTGGCATAGGCAGTGGGGTGCTTGACGTTCCACCAGCGCACGCCACCCACGTGGGAGTGCGCGCCAGGGCCGATCCCCCACCAGTCGTCGCCGCGCCAATACGCGAGATTGTGCCGGCAGGCCTGCTCCGGGGTGCGGGACCAGTTGCTGACCTCATACCAGGACAGCCCCGCGGCCGAGATGAGTTCGTCGGCCAGTTCGTACTTGGCCGCATGGTCGTCGTCGTCGATTTCCGGGACTTCGCCGCGGCGGATCTGCGCGGCCAGCTTGGTGCCGTCCTCGACGATCAGCGCGTAGGCGCTGATGTGGTCAGGAGCGTAGGACAGGGCCGTCTCCAGGGAGTAGCGCCAGTCGGCCAGTGACTCCCCCGGCGTTCCGTAGATGAGGTCCAGGCTGACGGCGAGGCCGGCCTCCCGGGCCCACCGGACCGCCTGGGGCACCCGGCTGGGGGTGTGGGTGCGGTCGAGGACCTTCAGGACGTGCGGCACCGCGGACTGCATGCCAAAGGACACCCGGGTGAAACCGGCGTCGGCCAGCAGCTGCAGGGATTCGGGCGTAACCGAGTCCGGGTTCGCTTCGGTGGTGACCTCGGCGCCGGGTGCAAGGCCCCAGGCCGCGATGGCGGCGGTGAGGATGCGTGCCAGGTCGCCGGCCGGGAGCAGCGTGGGGGTGCCGCCGCCGAAGAAGACGGTGCTGAGCGGGCGTGCCGGCAGGCCGCTGTTCTTCAGGACGGTGGCCGCGAAGTCGACCTCCGCGACGGCGGTGCCGGCGTAGGCGTCCTGGGACGCCCCGCCGCCGAGCTCCGTGGCGGTGTAGGTGTTGAAGTCGCAGTAGCCGCAGCGCACGGCGCAGAACGGGATGTGCACGTACAGCCCGAAGGCCCGGGCCGCGGCGCCTTCCAGCGCCTGCCCGGGCAGCAGCCCGTCCGACGGCGCCGGGTCGCCCAGCGGAAGGGCGCTAGGCATGGTCCGGTCCTGTCTGGGTGGGGACAGTCATCAGGAGCACCGCTACTTCTTGGCCTTGTCCTTGGACTCGTCCGTGGTGAGGGCAGCGATGAAGGCTTCCTGCGGGACCTCGACGCGGCCCACCATCTTCATGCGCTTCTTGCCTTCCTTCTGCTTTTCCAGCAGTTTGCGCTTTCGGGTGATGTCACCGCCGTAGCACTTGGCGAGGACGTCCTTGCGGATGGCGCGGATGCTTTCACGGGCGATGATCCTCGAGCCGATGGCGGCCTGGATGGGCACCTCGAACTGCTGCCGCGGGATGAGCTCGCGCAGCTTGCCCGTCATCATCACGCCGTAGGCGTACGCCTTGTCGCGGTGCGTGATCGCGGAGAACGCATCCACCTGCTCGCCCTGGAGCATGATGTCCACCTTCACGAGGTCGGCCACCTGCTCGCCGTCGGCTTTCCAGTCCAGCGAGCCGTAGCCACGGGTCTTGGACTTGAGGATGTCGAAGAAGTCGAAGACGATTTCGGCCAGCGGAAGGCGGTACCGGATCTCCACCCGGTCCTCGGAGAGGTAGTCCATGCCGCCCATCACGCCGCGCCGGCTCTGGCACAGCTCCATGATGGCGCCGACAAACTCGTTCGGCGCCAGGATGGTGGCGGAGACCATCGGCTCGCGGACTTCGGCGATCTTGCCGGTGGGGTACTCGCTGGGGTTGGTGACGTGGACGACCTTCTTGTCCTCCAGCGTCACCTCGTATTCCACGTTGGGGGCGGTGGAGATCAGGTCCAGCTTGTATTCGCGTTCCAGCCGCTCACGGGTGATCTCCAGGTGGAGGAGGCCCAGGAAACCCACGCGGAAGCCGAAGCCCAGCGCGGCGGACGTCTCAGGCTCGTAGACAAGCGCGGCGTCGTTGAGCATCAGCTTCTCCAACGCGTCGCGGAGCACCGGATAGTCCGTGCCGTCCAGTGGATACAGGCCGGAGAAGACCATCGGTTTGGCATCGGCGTAGCCGGGGAGGGATGCGGTGGCCGGCTTGGCCAGGTTGGTGACGGTGTCGCCCACCTTGGACAGCCGGACGTCCTTCACCCCGGTGATGAGGTAGCCCACTTCGCCGACGCCGAGGCCCTTGGAGGGGGTGGGCTCCGGGGAGCTGACACCAATCTCGAGGAGTTCATGCGTGGCGCGGGTAGACATCATCTGGATGCGTTCGCGGGGGTGCAGCATGCCGTCCACCACGCGGACGTAGGTGACCACGCCGCGGTACGTGTCGTACACGGAGTCGAAGATCATGGCGCGGGCGGGCGCGTTCGGGTCGCCCACGGGGGCGGGCAGATCGCGGACGATCTTGTCCAGCAGGGCCTCGACGCCCATGCCGGTCTTGCCGGAGACGCGGAGCACGTCCTCGGGGTCGCCGCCGATCAGGCTGGCGAGTTCCGCCGCGTACTTCTCGGGCTGGGCTGCCGGGAGGTCAATTTTGTTCAGGACCGGGATGATCGTGAGGTTATTTTCCATCGCCAGGTAGAGGTTGGCGAGGGTCTGCGCCTCAATGCCCTGGGCCGCGTCCACCAGCAGCACCGCGCCTTCGCAGGCCGCGAGCGAGCGTGAGACCTCGTACGTGAAGTCAACGTGGCCGGGCGTGTCGATCATGTTCAGCGCGTAGCTGGTGCCGTCGAGCTCCCAAGGCATACGGACTGCCTGGGACTTAATGGTGATGCCGCGTTCGCGCTCAATGTCCATGCGGTCCAGGTACTGGGCCTTCATGTCACGGGACTGGACGACGCCGGTGTACTGGAGCATCCGGTCGGCCAGTGTGGATTTGCCGTGGTCAATGTGCGCAATGATGCAGAAGTTCCGGATGATGGCCGGATCTGTTGCGGCGGGCACCGGGGCGGTGCGGGCCATGGGAGACACGCAGGGTCCTTACTGTTGGCATTACTGGTGGCGTTGCACGGATCGCGGGGATGCTGCTTTCCCATCCTGCGACGTGCCGCAATTATCGTTCCTATAGTCTCCCACGTCCGGACCCGAGGGAGTGCATCCCCCGATTCCGTTGCGGACCCTCCTCGAGCCCCGGGTTCCTGTCCTGGGTTGGTGCCGCATGCTGCCTCCCTATCTTTGCGCCCTGTTTTCGTGCCCTGTTTTCGCGCCTGCGTCCGCCGCTGTGACCGCGCGCTGTGTTCGCCCCCGCGGGGCCGGCCCTACCGCCAGCTGCCGGACGGCGGCTGGCGGTAGGGTTTTCCCATGGCATGGAACTTACGCTCGATCGGCAATGCAGTCCGCAGCACGTTGCGCTTTCTGGAAGGGCGCAGCGGCACCGCCCCCGGCGGCTCCGGCAAGGCCGGACCGTCGCGCACGAAAGCCCAGCCCGGACGGTCGGGCACGAAGACCGGCGGGCGCCCGGGCGCCGGGCGCGGCGCCGTCGTCGGCTTGACCGGCACGTACCCTGGAGACTTCCGCGGAACGGCGAAGATCAGCTACGCCCCCTCCCCCAACGGCCGCCCCGAACCGGGCGAGGTGGTCTGGACCTGGGTCCCGTATGAGGAGGACCACTCTCGGGGCAAGGACCGTCCGGTGCTGCTGGTGGGCACCAGCGGCCGCTATCTGCTTGGCCTGATGCTCACCAGCAAGGACCACGACGGCGACGCGCGCCGGGCGGACGACTACGTGGACATCGGGACTGGTCCCTGGGACCGGCAGTGGCGCCCCAGCGAGGCCAAACTGGACCGCATCCTTCAGATCGACCCGCGGGACGTCCGGCGCGAGGGCGCCATCCTCGACGCCGGCCGCTTCAGCGCCATCGCCGCCGTCCTGAAGTCCCGCCACGGCTGGCGCTGACCGGCCCGCACAATCGTCACGCTGCCGCCGTCTCTGCTACTATTGATAGCTGTGTGTCCGTGCAGGTCGACGGCCACAGATGGTTGGTCGCCATAGGTATCCCCACGCCGCTCAGTCAATGGCCAATCTGAAAGCCCTCTAGACCATTTTCCGCATTGAAAAAGAGAGTTCACACGTGGCTAATATCAAGTCCCAGAAGAAGCGCATCCTCACCAACGAGAAGGCACGCCTGCGCAACAACGCAGTCAAGTCCGAGCTGAAGACGGCCATCCGCGCCGTCAACACCGCCGTTGAGTCCACCGACAAGGATGCTGCGGCTGCCGCACTGCTTTCCGCCAGCCGCAAGCTGGACAAGGCTGTCAGCAAGGGCGTTCTCCACAAGAACAACGCTGCAAACCGCAAGTCGGCCATCTCCAAGAAGGTCAACGCGCTCTAAGGCTTCCAGTTCACTCGAACTGATGATTGTGGCCGGCACCCCTGGGGTGCCGGCCACTTCCAGTTAAAGCCCACGTTGTTTGGCGCAGCATCCGCTACGCGCGGAACGCTTGCAGATTCATTTGCGGAACCCGTCCCCCCACCAATCGCGGACCCGGGCTGCACGCACCGCGTCAGCGGCGCACGGACGTCGCAATCACCGTCACGGCGTGTTCGACGGCGTAGACCGGGTCCCGGGACAGGCCCTTGACCTGGGCATCAGCCTCGGCGGTCACCTGGATGGAGCGGACGAGGCCTTCCGGAGTCCAGCGCCGCACTTCACGTTGCGCCTGCTCGACAAGCCAGGGCTGCATGCCCAGCTGCTTGGCAATCTGTGCCGAGGAACCCTGGGCCCCGGCAACTTTCGCGAGCGTGCGCAGCTTCGAAGCCAGGGCGGCCACCAGCGGCACCGGATCCGCCCCGGTGTCGAGGGCATGGCGGAGGGTGGAGAGCGCCAGCGGGGCGTTGCCGGCCATCGCGGCATCGGCCACCTTGAAGGCGGTGGCTTCCACCCGGCCTCCGTAGTACCTGTCCACCATGGCGGAATCCACCCCGGTGGAGGCGTCGGCGATCAGCTGGCTGCAGGCGGCAGCCAGCTCGGCCAGGTGGGCGCCGACGGCGTTGACCAGGGCGTGCACGGCGTCGGGATCGATGCGCCGGGATGCGGCCTTGAACTCGGAGGTCACGAAGGCGATCTTGTCCGCGTCCTTCTTCAGGGGCTGGCAGTCCACCACCGGCCACCCGCCGGCCTTGACGGCGTCGAGCAGTTTCTTGCCGCGCACGCCGCCGCTGTGGCGGAGGACCAGCACAGCGTCAGGTTCGGGTTGCTTGAGGTACTTGAGTCCGTCGGCCAGGAAGGCGTCGTTCATAGCCTCCAGACCTTCCACCTCAATGAGCTTCTGCTCGCCGAAGAGGGAGGGGCTGACGTTCATGGCCAGGGAGCCTGGCTCATAGTTGCCAGCGTTGAGCCGCGTGACTTCGACGTCGGGAGCTGCGGCGCGAACCTGCGAACGGACGCGGTCCATGGCCCGGGAACCCAGATAGTCTTCCGGTCCGCCGACCAGCACAACGGCGGCCGGGGTCACGTCGCGCCAGGTGGCGGTGTTCGACGCGGCGGACCGGGCGCGTGGGGTCTGGGCAGCAGCCACTGAGGTTTCCTCCCGGAAGATTGTTTGCAGACTCTAAGCCTGCCACGGCCCGGGCGGTGCACCAAGCCGGACGCGGCCCCGGCCGGCGCCGCCGAGGGGCTGGCGCGGCGGTGCAATCTGCCGTTGAGCCACACCACCACCCGCCCATGCGCCGCCAGTGCCAGAGCGGCCGTGCGGGCCGGGTGGAAGAGCAACCACCAGGCGGCGAGTGTGCAGGCGGAGAAGAGGGACATCGTGGCGGCGCCGAATGCACCATCCGGCCACGGCAGGACGGCGCCGGGCAGTCCGGCGAAGAAGCGCGCGATTGCTCCCACGCCGGTGGCGAAGGCCGCCGCGATGCCCAACGGTGCGGCGGCGAGGGCCGGGACCAGCGGCACCAACGGCACGGCGGCGGTCCCCAGCAGGGTGACCGGGGCAACGAGGACGGCCGCGGCCATGTTGGCGGGCAGCGCGTACGCGGAGAACTGAGGCTGCAGCAGGACAATCGCGGGGCCGCAGAAAGCCTGCGCGGACAGCGGCACCGCTATCCCTGCGGCGATCCAGCGCGGCACGGCTGCCGGGAACCAGGTCATGATCGGCCGGCCCGTCACCACGATGCCGAGGGTAGCGAGGACGGACAGCAGGAATCCGAAGCTGGTGGACAGCTCCGGTTGTGCCAGCACCAGCCCGATCACGGCGAGGCACAGGAAGCTCAAACCCCGTCCGGGACGGCCGCCGGCCAGTGCCACCAGACCGATGGCGCCCATCACGGCTGCCCGGAGAACACTGGCGTCCGGGCCGACCATCAGAACGAAAAGGCCCAGCCCCGCCAGGCAGAGGACCGCCGTAAGCGCCCGCCTGAACCGCAGACTGCGCGCGGCGACAAGGAGGACGCCCAGGATGAGGCTGCAGTTGGCGCCGCTGACGGCGGTCAGGTGGGTCATTCCGACCGTCTTCATGGCAGCGTCCAACTCGGCATCGAGGGAGCTGGTGTCGCCGGTGACCATGCCAGGCAGGAGGCCGCGGGCGTCCCCGTCGAAGTGTCCGGCGGCTGCCGTGAAATCCTGACGGAGCGCGGCCGGGCCCGTTTGCGAGGGCCCTGCCACCGAGAGCATCAGCGGCGCGGAACTTGCCGAGAGGATGGCCGCTTCAGCCTGGCCCGGCTCGGGAGTCGAGAGCTTTCCGGTGGTGCGGAGCCGCTGCCCGGGGGCAGCCTGGTCCCAGCCGGCGCCGCCCATAACGAGCAGGGTGGCCTGCGCGCGGACGCGGCGCCTGTCAACGTGCATTTCGATCAGGTTCGCCGGCACTGCCCAGCGGTCCGCGAGCCCGGAACGGCCCACCGTTCTGAGCCGCCGGGGCGCACCGGCTATCTCCACTTCCACGGCGACGTCGGCCTGCGCAGCGACGTATCCGGCCACGGCACCGTCGTGCCGGCGGGACGTGTCCACCGCGGCGTGGCCGCCCGCCGCCGCGCCGAGGAGCAGGGCCACAGCCATGGTCGCCGGGAAATTGCGCCGGACAGTGCCCGTAAAGGGGATGTACGCGCCGCCAGCCCTGCCGTCAGCCCTGCCACCCCTGCAATCCGGCCCTCCGCCGGGCGGACCCCGGAGCAGCAACAGTCCCGAGGCGGCTACCACCAGGGCCAGGCACAGCGTCGCCAGCGGCGCGGGGTGCAGGTAATGCCCCGCAGCCGCCGCGGCCCACACCAGCAATGCCGAGGGGACCAGGCGCACATCCATCCTGCGGAGCTTTTCCTCCCGGGCCGGGGTTGCCCGCTCCAGGAGTGCGAAGGTCGCAAGCCAGTGACGAAGCCATAACCAGCGGCCGTACCGGCCGGCGTCGTGCCGTGGCCTGCGCCGGGGCTGGCCTCCGCCCGGTGGCGCGACGGTCCCGGGGGTCCGGCTGACGGCGGCGTCGATGTACCGTTGCCAGCGGCTGTGCCGTTTCATCTGTCCTTCTCCTCAGACCCGGACCAGGGGCAGCAGCGCCGCGAGCATCTTGGGTCCGACCCCGTCCACGGCATCCAGCTCCTCGACCCGCTGGAACTTCCCGTGCTGACCCCGCCACTCGACGATCCGCTGCGCGAGCACCGGACCTACGCGCGGCAGGGTTGCCAGTTGCTCCACGCCGGCAGTGTTGATGTTGATCTTTCCTTCCGCGGCAGAAGATCCGTCAGGGCCCACCGGACCGCCCCCGCCGCCCGTGCCACCCGCGGGGGCAGCCCCGGACGGCAGGGTTTCGCCTTTCCGCGGTACCAGGACCTTCTGCCCGTCTTCGAGGACAGCCGCGAGGTTGAGCTGGTCGGAGTCCGCATCCGGGGCACTGCCGCCCGCCGCTTCGATGGCCTCGTGCAGGCGGCTCCCCCGCGGCAACTCCACAATTCCGGCACGCCGAACCGCACCGGCCACGTGCACGATGACGTTTCCGGGAGTCTCCCCCTCGGCTTTGCCGGGAGATTCGTCCGTGCCGGCCATGGATTCGCTTTCAGGTTCCGGCGCCTGCACGTCGGTGGCCTCGGCGCTCATGGAGCTTAGCGGGGCTACTTCCGCTGCGCCGTTGGCCGTCTGCCACCAGAACCAGCCCAGGAGCGCCAAGGCCAACAGGCACAGCAGGGCAGCGGCGCGCCGGCCGGTGCGCCACCTGATTCGGCTGGGTGCCGGCGGATCGTGCGGAGACGGGTCGCCGCGGCTCGTGGCAGGGGAAACAAACGGCGTCGCGTCGAGCAGCCCGGACCCGGAGCCAACGGCCGCAGACAACCTGCTGCCGGCGCTGCCCCGATCAACAATGGCCCGATCAGCACTGGGCCGAACAGCACTGGCCCGATCAGCACTGGCCCGATCAGCACTGGCCCGATCAGCACTGGGCGGAACTCCCGGATGGTGGCGCGGCATGTGCCCATCGTACGAAGCATGGGGCGCACACATCAGGGGTACCGGCGCCTATGTGGATACCTCGGGAGGCGCCAGGGGCCGGGGGGCGAGGCGCCGGGCAAGGGACCGCCGGGCATGGGACCGGCGGGCTAGGGGCAGGCGGGGGTTTCCGGAACGGCGGGAGCGTTGGCAACTCCGGCATCTCCGGGAAGCGGGGCGCTGTCCTCCCCCACGATCACGGCCAGAACGCCGAGGCCGGCGTGGGCAGCCAGTACGGCCGGAAGGGCGCTGATCTGCACGGGAGCGCAGCCGGGGACGGCGTCGGCCAGCTGCGCCGCGAGGTGTTCGGCCTCGGCCGGGTTGCCGAAATGGTGGACGGCAAGCCGGGCCTGCCCCTCGGGACGGGCGGCGGCGTCGGCCACCACGATCTCCTTGAGCCGGGCGATGGCCTTCGCCGCCGACCTCACCTTCTCGAGCGGAACCACCTTGCCGTCTTCCACCGCGAGGATGGGTTTGATGGAGAGCATGGTCCCCCAGAGCGAGGCCGCGGCGCCGATCCGTCCGCCCCGCCGCAGCTGCTCGAGGCTCGGCACATAAAAGTAGACCTTGGTGCGGGCCAGCCGTTGCTCAGTGAAGTCCCGCACGTCCGCCGCGGTCCTGCCGTCCGCCGCGGCGGCGACGGCGGCCTGCACACCCATCCCCTGCGCCATGCCGACGGTGCGCGAGTCCACAACTTCCACCGGGAAATCCACCCGGGCCGCGGCGAGGCGGGCCGAATCCGCCGTTCCGGACAGTTCCCCTGATATGTGGACCGACACCACGGACTCATAGCCGTGCCGCTGCGCCGTACGGTAGGCCTGTTCGAACTGCCCGGGCGACGGGCGCGACGTCTTGACGGGTTTGCCGCTCGCCAGGGCCACGGCGATCGTATCGGCGATGTCGTCCTCACCCTCGCCATAGATGTCGGTTCCGACCATGACGGGCATCGGGATGACCGTCAGGCGCCCGTCGACAGCCAAGCCCCGGACCCAGTCAGACGGGAGTGCCGCAGCAGAGTCCGTGACCACGGCCGTCCGCACGACGACGGCGGCCGGCACCGCTTCGCGGACGACGAATGGCCGTGCGGCCTGACGGAACCCGCTGAGGCGCTCCTTCAGCCACGGCCACCCTGCGGGGTCGCGGTGGGGCACGAAGCACCTCCTGCTGTCTGCGCTTGCTGTCAGGGCACGCGATGGTGGCCGGCCGCCGGCCGGAACCGGCAGCCGGGTCCCGGCTAGGCCGGGACGATGTTGACCAGTTTAGGCGCCCGCACGATCACCGTGCGGATCCCCCGGCCGTCGAGGGCGCGCTGGACGTTGTCCGAGGCCAGAGCGAGTTCGCGCAGCTCGTCGTCGCCGATCTCCGGCGAGACGTCCAGGCGGTCCCGCACCTTGCCCTGGACCTGAACGACGGCGGTGACCGTGTCCTGCACCAGGAGGGCCTCGTCGTGCGTCGGCCAGCCGGCGTTGGCCACGGAGGCAGGGTGTCCCAGTACGTTCCAGAGGTCCTCGGCCGTGTACGGCGCGAAGAGGCTCAGGATGACCGCGACAGTTTCGACGGCCTCGCGGACGGCCGGGTCAGCGCCGCCGGCGCCGCTGGCTGCGTCGGCTCGGTCGATCGTCTTGCGCGTGGCGTTGACCAGTTCCATGAGCTTGGCCACCACAACGTTGAACTTGTTGTGGTCCAGCAGCGCTTCCGCGTCGGCGATCGTGCGGTGGGTGACGGTGCGCAGGTCCCGGTCGCCGGTGGCAAAGTCGACGCCGGGTTCGCTGGTGACGTCCTGGCCGAGGCGCCAGGCGCGGGCCAGGAATTTCGCGGAGCCCGACGGCGACACGTCGGCCCAGTCGACGTCGTCCTCCGGCGGGGAGGCGAAGATCATGGTGAGGCGCACGGCGTCGACGCCGAACTTGTCCAGCTGCTCGCCGAGGTCCACGCCGTTGCCCAGGGACTTGCTCATGGCCTTGCCGCCATTGAGCACCTGGCCCTGGTTCAGCAGCGCGCTGAAGGGCTCGTCGGCGTCGATCATGCCGAGGTCGTGGATGACCTTGGTGAAGAACCGGGCGTAGAGCAGGTGCAGGATGGCGTGCTCCACGCCGCCGACGTACTGCCCCACCGGCATCCAGTCGTTGATCTTCTCCGGATCAAACGGGCCGTCGGTGAACTGCGGTGAGACGAAGCGCAGGAAGTACCAGGAGGAATCCACAAACGTGTCCATGGTGTCCGTGTCCCGCTTAGCCGGGCCGTGGCAGTTGGGGCACTCGACGTTGACCCAGCTTTCGACGGCGGCCAGCGGCGACGTGCCTTTCGGGGACAGGTCCTCGCCGCGGAGATCCGCCGGCAGGGTGACGGGCAGCTGCTCGTCCGGGACCGGGACGTCGCCGCAGGAGGGGCAGTGGATGATCGGGATGGGGGTGCCCCAGAAGCGCTGCCGGCTGAGCAGCCAGTCGCGCAGGCGGAAGTTCACGAATTTCTCGCCCGTGCCCTGCTGCTGCAGGATCTCGATGGCGGCCGGGATGGCGTCGGCCTTGGGCAGTCCGTCCAGGGCGCCGGAGTTGATCAGGGTGCCCTCGCCCGAGGTTGCGGTGCCGCTGACCGCGGGGTCTTCCTCGCCGGTGTCCAGCACGGCGCGGACCGGCAGGTCGAAGGTGCGGGCGAAGTCGAGGTCGCGCTGGTCGTGTGCCGGGACGGCCATGATGGCGCCGGTGCCGTAGTCGGCCAGCACGTAGTCGGCGGCCCAGACGGGCAGCTTCTCCCCGTTGAGCGGATTGGTGGCGTACCGGCCCGTGAAGACGCCGGTCTTCTCCCGCTCGGTGGACTGGCGTTCGATTTCGGTGAGCGCCTTGACCTGTTCGCGGTACGCGTCCAGGGCAGCGGCGTGCTCTTCGGTGACCAGTTCGACGGCGAGCGGCGCGTCCGCGGCGACGACGAAGAACGTCGCGCCGTACAGGGTGTCCGGGCGGGTGGTGAACACCGTGACGTCCTTGGCGGGCTTGCCGCTGTCGGCCTCGATCACGAAGTTGACGTGCGCGCCTTCGGAGCGTCCGATCCAGTTCTTCTGCATCGCCAGGACGCGCTCGGGCCAGTGGCCGCGCAGCTCGTCCATGTCATCGAGCAGCCGGTCGGCGTAGTCGGTGATTTTGAAGTACCACTGGTTCAGCGACTTCTTGGTGACGGGGGTGCCGCAGCGCTCACAGGCGCCGTTGACCACCTGTTCGTTGGCCAGCACGGTCTGGTCGTTGGGGCACCAGTTGACCGGGGAGTTCTTGCGGTAGGCCAGTCCGCGCTCGTAGAAGCGCTTGAAGAGCCACTGTGTCCAGCGGTAGTACTCCGGATCGGAGGTGTGGATCCGGCGGGACCAGTCGGCAGAGATGGCGTAGCGCTTGAACGAGGCCGCCTGGGTGTCGATGTTGGCGTAGGTCCACTCGCTGGGGTGCGCATTGCGCTTGATGGCCGCGTTCTCGGCGGGCAGCCCGAAGGAATCCCAGCCGATCGGGTGCAGCACGTCGTAGCCCTGCTGGCGCAGGTACCGCGCGACGACGTCGCCCATCGCGAACGCTTCGGCGTGGCCCATGTGGAGATCACCGGAGGGGTACGGGAACATGTCCAGCACGTACCGCCGCTCCTTCGACCCGTCATCGACGGGCGTGAAGACCTTGAGGTCTTCCCAGACCTGCGGCCACTTGGCTTCCATCGCCGCAAAGCTGTAGGCACCTTCCTCGGGTGCTTCCGCTGCGGCTGCTGCTGTTCCGGTCTCTGTCTCCGGCTGAACGCTCACTGCTGGCCTCTTCTGTTCTGTCAAGCCTTATGTACCGTCAAGTCTTGTGCCAATAAATCTCCCGGGCCAAGGCTGCTGTCCCGCCCTGCCCGCTCCCCTGCCGTCCGCCCAACGGGTCCAGACACACAAAAGCCCCTCGACACGGAGGGGCTGCCGCACGGCAATCCGAGTTCTCGTCGGGATGCCGGGCGGCTAGCTAAGCAGGAGGATCGCACGCATAGGACTACTTTAGCGCACCGCCCACTGACGACAGGTAAGTCGGCACGAGCGGCTGAATCGGGCGGCGGGGATATGCCGAGCTGTTAAGGGGGCCCGGGAGCGGCTTCGGGCGTCCGCGAAGCGGGCGGGCCCCCTTAACAGTGAAGGCATCGTCTCGTCGGGCTACTTCACGTCCTCGTCGACCCAGTCCATGGACTTGGTGACGGCCTTCTTCCACAGGCGCATCTGGCGCTCGCGCTCGGCCTGTTCCATGGTCGGTTCCCAGCGCTTGTCCTCGGCCCAGTTGGCGGAACACTCGCCCAGGTCCTTCCAGAAGCCGACGGCCAGCCCGGCGGCGTAGGCGGCACCCAGCGCGGTGGTCTCCACCACCTTGGGCCGGATCACCGGAACGCCGAGGATGTCCGCCTGGAACTGCATCAGCGCATCGTTGGCCACCATGCCGCCGTCGACCTTGAGTTCGGTCAGGGGCACCCCTGAGTCCGCGTTGACGGCGTCGAGCACCTCGCGGGTCTGGAAGGCGGTAGCCTCCAGCGCCGCGCGGGCGATGTGGTTCTTGTTCACGAAGCGGGTCAGGCCAACGATCGCACCGCGGGCGTCGGAACGCCAGTAGGGAGCGAACAAGCCGGAGAACGCGGGCACAATGTACACGCCGCCGTTGTCCTCGACCGAGGCCGCCAGCGTCTCCACTTCGGGGGCGCTGCTGATCATGCCGAGGTTGTCACGCAGCCACTGCACGAGCGAACCCGTGACGGCGATGGCGCCTTCCAGGGCATAGTGCGGAGCGGCGTCGCCGAGCTTGTAGCCAACAGTCGTCAGCAGCCCGTTCTTGGAGTGGACGATTTCCTCGCCGGTGTTGAAGATGAGGAAGCAGCCCGTGCCGTAGGTGTTCTTGGCTTCGCCCGCCTCGAACGCGGCCTGGCCGAACGTCGCCGCCTGCTGGTCGCCCAGGATGCCGGCGACCGGAACCTCACGCAGCAGCTGGGACGTGTGGACCGTGCCGTACACCTCGGAGGAGGACTTGATGGCCGGCATCATGGAGGCCGGAACACCGAACGCGTCCATAATCTCCTGGTCCCAGGACAGCGTGTCGAGGTCCATGAACATGGTCCGCGAGGCGTTGGTGACATCCGTGACGTGGACGCCGCCGTCGGTCCCGCCGGTCAGGTTCCACAGCACCCAGCAGTCGGTGTTGCCGAACACCAGGTCCCCGGCCTCGGCCTTGGCGCGGGCGCCCTCGACGTTGTCCAGGATCCACTTGATCTTGGTACCGGAGAAGTAGGTGGCCAGCGGCAGGCCGACCTTCTGCTTGAAGCGCTCCGGCCCCCCGTCCTTGGCCAGCTCGTCCACGATCGGCTGGGTGCGGGTGTCCTGCCAGACGATCGCGTTGTAGATGGGCTTGCCGGTGGTCTTGTCCCAGACCACCGCGGTTTCGCGCTGGTTGGTGATGCCGACCGCCGCGATGTCGTGCCGGGTCAGGTTCGCCTTCGACAGGGCGGCTGCGATGACCTCACGGGTGTTGTTCCAGATCTCGGCGGGATCGTGTTCCACCCAGCCTGCCTGCGGGAAGATCTGCTCGTGCTCCATCTGGCCCGACGAAACGATGCTGCCGCTGTGGTCGAACACGATGGCCCGCGTGCTGGTGGTGCCCTGGTCGATAGCGATTACGTACTGGTTCATGTTGACGTCCTTGTCTTGGGCTGGCTGTTGAATGAGTGCGTAGAAGGTGGGTTAGGCAGCTGCGGTGGCGATGATCGGCACGACTGCTGCCACGAGACCGGCAAGGCCACCACCGACCAGCGGTCCGACGACGGGAATCCAGGAGTAGCCCCAGTCCGAGGAACCCTTGCCCTTCATGGGCAGCAGGGCGTGGGCGATGCGCGGGCCGAGGTCACGGGCAGGGTTGATGGCGTAGCCGGTGGGACCACCGAGGGAGACGCCGATACCAACAACGAGCAGTGCCACTGCGAGCGGGCCAAGTCCCGAGGGTGTCCCACCAAAGGTCAGGATGACGAAGACGAGGACAAAGGTGCCGATGATCTCCGTGATCAGGTTCCACGGGGTGGAGCGGATGGCCGGACCTGTCGAGAAGACCGCCAGCTGGCTGGCGGGTTCCGGCTCGGCGTCGAAGTGCTGCTTGTAGGCCAGGTACATCACCACGGCACCGAGGAAGGCACCGAGCAGTTCCCCGCCGAAGTAGGTGAGGGTGGAGACGGCGTCGACGGGGACGCCGGGGGCGTACTCCGTCTTGCCGTTGAGCAGCAGGCCGAAGGTAACGGCGGGGTTCAGGTGGGCCCCGGACATCGCGGCGACGTAGACGCCGGAGAAGACGGCGATGCCCCATCCCCAGGTGACCATCAGGAACCCGCCGTTGTTGCCCTTGGTGCCTTTGAGTGCAACGTTTGCCACAACGCCGCAACCCAGCAGGGTCAGCATCGCGGTACCGAATACTTCGGACAGGAAAACTATTCCAAGAGACATCTTTGACTCCTCTATTTTCTGTTGTCAGCCCCTCGCGAGTTTGAAGGGCTGTTGGGCCGGCGCCGCGTTGGCGCCGCCGGCCGGCAACTGTGCCGGTTCCCCCAGAGGAACCACACAGTCCTTGCGGCCGGACGTCCCCCGTCCGGCCGCCGAGGTCTTTCAGGAGACCAGGCTGTGGACCTGGACGCCGTGGAATCGCTTGAGCACCTCCTGAGCGTGGGTGATCTCGGAGGTCCGCGTTGCCGCGTCCCAGCCCAGCGGGCCGCCGAGGATCTCGGCAACCTCGTTCAGGAGCTCGCCGGTCACCAGTCCCCTGAAGGCGAGGGACGTGCGGCGGATCAGGACGTCGACGAGGTGCCCGATCTGCTCGTTCCGGGCCATGAACTCCAGCTCGCGGACGCTCAGTTCCCGGGTCGAGTGCAGGAGCCGGTCCGGGGCGGCGTCGAGGAAGCTGATGACGTCCCCGGCCCGGGTGCCGTAGCGGGTCAGGAGCCCGGCGGTGCGGTCCGCGTCGCGTCCGGCGGCCATGTGGGCCTTGATCCAGCGCTGCACGCCGTCCTCGCTGTCCGGGAAGCCGGCGCCGCCGCCGATGGCGAGTTTCGCCGTCGAGACCTTCCGCGGCATGCCGAGTTCGGCGAGGACGTCGTTGCTCAGGTGTTCGGCGAGGGCCCGGAAAGTGGTCCATTTCCCGCCGACGAGGCTGAGCACGGCGGCGGCGCCGCCACCCTGCCCGGCACCGGCGCGGCGCTCGATCCGGTAGTCACGGCTGACGAAGCCCGGCTGGGTGGCGTCGTGCTTGGGCAGCGGGCGGACCCCGGAGAAGGTGTAGACGATCTGGTCCCGGTCCACGGTGATATCCGGGAAGACGTGGCCGATGAGGTCGAAGAAGTAGTCGATTTCCGATTCAGTGCACACCGCGTCCTCTGCCATGTCGGCGTCGACGTCGGTGGTGCCCACCAGGACCCGGTCCCCCATCGGGTAGATCAGTACGATCCTGCCGTCGGTGTGTTCGAAGAAGATCTCGCGGCCGTTGCAGGCGGCCAGCAGTTCCGGGTGGTCCAGCACGATGTGCGAACCTTTGGTGCCGCCCATGAAGGCCGACGCCGAGCCCATCGCCTCGTTGGTCAGGTCGACCCAGGCGCCGGTGGTGTTGACGATGACGTCCGCGGAGAAGTCGAAGACTTCACCGGTGAGCTCGTCCCGGAGTTTCACGGTGCTCCCGGTGCCCTGGTCGCCGGCACCGTTCTTGACGGAGACGAGGGAGAGGTAGTTGCTGGCCCGCGCGTCACTCGCGCCTGAAGCGCCGGCCTTCTCGCCGTCCTGCAGCACGTCGAGGGTCAGCCGCTCCGGGTTGTGGACGGAGGCGTCAAAGTACGTGGCGGTGTACTTGATCCCTGGGTGCAGCCGCGGCAGTTCGGCCAGGGCACGTTTGCGGCCGCGGAACTGGTGCCGCGGCACGGTGCCGCCGTCGCGGGAGAAGAAGTCGTACAGGCTCAGCCCCACTTTGATCAAGAACGCCCCGCGTTCCTTGGGCGCGCCCTGCTGCTTGTGGGTCAGGAAACGCAGCGGAGCGGCGAGGACTCCGGAGAACGTGCTGAAGATGGGGATGGTGGTCTGCAGCGGCTTGACGTAGTGGGGGGCGATACGCAGCAGCCGGTTGCGTTCGACGACCGACTCCTGGACGAGGCGGAACTCACCGTTCTCGAGGTACCGGATGCCACCGTGGATCATGTGCGAGGAGGCTCCGCTGGCTCCCTGGCAGTAGTCGCCGCGCTCCACGAGGGCGACATCCACACCCTGCAGGGCCAGGTCCCGGAACGTGCCCACCCCGTTGATGCCGCCGCCGATGATCAGCACCTGGGCGTGGGGCCGCGTCCGCAGCTTCTGCACCGATGCTCGCTCGCCGGCCGATGCCTGGTTGCGGGCTAAATCCTTCTGTCCCAAGAACTACTCCTTTGGGGTTCGTCCTGTGCGGCGCGCCCCTTGGCGCGGCGCCGTTCAACACTATTCTTTGGAGTAATGGAAAATGGAGTCAAGCACTATGCACAAACGTGCAGAACGGAAATGGGATGACACCCTCACGCCACTCTGACGCCCTCCGCGCGGCCCAGTTGTATTACCTGCAGGACCTGACCATGGACGCCATCGCGCGGGAGCTCCGGACGTCCCGGTCCACCGTTTCGCGGCTGCTGTCCTCGGCCCGGGAATCGGGGCTGGTGCAGATCCAGATCCGAAGTCCGCTGGACACCGGCCCCGAGCTGGCGAGCATGATCCGCGCCGAATATAAGGTGGATGTGCACGTTGTTCCGGTCGTGGACACGCTGAATGAGGCGGAAACACTGGACCGCGTGGCCATGCAGGCAGCACGCACCATCGGCCCGCTGGTGGATTCCAACGCCATCATCGGCGTCGCGTGGGGTTCCACCCTCAGCGCCGTCAGCCGGCACCTGACCCGGAAGATCACCCATGACAGCGTGATCGTCCAGCTCAACGGCGCGGGCAACATGCAAACCACTGGCATCACCTACGCCTCCGACATCATGCGGCGCTTTGGCAGCGCTTACGGCGCACGGGTGGAACAGTTCCCGGTACCGGCGTTCTTCGACCACGCCGCGACCAAGAAGGCCATGTGGAATGAGCGCAGTGTGCAACGGATCCTTGAGCTTCAGGCCCGCATGAGCATTGCGATTTTTGGTGTGGGATCGGTCGACGCCGACTACCCCAGCCACGTGTACGCCGGCGGTTACCTCGATGAGGATGACCTGAACATCCTGGCCAACTCCGACGTCGTGGGCGATGTGGCGACGGTGTTCTTCCGCGCCGATGGTTCCTCGGACGGCATCACCCTGAACGAACGCTCCACCGGCCCCGACCTCGCGCAGCTTCGCCAGGTGCGCCGGAGGATCTGCGTGGTGTCGGGCGCCTCCAAGTTCAACGGCCTCCGCGGCGCCCTCGCCGCGGGACTCGCCACCGACCTGATCCTCGACGAGGCCAGCGCCCGGCGGCTTGTCAGCTTCGACGGCCTGGCGTGAACCCGACTGGCGTGAACCCGATTGGCGTGAACCCGATTGGCGTGGACCGGACTGGCCTGATCCGGACTGGCCTGATCCGGACTGGCCTGATCCGGCCTGCCGTGGGGAGCCGCGGCGGCGGAGTCGGTAAAGTCGAGGTTATGAAACCCTCGCCCCGGCTTAGCCTCAACAATGGTGTCCTGATCGACCAGTTGGGGTTCGGACTCTACAAGGTGCCCCCCGGAGACGCCGCCGGACTCGTGTCCATGGCGCTGGAGGCCGGCTACCGACATTTCGACACTGCCGCCATGTACGGCAACGAGACGGGCGTTGGCCGCGGTATCGGTTCGCTGTCCGGCTTCTCAACCCACGACGACGCCCGCGGCGGTTCCGGTGAGGCTTCCCCCGCGCTCTCACGCGAGGACCTCTTCGTCACCACCAAGCTCTGGAACGACGACCAGGGTTATGACGCCACCCTGCGCGCCTTCGACACGTCCATGGCCAACCTCGGCCTGGAATACGTGGACCTGTATCTGATCCACTGGCCCTGTGCGGAGCGCGGGCTGTATTCCGCGAGCTACCGCGCGATGGAGACGCTGTACCGGGAGGGCAAGGCCCGGGCCATCGGAGTCTCGAATTTCCAGCCGGCCCACCTGGACCGCCTGCTCCAGACCGCCGAGGTGATCCCGGCCGTCAACCAGATCGAACTGCACCCGTGGCTCCAGCGGGAGGAGCTGCGCACCCTGCACCGTAACCTCGGGATCACCACCGAGGCGTGGAGCCCGCTCGGCCGCGGACAGGTCCTCCAGGATCCAGTGGTGCTGGACCTCGCGGCCGCGCATGGCAGGACCGCGGCGCAGATCATCCTCCGCTGGCATGTCCAGCTCGGCAATGTCGCCATCCCCAAAGCGAGCTCCCACGACCGGATCGGCGAGAACCTGGATGTCTTCGGCTTCAGCCTCGACGACGCCGCCATGCAGGCCCTGGCCGGTTTGGAACGTGGCTTCCGCACCGGCTCCCACCCGGACTCAGTCAATTAGGATCCATCGAATGGACAACGTGGCCACCGAGCCCTCCCCCGGCACTCCCCTGTTCAGCGACGGGCTGGAGGCCCGCACCCGCGCCGCCGAGGTGGTCCTCGGCGGCGCCAGGGTGGCCTATTGGAGCTATGAGCCGCTCCGCGTGACCCCGGAGACGCGGACCATCCTGGTCATCCACGGCTTCCGCGGCGACCACCACGGCCTGCTCCGGGTGGCCGACCAGCTCCCGGAGATGCGGCTCATCATGCCGGACCTGCCCGGCTTCGGCCGTTCGGCCGCCTTCCCGGGCGCCGAACACAGCGTCGAGAGCTACGTCCGGTTCGTTTCGGACTTCATGGCGGCGTTAGGCCTGGGCCCGGACACCGTCCTGTTGGGGCATTCCTTCGGCTCGATTGTCGCCAGCTACTTCGTGGCAGCCCACCCCGGAACCGTCTCGGAGCTGATCCTGGTCAACCCGATCGCTGCTCCGGCCCTCGAGGGGCCCAAGGGTCTCATGACCAAACTCGCCGTCCTGTACTACGAGGCCGCGGCACGTCTCCCCCGCCGGCTGGGACACGGCCTGCTGCGCAGCCAGCTGATCGTCCGGGTCATGAGCGAGACGATGGCGAAGACCAAAGACAAGCAGCTGCGTCGTTTCGTGCATGCCCAGCACAGCGCATACTTCTCCGTGTTCGCGGACCGGGAGAGCCTGCTGGAGGCATTCAAGGCCTCCGTCGGCGGAAACGTCGCCGACGTCGCCCGCAGCCTCACCCTTCCCGTTTTGCTGATCGCCGGGGAAAAGGACGAGATCGCGACGCTGCCGGACCAGCACACGCTGCTGGCCCTGCTGCCGGACGCGCACCTTGACGTCATCCCGGGCGTGGGCCACCTGATCCACTACGAGACCCCGGAACCCGCCGCGGGCTTCATCCGACGCTTCCTGAAGGACCACTCCGCGTGAAAATCCTTATCGATGCCCGTTTCACCCGGCTGGACCACCATGACGGCATCAGCCGCTACGGCGCCAGCCTGATTGCTGCCACGGCCAAAATCGCCGACGTCTCCATGCTGATCAGCGATGTCCGCCAGCTCGCCATGCTGCCGGACGTGCCCTACACGCTGGTCAACAGCCCGCTGTCACCGGCCGAGCTGTTCATCGCCGGGAAGGTCAACAAACTCGGCGCCGATGTGGTGGTGTGCCCCATGCAGACCATGGGCAGCTGGGGACGCAAGTACGCCCTGGTGCTGACCCTGCACGACCTGATCTACTACGAGCACCCGGCCCCTCCCGGCTTCCTGCCGGCCCCGGTCCGGGTCCTCTGGCGGCTGTACCACAAGGCGTTCTGGCCGCAGCGACTCCTGCTGAACCGGGCCGACGTCGTCGCCACCATCAGCTCCACCACCGCCGCCCTGATCTCGAAGTACCGGCTCACCCGGCGTCCGGTCCGGATCGTGGGCAACGCCCCGCAGCACGGCCACACGACGCGGGACCCCGGGGCGGGAGCGGACAAGACGCTGCTCTACATGGGCTCGTTCATGCCGTACAAAAACGTGGAGACCATGGTCCGTGGCATGGCGGAACTCCCCGACATGAGCCTGCACCTGCTCAGCCGGATCACCCCGGAGCGCCGGGCGGAACTCGAAGCCCTGGCGCCGGCGGGCGCGGACATCGTCTTCCACAACGGCGTGACCGACGCCGAGTACGAGGCCATGCTGGGACGCACCACGGCCCTGATCAGCCTGTCCAAAGCGGAGGGTTACGGCCTGCCCCTCGTGGAAGCCATGTCCCACGGCACCCCGGTGATCGCCAGCGACATTCCGATCTTCCGCGAGGTGGGCGCCGACGCCGTCAGCTACGTCCATCCGGATTCGCCAACGGAGTTCGCTGCGGCGGTCCGGACGCTGGAGGACCCGGACCTGTGGAAGGCCCGTTCCCGCCGCTCGGTGGAGCGCGCCGCGGACTTCAGCTGGGATGAGTCCGCCCGCCGGCTGCTGGCCGTCGCGGACGAGGCCGTGGCGCTGCGCGCACGCCGCGCGGGTAAGGCGAAGGGACAGGGCCGGAAGTAGCCGGCCCGCGGACCCTTAGAGCACGTCCACACCGTCGAGCCGCAGCTGCACGGGGTCGTCGGTGCGTTTGGCGGCCGCGGCGACCTTGACCGCCCGCAGCACCTTCGTGACGTGCGCGGCCTGGCCGTAGGGGATGAACAGCAGCGTCCGGACGTCCTCCTCGGCGGTACCCGCTGCTTTCCCTTGGGTTCCTGCCTGGCCGGGGGCAGCGGCCAGCACGAGGGGGGCCGGGCCAGCTGTGCGCAACACGATGCCCTGCGCAGCCAGCTGCTGCTCAACGGCCTGGCTGAAATGCCCGACGGCGGTTCGGCCGCCGGTAATGGACGCGACCCGGACGGACGGGGGCAGCTGGAGCTCCTGGCGCAGCGACAGTTCCCGCTGGGCGTAGCCGGCAGGGTCCCAGCGCAGCAGGGCGCCCACGCCGCTAGCGTCGTCCGCGGTGATGACCACCAGGCCGCCGTCGCCCGCGGGGCGGACCAGGGCGGCCGCGTTGAACCACCGCCGGACGGCGTCCTCCCCCGCCCGCAGGTTTTCGCGGCGCAACAGCGAATCGCCGTCGAGCAGCAGCGCCGCCGCGTAGCCGCCGGCCGCGACCGGTTCCGCGCCGACGGTGGCCACCACCAAGGCCTTCGAGTCAGGAACCGTGGCCAGCACCCGGTCCCCGGACGAGGTGATCACCGGCTTGCCCGGGAAGGCGCGGCCCAGCTCCTCGGCCGTGCGCAGGGCCCCCGTGGCGCCGCGCCGGAGCCGGACCCCGTTGCACGTGGTGCAGCGCCAAGCGGCGGCCGGCGTCGAACACCAGCGGCACTGCGGCACGGCGGAGCTCCCGGTGGCCCCGGCGATGGCGAGTGGCCCGCTGCAGGCAGGGCAACGCGCCGGTTCACGGCAGTTCTCGCAGGCAAGCGACGGCGCGTAGCCCGCCCGCGCCACCTGGACCAGGACCGGGCCGCGTTCCAGACCGTCCTTCGCGGCACGCCAGGCGGCGCCCGGCAGCCGGGCGATCCTGGCCAGCGGATCATGTTCGAGTTCGTAGCTGTCAGCGGTGTTCAGTACCCGCGGAACGTTCCGGCGGACCACGGAGCGGTCCGCCTCCACGGGACGCGCCCAGCCTGCCTCGACGAGGCGCTGCGCCTCGGTGCTCCGGGTGTGCCCGGCGAGCAGGCACGCTGCGCCCTCCTGTTCGGCGCGCAGCAGCAGGACTTCGCGGGAGTGGGCATACGGTGAGCGCTGCTCGATGTGCAGATCGTCGCCGTCGTCCCAGCAGACCACAAGACCGAGATGATGGACGGGCGCGTACGCGGCGGACCGGGTGCCGACAGCCACCCCGGCTGCGCCGCTGAGGATTCGCAGGAAGCTGCGGTAGCGCGGTGTCTGGCCGTCGTCGGCGGTGAGCCGGGCGATGTCCCCGGCAGGCAGGAGCTGCAGGAGGGCCGCTTCCACCCGGTCCAGGTCCCGGTAGTCGGGCACGACGACGACGGCGCCGCGGCCGGACAGGCGGACGGCGGCCACGGCCTCGGCGATCAGCCGCGGCCAGCCTCCGGCCCCGAAACCCTGGAGCGCGCTGAGCACGGCCCGCGGCGACTCACCTGCATTAAGGTGCTGCAGGAAGGCCGGGCCGTTGCGGTAGGAGGCCCAGCCGGAGGATTCCAGGCCGGCGGGGATGGACGCTCCGGCCCCGGCGGCGTCATCAGCGAAGAGAGCCGGATCCAGGACACCCTCAGGCGCAAGGTCCTTCTCGAGTTTCGCCATCCGCGGCGGCACGGCCACACGCAGCACGTCGCTGACGCTGCCGGCATACCGCGCTGCCACACGTGCGGCGAGTTCGGCGACGGCAGGCACCAGCACGGGAACGGGAGAGACCACCTTGTGCAGTGGCACGAGGGGGTGGCCGGCATCGGACTCCGCCACCCGGTCCATGAGGTATCCGGCAAGTTCCTGGCCGTTGAACTTCACCTTCACCCGGACACCGGGCTGAGCAGCCGTATCCAGCGTGGCGGGCACGCTGTAGTCGAAGGGCCGGTCAAGGTGTGGGAGGGAGGATTCCAGCCGCACCCGGGCCACCGGGAGCCGGGCAGCCAGGGCGGGGCCGGTTGCTGCGGCCGCGGTGGAGGGAAAGCCGTGGAGCAGCGAAAGCTGCAGAGGCTCGTCCGACGCCGCGGCGCCATGGAACTGGCTCATCGCCCGGGTCCTCCCTTCAGCAACAGTTCAGCGCCGGTCACGTGGTGGCCGGCTCAACAAAGAAGAGCCAGGCCGCCGTTACCGGCGGCCTGGCTACAGCACATCACAGGGCAGTGACACTAAGTCACCACCGCGACTATTCAACAGCGTGGCAATTCAGGACAGTGACCTTGTTTCGAGGTTTCGAGCTGGCGCCGGCGGACGCCTCAGGCGTTGAAGAAGGCCTTCAGCTCGTCCACGCGGTCGAGGCGCTCCCACGTGAAGTCGGGGTCCTCGCGGCCGAAGTGGCCGTGTGCCGCGGTCTTGGCGTAGATCGGACGCTTGAGGTCGAGGGCATCGATGATCGCCCGCGGGCGCAGGTCGAAGATCTCGGCGATCGCGGCGCTGATCCTGGCCGGATCCACGGTCTCGGTACCGAAGGTCTCGACGTAGGTTCCCACCGGGCGGGCCTGGCCGATCGCGTAGGCGATCTGGATTTCCGCGCGCTTCGCGAGGCCTGCCGCCACAACGTTCTTGGCCACCCAGCGCATCGCATACGCCGCCGAGCGGTCCACCTTGGACGGATCCTTGCCCGAGAAGGCGCCGCCGCCGTGCCGGGCCATGCCGCCGTACGTGTCAACGATGATCTTGCGGCCGGTGAGGCCGGCGTCGCCCACCGGGCCGCCGATGACGAAGGCGCCGGCCGGGTTCAGGATGTTCCTGGTCCGCGAGATGTCGAGGTTGGACAGCGCCATGACCGGGTCCACCACGTGGGCGGCGAGGTCGGCGCGGAGCTGGTCCAGGCTGGCACCCTCGGCGTGCTGGCTGGAAATCACGACGGTCTCGACCGAGACAGGCCGGTCGCCGTCGTAGCCTACGGTGACCTGGGTTTTGCCGTCGGGGCGCAGGTAGGCGAGCTCGCCGTTCTTGCGGACTTCGGTCAGCCGCTCGGAGAGCCGGTGCGCAAGCCAGATCGGGACCGGCATGTAGGAGGGGGTCTCGTCGCTGGCGTAGCCGAACATGAGGCCTTGGTCGCCGGCGCCCTGGAGGTCGTAGTCGTCCTCCTGGCGCCCTTCGCGGGCTTCGAGCGAGTTGAAGACGCCTCCCGCGATGTCGTTGGACTGCTGACCGATGGAGACGGACACACCGCAGCGGGCGCCGTCGAAGCCGTTGGCCGAGGAGTCGTACCCGATGCCCAGGATGGTCTCCCGGACGATCTGCGGGATTTCGACGTAGGCGTCCGTGGTGACCTCGCCGGCGACGTGGACCAGCCCGGTGGTGGCCAGCGTCTCCACGGCGACCCGGGACTCGGGGTCCTTGGCCAGCAGCGCGTCGAGGATGGCATCGCTGATCTGGTCACAGATCTTGTCGGGATGTCCTTCGGTCACCGACTCGGACGTGAACAGCCGGAGCGAGGCGGGCGTGGACCCGTGGAAGTCGGGGATGTGCAGCGGTAAAGTCACTCAACTACCTTACTGGTTGGAAAACGGACGTCCGGCGGCGTGTGTCCCCGTGCTAAGGAGACGTTGCTTACGCCAGGCTCAGGCCGGCGGGACAACCCGGCTCAGCTCGGCGCTGATGCGGTCGATCACGGCAGCCGCAACGTCGGATTTGGAACCCGACGCCTCTTGGGGTTCGGAGCCGGTGCGGGAAAGGATGACTACGGAGTTCGTGTCCTCGCCGAAGACCTTGTCCAGACCCACATGGTTGACCACCAGCAGATCGCACGCCTTGCGGCGCAGCTTGGCGGCGGCATAGTCCAGGACGTCGCCGTCGGCGTCGCCGGTCTCGGCCGCGAAGCCCACGATCAGCTGGGTGCGGGAGGCCGCGTCCCGGACCTCGACGAGTTCGCGCAGGATGTCCGGGTTCCGGACCAGCGTGATGACGGGATCGGCGACGTCGTCGCGCTTCTTGATCTTCGTGCCGGCGACATCCGCCGGGCGAAAGTCCGCGACGGCGGCGGCCATGATGATGACGTCGGAATCGGCGGCGGCGTGCAGGGCGGCTTTGCGGAGTTCCAGGGCGGTCTCCACCCTGATCACGTCGACGCCGGCCGGCGGCGGAACGTCCATGTGGGCGGCCAGCAGCCGGACCCTGGCACCGGCGTCGCGGGCGGCGGCGGCCAGCGCCACGCCCTGCTTGCCGGAGGAGCGGTTTCCGAGGAACCGGACGGGGTCCAGTGGCTCGCGTGTGCCGCCGGCGCTGATCGTGACGGTGAGCCCGGCCAGCGGACGGCCGGGCGCCGGCGAGGAGGGTGCGGCGTCGGGCGCCGGAACGTCCGGTGAGTTGGGCACCGTCGGCGCACCGGCGAGGGCGAGGGCAGCTTCGAAAATGGCCTCGGGTTCGGGCAGCCGGCCCGGTCCGGAGTCGGATCCGGTCAGCCGGCCGGAGGCGGGCTCCAGCACGGTGACGCCCCTGCTGCGGAGAGTCTCGACGTTGGCCTGGGTTGCCGGGTGCTGCCACATTTCGGTGTGCATGGCCGGGGCCATCAGCACCGGGCAGTCGCCGGCCATCAGCAGGGTGTTGCTCAGGAGGTCGTTGGCCTGGCCGGTGGCGGCGCGCGCCAGCAGGTCGGCTGTGGCAGGGGCCACCACGATCAGCTCGGCTTCGTGGCCGAGGCGGACGTGGTTGACGGTGTGCACGTCGTCGAAGACGCTGTTGCTGACCGGATGCCCGGACAGCGCTTCCCACGTGGCGACGCCAACGAAGCGGGTCGCGGCCTCCGTGGGGATGACGGTGACGTCATGGCCGGCTTCAGTAAAAAGCCGGAGGAGCGACGCCACCTTGTAGGCGGCTATCCCTCCCCCGACTCCGAGGACTATGCGCACGTGACCTCCGTCTGCGTCTGCGGAATTACTCTGCAGGTTCGATCGGCGTGGAAACGAGCTTGCCTTCGTTGATTTCGCGCAACGCGATGGAGAGCGACTTCTCGTTCAGCTTGGTGTCGACCAGCGGGCCGACGTACTCGAACAGGCCCTCGTGCAACTGGGCGTAGTAGGCGTTGATCTGACGTGCGCGCTTGGCGCCGAAAATCACCAGTCCGTACTTCGAGTCGGCAGCCTTCAGCAGCTCGTCGATCGGCGGGTTGATGATGCCTTCAAGGTTCGTGGACACGAATTCTCCAAATTCTAACGGGCCGATACGTCCCGGCGCCTAGCGTGGGTTCGGGGTCAGCCCCATGAGTGAAACAAGCTCGTCCGCTGCCCGACGAACGTCATCATTGATGACAGTGTGGTCAAACTCCGGTTCAGCGGCAAGTTCTAGTTTAGCGGTTTCCAGCCTCTGCTGCTGTTCTTCCGCTGTTTCCGTGCCGCGGCCCACCAGGCGGCGGACCATTTCGTCCCAGGTGGGCGGCGCCAGGAACACGAATTGGGCATCCGGGACGGCTTTCTTGACCTGCCGCGCACCCTGCAGGTCGATCTCCAGGAGCACCGACCGGCCGTCGGCGATCGCGGCGTCGACGGTGCTGCGGAGCGTGCCGTAGCGGTTGCGGCCGTGGACCACGGCCCACTCCAGGAGTTCGCCGTTCTCGACCAGGGCGTCGAATTCCTCGGCCGACTTGAAAAAGTAGTGGACGCCGTCGATCTCGCCCGGGCGCGCCGGGCGGGTGGTCGCCGAGACGGAAAGCCAGACGCCGGGATAGTTGTCCCGGATGTAGGTGGACACGGTGCCTTTACCAACAGCCGTCGGGCCGGCGAGGACTGTCAGTCCCGGTTTGTTGCTCACATATTCCTTTGGGCGGGTTTGGAGTCAGCGCGGCGGACCGGGCTGTTTGTCGTCTATAAAATCTACCAGCGCGCGGCGCTGGTGAATTCCCAGGCCCCGGACCCGGCGTGATGCGGCAATCCCCAGCTGGTCCATGATCGCCGCGGCACGCACCCGACCGATTCCAGGCAGCGCCTCCAGCAGTTCGACAATCCTCATACGGGCGATCGCGTCGTCGCTCTCCCCTGCCTTGAGCAATTCCGCGATGCTCAGCTTCCCGGATTTCAAGCGGTCCTTGGCGTCGGCCCGGGTGGTTCTGGCGGCGGCGGCCTTGTTCAAGGCGTCGGCACGCTCCTGCGGAGTGAGGGGTCGCAAACTCATTGAATGCCTCCCTGCATTGTCAGACGGACCGCACAAACGGCCCGGCCGGACGGGGCCTGACATCGCCCCGGCCGGTACCGCGGACTTGTCCTGAACCTACCGTCTGGATACCGAAGAAATCAATGGACGAATGGCCCGGCTCCAGCTTGTCCAAAGGTCTGGCCATACGGAGCACTCCCGGCGTCGGCCCGGCCCCCAGCCCCAACGCCGCCATTGGCCACAATTGGCCGCTAAGACGGAGATCTTAGCGGCCACTTGCGTCCAATGGGTGGCTGCGGCACGCGACGATCGAGCCCGGACAGATGCCCTTAGGCCGAGCGCAGCTCCTCGAGGGTCCGCTGCGCGGCGTCGCTCAGGCCCTGGATCCGCGGGCCGGCGCCGAGAATGTCCCGGCTGGAGGTCCCGAGCACCTGGCCGTACGCGCTGCCGAAGGTGTGGCGCAGGTCCGCAGCCGTTGCGCCCTGCGCGCCGAGGCCAGGGGCCAGGATCGGGCCGCGCACGGCTGCGAGGTCCAGGTCCAGGTCGGTGAGCGCGGAGCCGACGGTTGCGCCAACAACGAGGCCGGTTGAGCCCAGCGCCCCCGCATACCTTTCGTTCTCCGCAGCTGCCGCCCGGACGATCCGGCGGGCCACGGAATCCGCGCCGCCAACGTGCTGGACGGAGGCTCCCTCCGGATTGGACGTCAGCGCCAGGACGAAGACGCCGCGCCCGGTCTGCGCCGCGAGGTCCAGGGCCGGCCGGAGCGATTCGAAGCCCAGGTACGGGCTCAGCGTGACCGAGTCGGCCGCCAGGGCGGAACCGTCCCGCAGCCAGGCGTCGGCGTAAGCGGCCATGGTGGAGCCGATGTCGCCGCGCTTGGCGTCGGCAATGGTCAGGACCGAGGCTTCCGCAGCCGCGGCGAGGACTCGTTCCAGCACGGCCATACCTGCCGAGCCGTGCCGTTCATACAGCGCCACCTGGGGTTTGACCGCGGCAGCGAGCGACGCCACCGCCTCCAGCGCGGTGAGTGAGAAGCGTTCCAGGCCGGCGACGTCGTCGTTCAGCCCCCAGCTGTGAAGCAGCGCCGGGTGCGGGTCGATTCCGACGCACAACGGACCGCGGTCCGCCATGGCCCGGCCCAGCCGGGAGCCGAAAGACTCCCGGCCGGCCGTGTCCGCGGTTACGGCCTCAGGCATTCTGCGTAACCGCGTTCGTGCCTGTGTTCTGCTGGGCCGCGGTCTGCCGGCCTGCGTTCTGCTGCGCTTGCGAGGCAAACAGTGCCGCAGCGTGCTCCTGAAGGCTCGTGACCGACCATTCGTAGGTGCGCAGCGCCTCGATGGCCTGGACGGCGGCGTTGAACTCGGCCACCGTTGTGATGCACGGAATGCCGATGGAGGTCGCGGCGGCGCGCAGTTCGTAGCCGTCGCTGCGGGCTTCGCCGCCCGAGGGGGTGTTGAAGACCATGTCGATCTCACCGGCGACGACGAGATCGGCGATGGTGCCCTCCCCTTCGGCGCTGGAACCTTCCGCGACCTTCCGGACCGGAGTGGCCTGGATACCGTTGCGGCGCAGCACATCGGCGGTCCCGCCGGTGGAGACGATCTCGAAGCCCAGGTCCGAGAGCCGCTTGACGCCCATGATGACCGAGCGCTTGTCCCGGTTGGCCACGGAGACAAAGATCTTGCCTTCGGTGGGCAGCGCGTTATTGGCGGCGGCCTGGCTCTTGGCGAACGCGGTGTCGAAGTGCTTGTCGATGCCCATGACCTCGCCCGTGGAGCGCATTTCCGGTCCGAGCAGGGAGTCGACCACCTTGCCCTCGGGGGTGCGGAAGCGGCTGAACGGCAGCACGGCTTCCTTGACCGAGACCGGGGCATCCAGCGGCAGGGTGGAGCCGTCTCCGGTTTCCGGGAGCATCTTGTACGCCGTGCGGAGCTGGTTGATGGTGACGCCGGTGCCGATCAGGGCGGCAGCCTTCGCCATCTGCACACCGGTCGCCTTGGAGACGAACGGCACGGTGCGGGAGGCCCGCGGGTTGGCTTCCAGGACGTAGAGGACGTCGGAGGCCAGGGCGAACTGGATGTTGATGAGGCCGCGGACACCGACGCCCTCGGCGATCGCCAGCGTGGCGGTACGGACGCGCTCCAGCACGTTGTTGCCCAGGGTGATGGGCGGCAGCACACAGGCGGAGTCGCCGGAGTGGATGCCGGCCTCTTCGATGTGCTCCATGATGCCGCCGAGGTACATTTCGGTGCCGTCGTAGAGGGCGTCGACGTCGATTTCGACGGCGTCCTCGAGGAAGCGGTCGATCAGCACCGGGTGGTCCGGGGTGATCTCCGTGGCGTTGGCGATGTAGCGGGAAAGGTTGGGCTCGTCATAGACGATCTCCATGCCGCGGCCGCCGAGCACGTAGGACGGCCGGACCAGCACCGGGTAGCCGATTTCGTCGGCGATCTTCTTGGCGTCGTCGAAGGACACGGCGGTGCCGTTCTTCGGCGAGATGAGCCCGGCCTTGTCGAGGACCCGCGAGAAGGCACCGCGGTGCTCGGCGAGGTCGATCGCTTCCGGGGAGGTGCCGAGGATTGGCACGCCGGCGTCGGCGAGCTGCTGGGCCAGCTTGAGCGGGGTCTGGCCGCCGAGCTGGACGAAGACGCCCATCACGCCGCCGGTGCGCTCCTCGGCCGCGATGACCTCGAGCACGTCCTCCAGCGTGAGCGGTTCGAAGTACAGCCGGGTGGAGACGTCGTAGTCGGTGGAGACGGTCTCGGGGTTGCAGTTGACCATCACGGTCTCGTAGCCGGCCTTGCGCAGTGCCATCGAGGCGTGCACGCAGGAGTAGTCGAACTCGATGCCCTGGCCGATCCGGTTGGGGCCGGAACCGAGGATGATGATGGACGGTTTGGCGTGCAGCGCCACCTCGTCCTCCTCGTCGTAGGACGAGTAGTGGTACGGCGTGTATGCGGCGAATTCGGCGGCGCACGTGTCCACGGTCTTGTACACCGGGCGGATGCCGAGGGCCTGCCGGACGCCGCGGACGACGTCCTCGGAGTTGTGCGTCAGGGCGCCGATCTGCTCGTCGGAGAAGCCGTGGCGCTTGGCGCGGGTCAACATCTCCGGGGTCAGGGCGGAGGCCTTGCGGATTTCGACCGAGATTTCATTCAGCAGCTGGAGCTGGTCCAGGTACCAGGGGTCGATCTTGGTCGCTTCGAAGAGCTGCTCCACGGTGGCGCCGCCCAGCAGGGCCCGCTGGACCTGGTGCAGGCGGTCCGTGGTGGGCCGCTTGGACTTCTCGATCAGCTCCGCGACTTCCCATTCCGGGACGTGGCTGAAGTCGAGCTGGGAGCCCTTCTGCTCGAGGGACCGCAGGGCCTTCTGCAGGGCCTCGGTGAAGTTGCGGCCCATGGCCATGGCCTCGCCCACCGACTTCATGGTGGTGGTGAGCGTGGGGTCCGCCGCCGGGAACTTCTCGAAGGCGAAGCGCGGGACTTTCACCACGACGTAGTCCAGGGTGGGCTCGAAGGACGCCGGGGTCTTCTGGGTGATGTCGTTCGGGATCTCATCCAGGGTGTAGCCGAGGGAAAGCTTCGTGGCGATCTTGGCGATCGCGAAGCCCGTGGCCTTGGACGCCAGCGCGGAGGAGCGGGAAACGCGCGGGTTCATTTCGATCACGACGACGCGTCCCGTGTCGGGTTCGACGGCGAACTGGATGTTGCAGCCGCCGGTGTCGACGCCGACTTCGCGGATGACGGCGATGGAGATGTCGCGCAGGCGCTGGTATTCGCGGTCCGTCAGGGTCAGGGCCGGGGCGACGGTGATCGAGTCGCCGGTGTGCACGCCCACCGGGTCGAAGTTCTCGATGGAGCAGACCACCACGACGTTGTCGTTTTTGTCGCGCATCATCTCGAGCTCGTATTCCTTCCAGCCGAGGATGCTCTCTTCGAGCAGCACTTCGCTGGTGGGGCTGTACTGCAGTCCCTGGCCGACGATCCGGCGGAGGTCGTTCTCGTCGTAGGCGAGGCCGGAGCCGAGGCCGCCCATGGTGAAGGAGGGCCGGACCACCATCGGGTAGCCGAGGTCCTCGGCGGCGGCGAGGGCCTCATCGATGGTGTGGATGATGTGGCTGCGGGCCGATTCCGCGCCGCAGCGCTCCACAACGCCCTTGAACTTTTCGCGGTCCTCGCCGAGCTCGATCGCGGCGATGTTGGCGCCGATCAGTTCGACGTTGTACTTCTCCAGCACGCCGTTCTTGTCCAGCGCAATCGCGGTGTTCAGCGCGGTCTGGCCGCCGAGGGTGGGCAGGACCGCGTCCGGGCGTTCCTTGGCGATGATCTTCTCGACCACCTCGGGGGTGATCGGCTCGATGTAGGTGGCGTCCGCGAACTCCGGGTCGGTCATGATGGTGGCCGGGTTGGAGTTGACGAGGATGACGCGGAGGCCCTCCTCCTTGAGGACGCGCAGTGCCTGGGTGCCGGAGTAGTCGAATTCGGCGGCCTGGCCGATCACGATCGGACCGGACCCGATGACCAGGACGCTCTTAAGGTCAGTTCTCTTGGGCATTACTTCTTGTCCTCAGTCTTGGATTCGGTGGCAGTCTTTGTCTTTGAAGAAGCAGTGTCCGCCATCAGCTCGATGAAGCGGTCGAAGAGGTAGGCGGCGTCGTGCGGCCCGGAGGCGGCCTCGGGGTGGTACTGGACCGAGAAGGCCGGGATGTCGAGGCAGGACAAGCCCTCGACGACGTCGTCGTTGAGGCTCACATGGCTGACCTCGACGCGGCCGAAGCGCTCCTCGGGAGCCTGCGTGGCGCCGTCGAGCGGGGCGTCGACGGCGAAGCCGTGGTTCTGGGAGGTGATCTCCACCTTGCCGGTGCGGCGGTCCATCACCGGCTGGTTGATGCCCCGGTGGCCGTAGCGCAGCTTGTAGGTGCCGAAGCCCAGGGCGCGACCCAGGATCTGGTTGCCGAAGCAGATCCCGAAGTACGGGATTTTCTCGTCCAGGACGGAGCGGAGCAGCTTGACCTGGTTGTCGGCGGTGGCGGGGTCGCCCGGGCCGTTGGACATAAAGAAGCCATCGGGATTGACCGCCTGCACATCGGCCAGCGTGGCGGTGGCCGGCAGGACGTGCACGCGGACGCCGCGCTCGGCGAACCGGATGGGGGTCATCCGCTTGATGCCCAAGTCGATGGCGGCGATGCTGAAGCGCGGCTCGCCGTCCCAGCCCCAGTCCTTGGGTTCCACGGTGTAGGCCTCGTCCACACTGACTTCCTCGGCCAGGCGTGAGCCTTCCATCGGGGCACTCGCCAGGACGGTGTCCACGAGTTCCTTGTCCGTGGCGCGGACCGCGTCGCCGGAGAAGATGCCGGCGCGCATAGTCTTGTGTTCGCGCAGGTGCCGGGTGATGGCGCGGGTGTCCACGCCCTGGATGCCGACGATTCCCTGTTCCAGCAGCTCGTCGTCCAGGGGACGTTCGGAGCGCCAGTTCGAGGGCCGTCGGGCGGCGTCGCGGACAATGTAGCCGGCCACCCAGATCCGCCGGGACTCGGCGTCGTCCTTGTTGACTCCGGTGTTGCCGATGTGCGGGGCGGTCTGGACCACCAGCTGCCGGGCGTAGGAGGGGTCCGTGATGGTTTCCTGGTAGCCGGTCATGCCGGTCGCGAACACGGCTTCGCCGAGGGCGGTTCCGGTGGCGCCATAGCTGGTCCCGCGGAAGATCCGGCCGTCCTCGAGGACGAGGGCCGCCGGGGTGGAGGCTGCTGCGGAAGATGTCATTTGGTTGGGGTCCGTCACGTTGTTACTTTCCACTATCGGCATTGGCCTGAGGGGCCGCGGGGATCAAATCTTGCAGGGCGTTGAGGAGGGTGGTTTTGTCGTCGGCGTGGCGGGTGCGGAAGCCGGAATCCAGTTCACGGCTGCCGAGCATCCAGCTGACCACCAGCAGTCCGTCTTTTTCGACGAATTTGCCGGCCATGCCGCTTTCCTGCCGCACGCCGGTGAGGCTGGCGGTCGGGATAAAGACCGGGCCGGCGCCGGCGCGGTCGAAAAGCACGCCCTCGGGGTGCACGCTGAGCTCGGCGTTGGTCCGGATGCCCAGGTTGTGGACGGCGATGCGGTCCAGCCAGTCACCGGCAGTGGTGGAGGCGACGTACTGCCCGTCGGCGACTGCCACGGCGGTGCCCAGTTCCGCGGGGATCGCGGGCAGGGGGTCGACGTCGGACTGGCGGCGCAGCCGGTTCCGCCAGCCGAACCAGATCAGGGCCAGTGCGACGCCGATCAGGACCAGCGTGAAGATCAAAGAGAGTTCCTTGACCATCAGTTGCGGCCCGCCGCTGCGGTGCCGGTGTTCCTGGCGGGATCCGGTGCCTCGGGGAGCCAGCGGTACGGGGTGTTGAGTTTGCCGTCGAGGACGGTGGGGTGGCCCTTGAAGAACGTGGCCACCACCTTGCCGGGCAGTTCCCGGCCGGCAAACGGAGAGTTGCGTCCCATGGTTGCCATCTTAGAAGGGTCCACGGTCCAGCGCGCAGCCGGGTCCACGAGTGTGACGTTGGCGGGTTCGCCGGCCTCGAGCGGGCGGCCCTGGTCCTCCAACCGGCCAATCGCGGCCGGGGCGGTGGAGGTGACCCGGGCAAAGTCGGCCCAGCCCATCAGACCGGTTTCGATCATGGTGTGCTGCACTACGGACAGTGCAGTTTCCAGCCCGGTCATGCCCATGGCGGCCTGGGCCCACTCACATTCCTTGTGTTCGCTGGGGTGCGGGGCGTGGTCGGTGCCGACGACGTCGATCGTGCCGTCAGCCAGCGCGGCGCGCAGGGCCTGCACATCGGCGTCGGTGCGCAGCGGCGGGTTGACCTTGTAGACGGGATCGTAGCTGCGGGCGAGTTCGTCCGTGAGCCAGAGGTGGTGCGGGGTGACCTCGGCCGTGACGTTGACGCCGCGGGATTTGGCCCAGCGGATGATCTCCACGGATCCTGCGGTGGAGACGTGGCAGACGTGCAGCCGCGAGCCGACGTGCTGGGCGAGCAGCACATCGCGGGCGATAATGCTTTCCTCGGCGACGGCGGGCCAGCCGGTGAGGCCGAGGACGGCAGAGACTTCGCCTTCGTTCATCTGCGCGCCGGCGGTGAGCCGGGGTTCCTGCGCGTGCTGGGCCACCACGCCGTCGAACGCCTTGACGTATTCCAGCGCGCGGCGCATGAGCACGGGGTCGTGGACGCAGATGCCGTCGTCGGAGAACACCCGCACGTGGGCGCGGGAGTCCGCCATGGCACCGAGTTCGGCCAGCTGCTCCCCCGCCAGGCCGACGGTGACGGCGCCCACCGGGCGGACGTCCACCCAGCCGGCGGTGCGGCCCAGGGTGAGGACCTGTTCGACGACGCCGGCGGTGTCCGCGACCGGGGTGCTGTTGGCCATCGCGTGCACGGCCGTGTAGCCGCCCAGAGCCGCGGCGCGGGTGCCGGTCTCGACCGTTTCGGCGTCTTCGCGGCCGGGTTCACGCAGGTGGGTGTGGATGTCCACCATGCCGGGCAGGGCGACGAGCCCGGCGGCCTCAATGACTGTTGCGCCGTCGGCGGACAGGTTCTGCCCGCGTTCAGCGATGATCCCGTCGCGGATCAAAAGGTCCTCGGGGGCCCCGCCGAGGATGGCGGCGCCGCGGATCAGGTAGGCGCCGGTGCCTGCGTCCTGTTGCTGTGATGCCATTAGTGGCTCTCCTTGGGGGCATGGGCGGAGGTGTTCTCTGCGGTGTGGAATCGGGTGTTGTCGGCGTGGCCCGCCGGTTCGCGGGTATCGCCGGAGAGCAGCAGGTAGAGGGCCGCCATCCGGATGGACACACCGTTGCGGACCTGTGCCAGCACCGTGGAGCGCGGCGAATCAGCCGCGGCGGACGAGATCTCCAGGCCGCGGTTCATCGGTCCCGGGTGCATGATGATCGTGTCTTTCAGGCCCAGGCCGTCCAGGGCACGGAGCCTGTTGTCATCGAAGCCCCAGCGGCGAGAGTATTCACGCGTGGTCGGGAAGAAGGAGGCGTTCATCCGTTCGCCCTGGACGCGCAGCATCATCATCGCGTCGACGCCCTTGGCAAGGGTCTCGTCGAGGTCGTAGCTGACAGTGCACGGCCACTTTTCGACGCCGATCGGCAGCAGCGTCGGCGGGGCGACCAGGGTGACTTCGGCACCGAGGGTGCGCAGCAGCCAGACGTTGGAGCGGGCCACCCGGGAGTGCAGCACGTCCCCGGCGATCGCGACCCGCATCCCCGTGAGGTCCGCGCCGGCGGACGGGGTGCCGGCCAGCTTCGACCAGTGCCGGCGCATCGTGAAGGCATCCAGCAGCGCCTGGGTGGGGTGTTCGTGGGTGCCGTCGCCGGCGTTGATGACGGCGGCGTCGATCCAGTCCGTGGCGGCGAGCCGGTGCGGGGCGCCGGAGGCCCAGTGCCGGATGACAACGGCGTCGGCCCCCATCGCGGAGAGCGTCTGGGCCGTGTCTTTCAGGGATTCGCCCTTGGAGACCGAGGAGCCCTTCGCCGCGAAGTTGATGACGTCGGCGGAGAGCCGTTTAGCGGCGGCCTCGAAGGAGATCCGGGTGCGTGTGGAGTCCTCGAAGAACAGGTTGACCACCGTGCGGCCGCGCAGCGTGGGTAGTTTCTTGACCTCACGCTCTCCCACGGCCGCCATTTCCTCGGCGGTGTCGAGGATGCGGACGGCGTTGGACAGGCTCAGGTCTTCCGTGGAGAGCAAGTGCCTCATGCGGTGGCCTCAATGACCACTTCATTGACGGGCACGCCGTCCACCGCGTCGGTTTCAGCGAGCCGGACCCGGACTTTCTCGGCGGAGGATGTGGGGAGGTTCTTGCCGACGTGGTCGGCGCGGATGGGCAGTTCCCGGTGGCCGCGGTCGATCAGCACCGCGAGGCGGACGATGCGCGGCCGGCCCAGGTCGATGATGGCGTCCAAGGCGGCCCGGATGGTCCGGCCCGAATACAGGACGTCATCGATCAGCACCACGACTTTGTTGTCGATGCCGGTGCGCGGCAGCTGGGTGGGGTACGGCGGGCGCATGGCCTGGTGCGAGAGATCGTCGCGGAACATGGTCACATCCAGCTGGCCGACGATCGCGGCGGGGTCCACGGTGGGATCGGCGGCGGCAATTTTGGCGGCGAGCCGGACGGCGAGGGGGTAGCCCCTGCGCGGGATGCCCAGCAGGACCAGGTCCTGGGAGCCTTTATTGGACTCGAGGATCTCATGGGCGATACGAGTGAGTGCACGGTCGATGTCCGCCTGGCTGAGTACCACTCGGGTGAGTACAACCTTGGCTGGAACCGGTGCTTCTGGAACAGAAGTCAACGCTCGTCTCCCCTTTCCCCGCCTCACGGGACGGAATTAAAAAAGGATTGTTTGCCCTCTCAAATTACCACAGCGGGGAGAGCGTCCCGGCGGCGCCGGCATGCGTTTAAGCTCACACGGACATAGGCTCGAGTCCATGACGACGAACGAGCCGCGGCCGGGACAGGATCACCTCGGCTACTCCCCCGGCCAGCGGCCGCTGCCGCAGCAGGCCAACCCTTCGTGGCTGGGGCATGTCCACCCGGAGTACTACCGGCAGGCGCCGCCCAACGACACGGGCCGGTTCCCGCCGGTCCTTCCGCCGGGCCCTCCTGCGGTCCGCCGCGGCCGCAGTTCGGCGGGGGCGTCGGGGCTGGTGCTGGCCGGGGGACTCCTTGCGTTCCTCAGCCTCTTCCTGGTCCTCCCCTTCCTCCTGGGCAGCACCGGAATCCCCGGATTCGTCATCGGTTTCATCGCCTCGCTCATCCCCTTGGGGACAGTGCTGCTGACGGTGCGCTTCATCGACCGCTGGGAACCCGAGCCGCGGCCGCTGCTGCTGTTCGCGTTCGTCTGGGGAGCCGTTGTCTCAATTGCCGTGACCATGCTCCTCCAGCCCTACTTCTCGCTCGTGGCGGGGCCTGCCTCGGGGCTGGACTATACAACGTTCGCCGTCACGGTCCAAGCCCCGGTGGTGGAGGAATTCGCCAAGTCGCTGGGGCTGCTGTTGCTCCTGCTCTTCGCCCGGAAACACTTCGACGGGCCGGTGGACGGGGTGGTGTTCGCGTTCACCATCGCGGCCGGCTTCGCGTTCACCGAGAACATCCTCTACTTCGGCCGAGCGATCGCCGAGTCCAGCGACCCCGGCACGGAGCTGGCGGTGGTGTTCTTCCTCCGCGGCGTGATGTCACCGTTCGCGCACGCCATCTTCACGGGCACCACCGGGCTGATCATGGGCCTCGCCGCGCGCCGCTGGCACAACGGGCTGTCCGTGCTGGCGTTCTTCGTCGGCCTGATCCCCGCGATGCTGCTGCACAGCGCATGGAACAGCATGGGTACGGACTTCCTGGCCCAGTACATCATGGTGCAGGTGCCAATCTTCCTGCTGGCGGTCCTGGTGATCGTGCTGCTGCGGGTCGCGGAGCGCCGGCTCACCCGCCAGCGGCTCAAAGAGTATGCGGCGGCGGGCTGGTTCACCGCCGCCGAGGTGGACATGCTGGCCACCAGCGCAGGCCGACGCTCGGCTCTGCGCTGGGCCGACTCCATCGGCCGGGGCCCGCAGATGAAGGCCTTCCTCCATGCCGCCACCCAGCTCGCGTTCACCCGGCAGCGGATCCTCAGCGGCCGGGACGTGCCGGTGCACCAGCTCGATGAGCGGGACCAGCTTGCCGGGATCGCCGCCCTCCGGTCCGCCGTCGTCGGCTGACAGGAAACGAAAGAACCCCGCCCAGGATGACCCGGGCGGGGTTTATCGGAATGTGGCAGGTCAGGCGAGCAGCGAAGGCTTCAGCTGCTGCAGGCGGCCCAGCAGGCCGTTGATGAACTGCGGCGACTCGTCCGTTGAGAGGGTCTTGGCAAGCGCCACGGCCTCGCTAACGGCAACGCCGTCGGGGACGTCGTCGTTGTAGAGCAGTTCCCAGGTGCCGATCCGCAGAATGATGCGGTCCACGGACGGCATCCGCTCCAGCGTCCAGCCCTGCGAGTAGGTTTCCAGGAACTCGTCGATCGCCACCTGGTGGGAGACGACGCCCTCCACGATTTCGAGGGTGTATGGGTTGACGATCTGGTCCGTCTGCTCGCGGCGGGACTTCAGTACATCGAACGCCGAGACGGAACGCTGTTCCGCCTCGAAGAGAACATCCAGGGCCCGGTTACGGGCCTTACCGCGTGCACTCACTAGTCGTTGACCCGGCCGAGGTAGCTGCCGTCGCGGGTGTCGACCTTGACCTTGGTGTTGTTCTCGACGAACAGCGGCACCTGGATCTCGTAGCCGGTTTCAAGCGTGGCGGGCTTGGTGCCGGCCGAGGAGCGGTCGCCCTGCAGGCCCGGCTCCGTGTAGGTGATTTCGAGCACAACGCTCGGGGGGAGCTCGATGTAGAGGGGGTTGCCCTCGTGGATGGCGATGTTGACCATCTGGTTTTCGAGCATGAAGTTGGTGGCGTCGCCGACGGTTGCACCCGGAACGGTGAGCTGGTCGAAGTCGGTGGTGTCCATGAACACGAAGTCCGCGCCGTCCTGGTACAGGTACTGGTAGTCGCGGCGGTCAACCGTTGCGGTCTCGATCTTGAGTCCGGCGTTGAAGGTCTTGTCGACCACCTTGCCGGACATCACGTTGCGCATCTTGGTGCGCACGAACGCGCCTCCCTTGCCGGGCTTGACGTGCTGGAACTCGATGATGTTCCAGAGCTGGCCCTCAAGCTTAAGGACGGTTCCGTTCTTGATGTCGTTAGTGGTTGCCACTGTATCCTCTTGGTTTCGTTTCTAGCTGCCTAGGTCTGCCAGCCGGTTATGCCAGGCAAGCAGGCCGAATGGCTGCCAGCGCGTATTTATCAAAAATCCAAAAACCATTCTACCGGGTTTGCGCCCCGGCTGCCGGACGCACCGGTCCGGAGCCACCAACGCCCCTCGGGCGGCCCGGCTTCAGGAGGCGAGATCCAGCACGTCCCGCGCGCGCTGCAGCGCCACGGTGGAGGCGTAGATCAGTGCCGCGTCGGCGGAGCCGGCAACCCTGAGGTCGAGTGCCTTGGCGAAGGACTCGACGGCGGCGGCGATGTTTCCGCTGGCGAAGTAGGCACGGCCGAGGTGCTGGCGGACGGCGGCCTCGTCCGGTGTGCCGTGGGTCTCCGCCAGCAGTTGGCGGAACAGTTCAACCGCCCGGTCCAGGCGGTTGGATACCCGCAGGACGTCTGCTTCGAATATGCGCAGGCGCAGCGAGGAGGGATCGTTGTACCGGGCCTCGGCGAGCAGTTCGGCGGCCTCGGCGGGGTGTCCTTCGACGAGGCGGACGAGGATCAGGTCGCCGGGGTCGGTCGAGTCTGCCAGCGCCGCGGCGCAGGTCTCCTCGTTGACGATCTGGGGTACCAGGCTGTCCGGGTTGATCTTGATCCCCGGGAAGCCTGCATCCGGCCAGTCGCTGGTGCCGCCTGGGACAAAGGCCATCAGGAGGCGATCTCCTGGTACGCGGCGAACAGCAGCGAGGTGTCCGGGACGTCGAGGATGCCGGGGCGGCCCACGCCGTCGAGCACAACGAAGCGCAGCAGGTCCCCGCGCGATTTCTTGTCCCGGCGCATGCCGTCGAGGAGGGCCTGCCAGCGGTCGCGCCGGTAGGTGATGGGAAGCCCGAGGCTTTCTAGGATGGTCCGGTGCCGGTCGGCGTCGGCGTCGCTGAGGCGGCCGACGCTGCGTGCCAGTTCTGCGGCGAACATCATGCCGACGGCGACGGCGGCGCCGTGGCGCCAGGAGTAGCGCTCGGCGAGTTCGATCGCGTGGCCCAGGGTGTGGCCGTAGTTGAGGATCTCCCGCTGGCCGGTTTCCTTGAGGTCCTCGGACACCACCCTGGCCTTGACTGTGATGGCGCGTTCGATGAGTTCGCGGACAGCGTCCGAGCGGGGATCGGAGACGGCGGCCGGATCCTTTTCGATCAGTTCGAGGATGGCCGGATCGGCGATAAAGCCGCACTTGATGACCTCCGCCATGCCGGAGATCATTTCGTTTTTGGGCAGGGTGTCCAGGGTGTCGAGGTCCACGAGGACACCGGCCGGCGGGTGGAAGGCCCCGACGAGGTTCTTGCCCTCGGCGGTGTTGATGCCGGTCTTGCCGCCGACTGCGGCATCCACCATCCCGAGCAGACTCGTGGGCATGTGGATGACCTTGACGCCGCGCAGCCAGGTGGCGGCGACGAAGCCGGCGAGGTCGGTCACGGCGCCGCCGCCGACGGCGACTACAGCGTCCGAACGGGTGAAATCATTCTGGCCCAGCACCTGCCAGCAGAAGGAGGCCACCTCGATGTGCTTGCCTTCTTCGGCGTCGGGGATCTCGGCGGTAAGCGCCGTGTAGCCTGCAGCGGCCAGCTCCTCCCTGACGGTGTCGCCGGTGAGGCGCAGTGCTCGGGGGTGAATGACCAGGACACGCTTGACCCGCTCCCCCAGCAGCCCGGGGAGGCTGGCCAGCAGGCCGCGGCCCACAACGACGTCGTAATTCTCACCGGGCGTCTGCCCGGTGACTTTGATGACGGTTGATTCGGTGATCACTTTTTAACTTCCTTTGTCCCCGCTGGTTCGGGTACGGCCGGGGTTGTCCCCGCGGTGTACCCGCGCAGCGCATCTACAAGCCGGTGGGCGAGATCCGGTACTGATCCGGTCCGCACGTCCAGCACGAGGTCGGCGAGCCGTTCGTAGACCGGCCGCCGGGTGGCGAACAGTGTCTTCCATCGTTCCATGGCGTCTCCGGCCAGCAACGGCCGGCCCGAATTCCTGGCGATGCGTTCCGCCACCGTGTCCGCATCACATTCCAGATAGACCACCGTGCAGCGCTGAAGCAGTTGCTGGGTGCCGGAGTCCAGAACAGCGCCGCCGCCCAGCGAGATTACCGTATTTGAGCCCTGCGCGTCTTCAACAGCCCGCGCGACGGCCCGGGCCTCAAGCTCGCGGAAGGCGTGCTCGCCCCGGCTGGCGAAGATCTCCGCGATGGAGCCGTGGTTCGAAACAACCACCACGTCGGTGTCCACGAAAGGGCCCCCCAGCTGGTGAGCCAGCTGCTGCCCGATGGCCGATTTGCCCACCGCCATCGGCCCGATCAGCGCAATCGGCCGGGTCAGCGCAATGGGTCGGGCAGTGTCCTTGGCCGGCACTGCCGGAGTGTCGGCCGGCACTACTGGCCGATCGAGTCCAGGGACGCCGGAATGTTGTCCAGATAACCCTTGATGTTGCGGGCGGTTTCCTGCACGGAATCGCCGCCGAACTTTTCCGTCACGGCCTCGGCCAGGACCAGCGCCACCATGGCCTCGGCGACCACTCCGGCGGCGGGGACCGCGCAGACATCGGAGCGCTGGTGGTGGGCCTTGGCGGCTTCTCCTGTACTGACATCAACGGTCTTGAGTGCGCGGGGCACGGTGGCGATCGGTTTCATTGCGGCGCGGACGCGGAGCACGTCGCCGATACTCATGCCGCCTTCGATGCCGCCGGCGCGGTTGGACGTTCGGATAATCCTGCCGTCGGCGTCCTTGACGATCTCGTCATGGGCGGCGGAGCCGCGGCGGGACGCGGTGAGGAAGCCGTCGCCCACTTCGACGCCCTTGATGGCCTGGATACCCATCAGCGCGGCCGCCAGCCGTGAATCGAGGCGGCGGTCCCAGTGCACGTAGCTGCCGAGTCCCGGCGGAAGCCCGTAGGCGAGGACCTCGACCACACCGCCCAGGGTTTCGCCTTCCTTGTGCGCGACGTCCACCTCGGCGACCATGGCGTCGGAGGTTTCCCGGTCGAAGCAGCGCAGCGGATCGGCGTCGAGGGCCAGGATGTTGGACGGGACCGGCAGCGGGCGGCCTTCCGGGACCGCGGTGCTGGCGATCGAGACGGTGTGGGAGACGAGCTCGATGCCGAGCTGCTTGAGGAAGGCGGAGGCGACCGTGCCGAGGGCCACGCGTGTGGCTGTTTCGCGGGCGCTGGCACGCTCCAGCACGGGGCGGGCCTCGTCAAAGCCGTACTTCTGCATACCGGTGAAGTCCGCGTGGCCGGGCCGGGGGCGGGTCAGGGGGGCGTTGCGGGCCTGGTCGGCGAGGATTTCCGGGTCCACGGGATCGGCAGACATGATCTGCTCCCACTTGGGCCATTCGGTGTTGCCGACCTGGATGGCGACGGGGCCGCCCTGGGTGATGCCGTGGCGGACGCCGCCGAGGATCGTAACCACGTCCTGCTCGAACTTCATCCGCGCGCCGCGGCCGTAGCCGAGCCGGCGGCGGGCCAGCGAATCGGCAATCTGGGCGCTGGTGAGCTCAACACCGGCGGGCACGCCTTCAATAATTCCGACCAGGGCCGGGCCATGGGATTCTCCGGCAGTCAACCAACGCAACATAAAATCCATCCTGCCATGTAAGGCGGTTAGAACACCCGCCGGGGCGCCCCGACTGCGTCACACATCACATCTATGACGTCGGCCGGCATTGCCTCACCCAGGCCGCTGAAGTGGCGGACCTGTTCCACGGCCTGGTAGATGAGCATCTCCAGCCCGGGGACCACGGTGCCGCCCGCTTCCTGCCAGGCTGCGGCGATCTGGCTGGGCCAGGGATCGTAGGCGACGTCCAGCAGCACACCGGGCCGGGCCGGGGCCGTTTGAGCGGACGACACGCCGGCGCGCTGTGCGAGCAGTCCCGCCAGCTCATCCGCGAGCGGGTCCGCGGCCCGGGGCGGCAGGGTGGAAATCACGACGTCGGCCCCGGCCAGGGCGGCGGCTGCCCCGCTGAGCGGGAGTACCCGGATGGCCAGGCCGACGGCGGCAGCGGCCGTCTTGGCCTCTGCGGCGCGGCTGACATCGCGGACGTAGATTTCGGCGTAGGGCGCGCCCAGTTCCTTCAGGGCGGCGACGGCGGCCGCGGCGGTCCCGCCGCCGCCCAGGACGACGGCGGAGGGTGCTGACGCCGCGCCGGCGTGGCGCAGCGCGTTGACGATTCCTGCCACGTCGGTGTTGTAGCCGACCAGGCGGGTGGTCCCCGGATCCTCCCCCGCCTGCGGGGCCTCAAACGCGACGGTGTTCACCACGCCAAGGTCGCGGGCTACGCCGCGGACCTCGTCCACTTCGCGGACCATACCGGATTTCAGCGGCATGGTGACCGACAGCCCGCGCCAGCCTTGCCCCTGCCGGAGGTCCTCACGGACCCGTGCCATGAACGCCGGCAGCGCTTCCTCGGTCACGTCAACTGCCTCGTAGCCCAGTTCCACGCCCAGGTGGGCGTAGGCGGCCCGGTGCAGCGCCGGGGACTTCGAGTGGCTGATCGGGTGCCCGAGCACGGCGGCCCGGAGCGTCATACGCAGCGTCCGGGGTTGGCCTCACACCACGCGTTGTACTTCGCGACATAGACGTTGTGTTCCGCCAGGGTCTTGGAGAACAAGGTCTCCTTGGTGTCCAGGTTGATGGTCACCCAGTAGAGGTATGCGTTCTTCTTGGGCTTGGCCGCCGCGTCGATGGCCGTCTTGCCCGGCGAGCCGATCGGCCCCACCGGCAATCCCTGATTGGCGTAGGTGTTGTACGGGTTGGACTTGTCGGCCTTCTGCTCCTCGTCAATGTGGAAGCTCTTGATGCCAAGCCCGTAGGTTACCGTGGCGTCGGACTGGATCAGCCCGTTCGTCTCAGTGTTGCTCGGCTTGAGGCGGTTGTAGATCGCGCCCGCCACGTCGCCGTACTCGGCCTGGCCGCCCTCGGCCTGGACGATGCTGGCCACCGTGACCACGTCGTACTGCTTCGCGGGGTCCTTGACGCCCTGGGCCTTGAGCTCGTCCAGGGTGGTGGTCACCAGCTTCTGCAGCACGTCCTTGGCCGGCGTGCCGAGCGGGAACCGGTATTCGCCGGGGGCGAGGAAACCTTCGAGGTTCTTGGCCTTGGCCGGTACCCCGAACTGTGCAGGCGATTCATTGAGCGCCTCGAGTTCGGCGACCGGGACGCCGGTGCCCTCGGAGATGGCTTGGAGCGATTCGCCGACCCGGAGCCCGGCGCTTAGCGCAACGTACATGACCTTGTCCTGGCCCTTGTTCAGCAGCACGTCCACGGCGTCGGAATTCTTCATTTCGTTGCGCATGCTGAATTCGCCGGGGGCCAGGGCCCCTCCGGAAGCCACGAAATCCCGGAGGAAGGTGTCGGCGTTCGCCACAACATTCTTATCCTCGAGCTGGGTGGCCACGGACCTCGGCCCGGCGCCCTCCGGCACGGTGATGACCACCTCGCCGGTTCCGGGGCCGGGGTAATCCTCCAGCTTGTCACCGCCGAGGAGGGGCTTCAGGAACTGCGCGCCGACGGCGACCGCCACCACGAAGACCGACAGGGTCAGCAACAGCGCAAGAAAGCGGCGCCGACGCCGGACCTTTTTGGACGGGCCTTTGGACGTGCGGATGGGGGCACCTCCGGCCATCGCAACCTGGCCGTCGTCCTCGTGGTGATATTCAGCAGCGTGGCCGTCCGCCGGGTGATAGCCATACTGGGCCTCGTCGGCAGGGTGGACGGCGTGGAAATCGGCGTCGTGCCGGGCGTCGTGGCCGGCCGGGATGTCGCCGTCGTGGGGCGCGGTGTCCTCACGGGCAGCTGCGCCGGCGTACTCGTGGACGGGTTCTTCAAATCGGGGTTCTTCATGCACTGGTTCTGCAGGCACGGGCGCTTCGGGGACCGGCGCGTAGGTGCGGGGCTCCTCGTGCACGGGCGCGTGCTCAGCTTCTTGAAACACCGGCTCTTCATGCTCGGGCTCTTCGTGCACAGGCTCTTCGTGCACGGTGGGCGCTGCGGGAGGCAGATCAGGTGCGTCAGCGGGCTCGATCGGCTCCGGCCGGAACGCGGCTTCAGTGGCGGGGGCGGTGCCGCGCCCGGCGTCGGCGGCTGGCGCGGCCGGCGGGGCGTCCTCGCCCGTCTGGAAAGCCTGCGGCGGGATAACATCGTGACCCTGGGTCGCCTGGGACTTCTCCTGGGCCCTGATTTCTTTGCGCGTCAGCGGTCGGCCGGCGCCGCCGAAAGCATCACCGGAGGGGTCGTCACTATTGACCGGGCTCACTGTAGCCTTCCATTTTGGGCAGAATGCGTTGTGCAGAATGCGTGTCTGGTGCCGGAGTGGCCTGAGCGCCATCCCCGGTTGGCCCCGGCGCGGACTCCGCGTATACGCGGCTTCCGACCTCCGTCCCCCTGGCCTTTTGCATATCGATTGCATGCTGCAGGATACCTGCGGCCGCAACCTGATCAACTACCTTACGGTGATTGCGGCTGCTCATGCCAGCTTCGTGCAGGTTCCGGTGGGCCGTCACGGTGCTCAGCCGCTCATCAACCAGCCGAACCGGCACCTCGGAACCTTGCTCCCCCAGTTTACCCGCCAGTAGCACTGCGTAGTCCGAGGCCATCCGCGCCGAAGCGTGTTCCTCGCCCTTCATCGTCCGCGGAAGGCCAACGAAGATCTCCACCACCCCCAGTTCGACGGCCAGGGCGGCAAGGATCCGCACGTCGGTGTTCTTCTTCGCGTTCCGCTCCAGGGTGCGCAGCGGGGTGGCCAGGATGCCGTCGCGATCACAGATCGCCACGCCCACCCTGACGGTGCCGACGTCTACCCCGAGTTTCACGCCCCGGGGATAGTCGCCGGGCACAGCAGCTTCGTTCATGGCTCGTCCGTTAGCGCCGGGTAATGGCGTCCACGACGGCGGCGAGGGCCGCGCCGACCTTCGTGGCGTCGGTGCCGCCGCCCTGGGCGACGTCGTCCTTGCCGCCACCGCCGCCGCCGAGGATTCCGGCGGCGAGGCGCACCAGTGCACCTGCTTTGACGCCGGCCGCGCGGGCGGCCTCGTTCGTGGCGATCAGGATGACCGGGCGGTCATTGCTGACCCCGGCGACCGCGACGGCGGCCGGCTCGGAGCCGAGGCGGGTCCGCAGGTCCAGGGCCAGGCCGCGCAGGTCATCGGCGCCACTGACCTGGCCGGCGTCGTGCGCGATGACCTTGACCCCGGCGGCGTCTTTGGCAGTGCCAACGAGCTGTGCTGCAGCTGCCGTGAGCTGCTCCTTGCGCAGGCGCTCCAGTTCCTTTTCGGCCGTCTTGAGCTTGGTCAGCGTGGTGGCAATCCGGTCCGCGAGGAGCCCGGAGGGAACCTTGAGCATCTCGGTGAGCTCGGTCACGAGGGCACGCTCGGCGGCGAGGTGCCGGAAAGCGTCCATGCCGACGAAGGCCTCGACGCGGCGGTTTCCCGATCCGACGGACTGTTCCCCAAGCAGGGACAGGCTGCCGATCAGCGAGGTGTTCTCGACGTGCGTGCCGCCGCACAGCTCACGGGACCAGGCGCCGTCGATCTCCACGACGCGGACCTCGTTGCCGTAGTTTTCACCGAACAGTGCCATGGCGCCCAGGGCCTTGGCCTCGGCAAGGCCCATGACCTTGGTCTCCACCCGGTGGTTGTTGCGGATGGCGATATTGGAGACTTCCTCGATCTCAGAGCGTGTGGCCGGGCTCAGGCCCTCACCCCACGCGAAGTCGAAGCGCAGGTAGCCGGCCTTGTTGAAGGAGCCGCGCTGCAGCGCTTCCGGGCCGAGGATCTGGTGCAGGGCAGCGTGCACGATGTGCGTGCCGGTGTGGGCCTGCTCGGCGGCGTGCCGGCGTTCCCGGTCGACGGCCGCCTGCACGAGGGAGTCGGCACCGATTTCGCCCTCCCGGACGATTGCCTTGTGCACGCTCAGGCCCTTGACGGGGCGCTGGACGTCCAGGACCTCGACGACGAAGCCGTCGCCGGTGATCAGTCCGGTGTCGGCAGCCTGGCCGCCGGCTTCGGCGTAGAACGGCGTCTCGGCCAGGACCAGCTCGATTTCCTCGCCCGTGGAGGCCTGGGAGACCTTGCGGCCGCCGGTCAGGATGCCGCGGACCTTGGATTCGCCGGTGAGTTCGGTGTAGCCGGTGAAGACGGTCTCGCCGGCGGAAAGCAGCTCTTGGAAGGCGCTGAGGTCGGCGTGGGAGCCCTTCTTGCCCTTGGCGTCGGCCTGGGCGCGCTGGCGCTGTTCCAGCATGAGCTTGCGGAATTCGGGCTCGTCCACCTTGAGCCCGGCTTCCTCCGCCATTTCGAGGGTGAGGTCGATCGGGAAGCCGTAAGTGTCGTGCAGGGCGAAGGCGTCGGCTCCGGAGAGCGGCTGGCCGGCGGCCTTGGAGTCCTTGACGGCGTCCTCAAGGCGGGCGGTGCCCGAAGCGATGGTACGCAGGAACGCCTTCTCCTCGGCGTAGGCGATCCGGCTGATCCGGTCGAAGTCCGTCTCCACGATCGGGTAGACGCCCTTCATGGCGTCGCGGGAGGCGGGCAGGAGTTCCGGGAGGCAGGCCTTTTCGACGCCGAGCAGGCGCATGGAGCGTACGGCGCGGCGGATCAGGCGGCGCAGCACGTAGCCGCGGCCTTCGTTGGAGGGGGTGACGCCGTCGGCGATCAGCATGAGCGAGGAACGAATGTGGTCGGCGACGACGCGCATCCGGACGTCGTCGGTGTGGTGCGGGTCCTCGGCGGACTCGGCGGACGTGTATTCCCGGCCGGAGAGCGCCGCTGCCTTGTCAATGACGGGGCGGACCTGGTCCGTTTCGTACATGTTCTCGACGTCCTGAAGGATCATCGCGAGGCGTTCCATGCCGAGGCCGGTGTCAATGTTCTTCTTGGGCAGTTCGCCGGTGATGTCGAAGTCCACCTTGGAGCGCACGTTGTCGATCTGGTACTGCATGAACACGAGGTTCCAGATTTCCACGTAGCGGTTCTCGTCCGCGATGGGACCTCCCTCGACGCCGTAGGACGGGCCGCGGTCGTAGTAGATCTCGGAGCAGGGGCCGGCCGGGCCGGGCTGGCCGGTGGACCAGTAGTTGTCCGCCTTGCCCATCCGCTGGATCCGTTCGGCGGGCATGCCCGTGTTCTTGAGCCAGAGCTGCTCGGCCTCGTCATCCTCTTCGTAGACCGTCACCCAGAGGCGCTCCGGCGGCAGTCCGTAGCCGCCGTCGTCAACGCTTGTGGTGAGCAGTTCCCAGGCGAACTTGATGGCGTCTTCCTTGAAGTAGTCTCCGAAGGAGAAGTTGCCGCACATCTGGAAGAAGGTGCCGTGGCGGGCCGTCTTGCCGACTTCCTCGATGTCGCCGGTGCGGATGCACTTCTGCACGCTCGTGGCGCGCTTGTACGGCGCTTCCTCCCGGGCGGTCAAGTAAGGGATGAACGGGACCATGCCGGCCACTGTGAACAGCAGGGAAGGGTCGCTGGAGACCAGGGAGGCGGAGGGAACCGCCGTGTGGCCCTTACTGACAAAAAAGTCGATCCAGCGCTTGGTGATCTCCTGCGACTTCATGAGCTGATTACTTACCCTTCAATATTCACTGTTTATGTTCACTGTGTTTTTTGTTCACTGTGTTTAGTTCACTGCGTTGGGGTTCACGCGTGCGGTCCGCGGAACGGTCTGGTCCCGGCCAGTGGCCGTGCCGGCGGCCCCGAATGCGGGTGCCACCGTTTGTCTCATTCTCTCCCGGCTAGCGCCGGACTGCATCCTTGCCGGCGGTGCTCTTGCTGACGGCCTTCTCCAGGCCCGCGTCGATGCCGAGCGCACTCCGGAGTTCCGTCTCGCGCTCGTTCATGCCGTCGCGGACGGCGTCGGCGAAATCGTACAGTCCATCGGCGAGCCGGCCCACGGCCCGGTTGAGGCCCTCGGGGCCCAGGTTGGACTGGGCTTCGGTGATTTTGCGGAAGGCGATGACGCCGATGGCGACGCCGATTCCCATCCAGATGATTCTGTTCATGTCAGGTTCTCCAGCGGGGATTAGCGGCTGCGGCGGCCGGTGGCGGGCTTTTTGCGGGCGGAGAAGGCCGAGCGGACGCCGTAGCTGAAGGACGCGACCTTGATCAGCGGCGAACCAACGGTGGCGGCCATGAGCGAGGACAGTGCCGAGATGTTGGCGGACGCATCGGAGACGTTGTTCGCGATCCCGTCGACCTTCTTCAGCTGCTCGTTGGTGGTGGTGACGGTGGCGGTGACTTCATCCATGAGCGGAGTGGCGCCGTCGCTGATCGACCGGATGGACGTCCGCACTTCGTCGAACACTCCCCCGAGCTTCAGAATCGGTACGGCAAGCAGCAGGACCAGCAGTGCAAACACTCCGGCCGCGATCAGGCCGGCAATATCGCCACCAGTCATAGTCGTTCATCTCCTTGTTGCGTCGTGTATCTGCGGGCGTCTCCGGCTGACTCAGCCGGCAACCGCAGAACTCCCCCAAGTACCTTACATACAAAGAAGCCCGTGGCGCGTGCCACGGGCTTCTTTGTAAGGTGTCGCGCTGGATCTAGCGTGCGTAGAATTCCACGACGAGCTGCTCTTCGCAGGTCACGGGGACCTCGGAGCGCTTGGGGCGACGGACCAGGCGTGCCTGCAGGGCGTCAAGCTTGACGTCCAGGTATGCCGGAACCATCGGCAGGACGTCGCGGTGAGCGCCGGCTGCTGCAACCTGGAACGGAGGCATGGACTCGCTGCGGCTGTGAACGTGGACCAGCTGGCCCTCAGAGACGCGGAAAGACGGGCGGTCAACGCGGATGCCGTCGACCAGGATGTGGCGGTGGACAACCAGCTGGCGGGCCTGGGCGATGGTGCGGGCGAAGCCGGCACGCAGCACGAGGGCGTCGAGACGCATTTCGAGCAGTTCGATCAGGTTTTCACCAGTCAGGCCCTTGGTGCGGCGTGCTTCTTCGAAGGCACGGGTCATCTGGGCTTCGCGGATGCCGTACTGGGCGCGCAGACGCTGCTTTTCGCGCAGACGTACGGCGTAGTCGGAGTCCTGCTTCTTGCGGGCACGGCCATGCTCACCGGGGCCGTACGGGCGGCGCTCCATGTACTTGGCGGCCTTGGGGGTCAGAGCGATGCCGAGTGCACGCGAAAGGCGTGCGGTACGGCGAGCACGAGTGTTGTTAGCCACTTGTGTCCTTCCAATATCTGCGGTGTGTCAGTGTTACTGGCCTCCACGATGGAGAGCATCGGCCAACCGCTGCCTTTTGCTACTGGGCCCAGGGCAAACCCATCCGCTGGACATCGCAACAGCGTGCAATGCTGGAATCGGGTGGATTGTGCGTCTGTGCCTTGCCAGACAACGAACAACCTTACCATGTTGTAGGCCGCTGCCAGCGCCGGCCGCCCCTCAGGTCCGTCTATCAGGCCCGCCTGTCAGCGCCGCTTGTCAGCGCAAGCCTCCTGTCAGATCCTGGCGTGCACGCCCCGGCCGCTGCGCCGGCCGAAGGAGGCCGCACCCAGGAATTCCACCGCCACGAACGGGTCACTTCCCGCAACCCACTCGTCATGGCCGGGCGGAATTGCGTAGGTATCGTTGGCGCGGATCGTGGTGCGCACCCCTCCGGACGATTCCACCTCCATGACCCCCGCGATGCAGAACCCGAGGTGGTGGTGCTCGCAGAGTTCGGTCCCCTCCAAGGGTCTGATGGACTCGGACCATCGCCAGCCGGGGCCGAGGATCAGGCGGGCCACCGAGAAGTCGTTGACGGTGACAAGGTCGAATTCGGCGTTGTCCGGGCACCGCTTCTTGTCCGGCAGATCAAAGGACTTAACGGCCAGGGCTGTGACGAAATTTACGGGCATGTGAGACACGACCTTGAAGCTGGTGGTGAAGCCTCGCAGGGAGCCAGGCTACTGAAGTGCCGGCCGCCTGCCTGGTGTCCGGGAAGCGATGTGCCGGCGAGATGTGCTGCATTTTCCTTGGCCGGATCACGGTCCATTAATTAGTCCGTTCACGGCCCAAGCACGCACGTTCAGCAGGTCTTTGCTGATTTAAGTCAACGTTAGACCTCTGGGTCCGGAAGTCAACGGGCAGTTTCCGGGGACGCCGGTCACTTTCCCCGGATGATCCTGCGCAGCCGGTCCAGCCGGGTGGCGATGTCCCGCTCGGCGCCGTTGGCGGTCGGCTCGTAGTAGTTGCGGCCCACGAGGTCGTCCGGCGGGTACTGCTGGGTGGCCACCGAGTGCGGTGCGTCGTGGGCGTATTTGTAGCCCTGCCCGTGGCCCAGCTGCTTGGAACCCGGGTAGTGGGCATCGCGCAGGTGGGCGGGGATGCCGTTGCCGAGGCCGGCGCGGACATCGGCGATCGCCTGGTTGATTCCCATGTAGGCGGCGTTGGACTTGGGTGCGGTGGCGAGATGGACCACGGCCTCGGCCAGGATGATGCGGCCTTCGGGCATGCCGATTAGCTGGACGGCCTGGGCGGCGGCGACGGCGGTCTGCAGCGCCGTCGGATCCGCCATGCCGACGTCCTCGGCCGCGGAGATGACAATGCGCCGGGCCACGAACCGCGGGTCCTCCCCCGCCTCGAGCATCCGGGCGAGGTAGTGCAGGGCGGCGTCGACGTCCGAGCCTCGGATGGATTTGATGAAGGCGCTGGCGACGTCGTAGTGCTGGTCGCCTGCGCGGTCATAGCGCACGGATGCGACGTCGAGGGCGCGTTCCGTGTGCTTGAGGTCGATCTTCACCGGAGCCGCGGCTCCGCTGTCACCGGTCCCGTCGGCGTCGTCCGCGTCCCCGAACGCGACGCCGGCGGCCGCCTCGAGAGCGGTCAGCGCACGGCGGGCGTCGCCGCCGGAGAGCCGGACGAGGTGCGCCAGGGCGTCGTCGCTGAGTTCCACCTTGCCGCCGAGCCCGCGCGCGTCCGTCGCGGCCCGCAGGAGCAGGCCCTCGACGTCGGCGTCCGTGAGCGGTTTGAGGGTCAGCAAGAGAGACCGCGAGAGCAGCGGGGAGACGACGGAGAAGGACGGGTTTTCGGTGGTCGCCGCGACCAGGACCACCCAGCGGTTCTCGACGCCGGGCAGCAGGGCGTCCTGCTGGGCCTTGTTGAAGCGGTGGATCTCGTCCAGGAACAGCACGGTGGTGGTCTTGAAGAGGTCCCGGGCGGTGAGGGCCTCGTCCATGACGCGCCGGACGTCCTTGACGCCGGCGGTGATGGCGGAGAGCTCGACGAACTTCCGCCCCGGACCCTTGGCGATGACGTGCGCGAGCGTGGTTTTGCCGGTTCCGGGGGGCCCCCAGAGAATCAGTGAACTGGGGCCCGCGGGGCCGGTGGCGTCGGTACCGGCGGCGAGTTGGCGCAGCGGCGAGCCCTGGCCGAGGAGGTGCTGCTGGCCCACCACGTCATCGAGCGTCCGCGGCCGCATCCTGACGGCGAGCGGGCTGCGCGGGGAGACTCTGCGGCTCTCGCCCGACTCCTCGGCGTCGCCGTCATCCTCGATTGCGGCGCCGCTGTCCCGCCCTGCGCCAAAGAGATCATCCACATAGATAGGCTACTTCTAGTTCCCGCCCGCCCAGACACCCTCATAACGGAGACCCGCGCCATGACAACCCCCAGCACCCGTGTGGCGTTCGTCTCCGGCGCCCGGCTGCCGGGGTGGGTGGAGCGCTTCGCGGCGAGCCACGGCGGGCTCAGCGAGGAGGAGCTCGACGGCGGGCTGCAGCTCCGTGCCGCGGATGGGGCTGTGGCCCTGCTGCAGGCGCCGTGGCCGGCGGACGGGCGTCCCGGACGCGGCGGCGACGCGGTGGCCCGCATGGCCTCCCTGGCGTCCCAGCCGCGGGGCATCGGGGCGGTGCTGGTCCGCCGCGGCGGCTACTCGGTGGCCGTGGTCAGCGGCGGCGCCGTGCTGGCGTCCAAGACCGGCACGCGGCATGTCCAGTCCCGGACGGCTGCGGGCGGCTGGTCCCAGCAGCGCTTTGCCCGGCGCCGGGCCAACCAGGCCGACGCGCTGGTGGAGGCCGTCGCCGAGCATGCCGCCCGGATTTTCGCGGATCACCTCATCGAGTACGTGGCGCCAGGCGGCGACCGGACGCTGGCCGAACAGGTCCTCGCCGAGCCGGTCCTGAAGCAGTACGCCGCCCGCCCGCGGCTGGCGTTCCTGGACGTCCCGGACCCGCGCGCCACCGTGCTGAAGAAGGCCGCCGCGGACCTGTGCGCGGTGCGGATCCTGGTGACGGATCCGCCGTCGTAGGGGCGGCTGCGGGACTAAAGCTTCTCCTCGACCTGTTCGGCAAGCTCTCGATCAGGGGGCAATGCGCGAGGACTGCGAGCCCTGGACCGCTCGGTCAGGGGACGAGTGCTTCGTCGTCGCATAGTTGCTGGTCTTCAATCCGCGCGCCTCTGAACCGGGAGAAGAGAAGCACCGCGGCGGATAGCAGGAGGAAGGCAACGGCTGCCCAGAGCGCCGTCGCAGTGCCCGCGGCGATGGCTATGACGCCGCCCAAAGGGGCTCCGATGACGATCATTCCTCGGTTCACCGAACGCCTGGTGGCACTCATGCGGGCAATGAGCCTGTCCGGCGTCACAGCCTGCTGGTAGCCCATTTCCAGGGGCCCTTCGACTCCCATGGCCAGGCCGAAGAGCAGTTGACCGAAGCCAGCCAGAGCAAACGCAGCCCACAACTCTCCCGGCCAGTCCAGCGGAGAACCGTAGGTCTCTCCAGTGTGTGCGCCACCGGCGGCGAGGGGCGCCAGCGCCACCAAGGCGATAGCCAGGGGCTGGGCCAGCCGCGCCGCAACCACGGCGTTGCCCGTACCCCATCGGTGCCCCAGCCGAGTGGACATGGTGGTGCCGACGACGGCCCCGATTCCGGAACACCCCATCACCAAACCCAGCCCCACGGCACCCAAACGCATGTCATTCAGGATCACCGTCGGCAAGACAGTCCCGAGGATGGCGGAACCGATGAACCAGATGTGGGTACTCCATGCCAAGGGCGCCAGATGGGAATGGCCATAGACCCAGCGCAGACCCTCCCCGATCTTTCGATGAAGTTTTTGCTTGCTGCGAACTGCCGGCGGGCCGGATGGCCGTCCCAGGGTCAGGAGAATGGCTGCCGAGAAAAAATACGAGACGGCATCCACAAGAAGGGCCACAGGGGCGGATACCAGTGCCACAAGACCACCGGCTACGGCGCTTCCCGTGGTCTGGGCCACGGTATCGCTTTGCTGGAGTCGGGCGTTCGCCTGAGTCAGCAGGGACCTGGGGACCAGTTGCGGGAGGAAGCTCTGATACGCGGCGTCACTGGTCAGAGCCAGGGTGCCGAAAGCGAACATCAGGATCGTCAACGCCGGAACCGAGATAGCGCCTGTCAGCGCCGTCACGCACACGCCCGCGAGGATCAGGCCACGGCCGACGTCTCCGCCGATGAGTACCGTACGTCGGGGGAACCGGTCAATCCAGACTCCGGCAACGAGCCCGAAAAGGAGATATGGGGTCCACCGGGCAGCATTGACCAGGCCCTGGTCCAACGGTGTTCCGTTCATCGTCACCAATATCAGAACCGACAGGGCCAAGGTGGTGATGTAGGTGCCGAAATCGGACACCGTCGAGGCAAGCCAGAACCGAACGAATCGCCGGTAGCGCCGAAGCTTCGAACCCGCTAGCGGCGAGCCATTGACGGGGGCGTCCATTTATCCTCCAAACATCCGGTGCCTTGCAGCTTACTGACGCCGTCAAACGGACCGTTTGGCCTAATCGACGTCATCGTTATGTCCACCCCCGTTCGGATTCGGAATCCTGACACAGTTCCGGGGAACGAGTGAAGTTGTCCAGGTCTTCGACGTCGTCCACGGTCCGGCGACGAGTCACTCAGACACCTTGAAGCAGAGGAAATTCCGGAACGGGCTCGCCACGGTCCTCTGGCCAGCCCCGAGCGTCCGTATCTGCAGCGGGTATTGGATGTGCGGCCGCGAACACGTGCCACTCCGGGAACGGGTCCTGTGGTAGTTCCAGGTCGTGGTCGCAGCCGGGGTCGGGGGGAATGCCCTGGTTTGGCCGGTGGGGTGGTTCCCAGTCCTGGTGTTCGCTGGGGTAGGTCCGGCCGGATGGTGAGATCCATCCCGGCGGGTTGTCCTTGCTGGCCTTGGTGGGGGTCCAGGCGGATCCGTGTTTGAGGCGGTGGTGTTTGCGGCAGGGCTGTCCCAGGTTCGAGATGCCGGTG